>JBNLEN010000007.1:0-83471 GCA_050304975.1 Polyangiaceae bacterium
ACGCAGGCTCGCCATTGGTGGTGGCTCGCGGCCGGCGGCCTCGCCTCTGGGCTGAGTATCGTGGCGCGGCCCAATCTGCTGTTGCTGCTCCCGCCCATCATCGTTTGGCTGCTGTGGCGCGCGGATCTGCTGGGCGCGCTGCGCCAGTGGGGTGGGCTGAAAGCACTCGGATTGAAGTTGCGTGGGGCCGCTCTGGTGGGGGGCTTGGCAGCGCTCTGCGTCGCGCCGGTCACCCTGCGCAACGCGCTAGTTGCTGGGGACGCCGTGTTGGTTTCCGGCCAGGGTGGCGTCACTTTCTATCAAGGCAACAACCCGCGAGCCAAAGGCACCTACGCCATGGTTGATGGCCTATCTGGGGATCCAGCCAAGCAGGCTGAAGAAGCCGCAGCCTTAGTAGCAGGTGAGCGTGGCGGCGCTACGGAGGGCCAGCCCCTACCGAAGACTTCGGAGGTCAGCCGCGTCTGGTTTTTCAAAGGCGTAACCTATCTCATGGAACACCCAGCGGATGCGGCGCTGCTGGTGCTGAAGAAGCTGCGCTTCTGGTTGGGCAGTGATGAGCTGTCTACGGAATACCTGCTGCGCGTAGAGCGGGAGCTGTTTCCGGCGATCTGGCTGATGCCGTTGCCTTTCGCTGTGCTGATAGCGTTCGCCGCGCTTGGTATCTTCGGCGCGCTTTCGCCGCGGCATGAGTGGAAACAAGATCCGGTTGTTTGTCGGTCATTGCTACCGCTGGTGCTCATTCCAATTGCCGTCAATCTACTGACGGTGTTGGCGTTCTATTTTTCGTCGCGCTACCGGCTGTCTTGCGTGCCTTTTGTTTGTGTGTTTTCTGGTGGCGGAGCGGTGCTGTTTTGGAAACGGCTGGAACAAGATCTGCCGGCGCTCTTGTGGGCCGGAACTGCTGCTGCTGTGGGGTTGTTTTCGTTCGTTTCTTGGACCCGTGATGAACGCCTGCAAGCCGCTTCTCAGTTCTACAATCTGGCCAACGCCCAATCCAAACTCGAGCAGTTCGATCGCGCGGTGGCGCTGTATCAGCGCTCCCTAGAGCTGGACAGCAAAGATTGGCGCACGCGCTACAACTTGGGACTGCACTTCATGCACCAGAACAAGCCTGAAAAAGCACGCCAAGAGTTGCGGCGGGTGCTTTCGCTCAATCCACAGTTTGAGCCCGCCAAACAGTATCTGGCTCGGTTGGAGCGTTCAGCATCGCGCTGAGCTTGGCTCGGCTGGAAGCTGCGGGCTGCCGGCTGTATTGGAAGATGCTGTACTGGAATATACAGCGCAACGCGACCAGCCCATCCCACCAGCGGATCTTCTTGCCCTGGGCTTTCGTGCGTGGATAGTACTGGGTGGGCACTTCCACCAGGCGCGGTGCAGGGTTCAGGCGCGCCAGCTTGGCCGTCAATTCTGCCTCAACCCCGAAGCCGCGCTCGGCGATCGCCAAGCTGAGCAAGAGCTCTCTCCGGAAGGCTTTGTAGCCGCAGGCCACGTCCGTCAGCTTCAAGCCCGACAGCGCGTTGCTGACGCGGGTCAGCGTCTGGTTGCCCTTCAGATGCCAGTACCCCCGAGGGGTTCCCGCGGGCCTCACGGGTGTTGCGTTCTGGGCACTGAAGCGCGAGCCGAAGACGGCGTCGGCTCGGCCTTCGAGGATCGGGGCGATCAGTGCCGGGATATCTTCCGGAGAGTACTCGTAGTCCGCGTCTTGAAATAGCACCACGCGGCCTCGGGCCAGCGCCACCCCCGTCTGTAGCGCGCAGCCTTTTCCGCGGTTGACCGCATGGGTCACCACTCGCAGCCCGGAATAGCTCAGCGCCGACAGGACCTGCGCAGTGCCGTCGCGCGAGCCATCATCGACGACAATCAACTCCAGTTGCAGCCCGGATTGGTGCCCGCATTCCAGCACTCGTCGAGTGACGCCGGCAATGGTCGCCGCCTCATTGAAACAGGGGATGATGACCGTGACGTCTGGCCCGATTTCAGCCGGGGAAAACTCGACCCCGCTTTCGAGCGGTCGGTCCACTTGGGGGGCTTCCGGCCAGCGTGGTTGGTCTGCTACAAGCGTCGGCACGTGCTTCGCTGTGTACCACAACTGGCCCTGTGCGTGCTGCTTGCTTTCGCAGCGGCCTGCAATTCTGAAGATCCGGCTTCCGAATGCACGCTCGGTGAGAAACGTGAGGCGACGTGCGAGTCGACAGACGGAAGCTGCCAAGGGCTGGAGCGATGCGTTTCGGGGCAGTGGCGCTGCGAATGCGTGCAGCCAGAGCTCCCGGAGACGCCGGTGGGGCGCGGCTGCCAATCCGACGATGACTGTGGCGCCGGTCTTTGCTTGAGCTCAGACTCTGACGCGTTGCTCGGCGGCGGGGTGGGTGCCAACACCTGCGTGCTGGATTGTTTGGAAGATCCGAGCGTGTGTGAGGGCTACGCTCGTGAGCTAGTGTGCGTGCAGACTGCCGGCCAAAACACCAAGACTGAAGCGGATGACCAGGCCTATTGTTTTGAGAGCTGCCAAGTCGGGGATGAAGACCGGGAGCGCAAGTGTCGCGGCCGCACGCGCCTGGCGTGTGATGACAGTTTTGAAGGGGCTTCAGAAGCCGAAGCTGCGTTCTGCCGCCCCCTCTGATTTGACGATGAGCACTGCGCGCCTGATGCACAGTGTGATCTCGGTAGCGGCGTGTGCGTCGCTTCTGCTCCCGAAGGCGATCCCATTGGAACCAGCTGTGACGCGGATGATTCGGCATGCGCGGGGTTGTGCCTGTCCGAAGGAGGCATCCAATATTGCTCGCAGCGCTGCGTGCTCGGTGAAATCGGGCAATGTGGTGAAGAGGGGCTGTGTGGCGCCTACGGCGCGCCCGACAGTGCCGAGGGCGACATGGGCTTTTGCCAGCAAGCCTGCCACTGCAATGATGACTGCCTACATCCCGACGCGGTCTGCGCGCCGGACACGCTGAGCGAAGCGATGACCGGCAAACGGGGCGTGTGTGTCGGATGAACTCGCGACAGACGGCGACTTGCCCTGCGCCCACTCGGTCCAACCTGATGGAGGCCGCCCTTCAGCCGTTGATGGGGGCGTGACTGACGGAGCGCTGGATGGGGGACACCTGGACGCGGGGGCTGCTCTCCCAGACGCGTCCCTCGCTTCGGATAGTGGCTCGCCCTGAATAGTCAGCACCTTGCGCGGTTTGTTGATCATCGAGTTGAATGAGTTCAATCTGCCGCTGCTGGTAGAAGCCGCGCAACTTTGGCAGTTGCCAACCATCAAGCGCATCCTGGCTCTTCCCAAAAGCTCGACGCTGAGCGTGGATAACGGACGTCTGCTCGAGCCGTGGGTGCAGTGGGTCTCGATACACACGGGCCTCACTGCCGCGCAGCACGGTGTGCGCGACATCGGAGAACAGCCAAAGCCAGGCCAAGCTCAACTTTGGGAGCGCCTATCCGCGCGAGGGATCAGTAGTGGGATCTGGGGCGCCATGAACGCAAACCCGGGCCAAGCGGCGAAGTGTCGGTTCTTCATGGCCGATCTCTGGAATGCGCCACAGACGGCGTTTCCCAGCAGCGTTTGGGGGCTGAGTTCGTTGCCGAGCTTTCTTGCGAGAAACCGCTCGGCTCTTTGGCGACCGGGGGTCTTGAAGGCAATCATGCAGACGCTGTCAGGTCTTCGCCGCAATCGGTTGCTGACGGCTGCGCTCGAAGAGGTGGCGCGCAGCTACCGCCGAGTGCTCGCGGAACCATCAGAAGCGTACAGCTACTTCAGCGCGTTCGAATACCTGTCCACGTTGGCTTTCTGCCAACACAAGCGCCGCCATCGTCCGCAAGTCTCGCTGCTCTTTTTGAATATGCTGGCCCACGCTCAGCACTACCACTGGGCTACCGGGCCGTTGCGAGAGAACAAGCGCCTCCAGTATGTGTTTGAGACCGCAGAGCGGAGTCTGGCCGCGGCGTTGGATTGCCTGGAGAGCGCCGAAGACGTCGTGGTGTGCAGCGGGTTTTCACAAGAGCAAACCCGCGAAGGTGGTTACATCTACCGCCCACGGCGGCATGAGCAGTTCTTGGCATCCATCGGAGCGCCCGCCACTCAGGTGCAAGCGCACATGACGAATGAAGCGCGGCTGACGTATGCCTCAGTTGATGAGGCGGAGCGCGCGGTCCAGTTGTTGGAGACGCTGCAGACTTCTGGGCAACCGCTGTTCGAGGTCAGACGCCTGGATCCGGTCCGAGTTTTCTACCGCGTGTGTTTTGATGCCGAAGTGGATCCGGGGGCCGCCGTGAGAGGCGCGACTCCGCTGCGCTTCACCGATCACTTCAAGCTCTTGGGACGACACACGGGACGCCACGCCCCAGGCGGGACGGTCTTCTCCAGCTTTGGCCCGCTCCCAGATTGCCCCAACCATGAACTAGAGCAGCATCTGCTGCAGAACATCACGGCCTAGTCGAGGACGACGCCCTAATCACAAATATAGTGACCGCAGCCGTCGTGTTCGTCGCTGCCGTCGAGGCAATCTTCGACGCCGTCACATTCGAAAGATTCGGGGAAAGTTTCGCCGCCAGCTTCGCACTCGAAAATCCGCGCGGCGCAGTCGGCATGTTCATCGCTGCCGTCCTCGCAATCGACCTCGTCGTCACACTCGTAAGACGGCGGGAAGCGCTCGCCGGAGTCCACACACACGAACTGCTGCAGTTCGCACTCAGAGTGTTCATCACTGCCGTCTTCGCAGTCCGCTTCGCCGTCGCACTCCCAAGAGGTCGGCAGCTGTACGCCATCGCCGCAGTCGAAGAAGGTGCAGTCCACTTCGTCGGAGCCGTCACCGCAGTCGTCTTCGGCGTCGCAGCGGAAAGCTGAGGGCACGAAGTTGCCATTGCCACACTCAAACGCCGTGCACTCGATGTAGCAGCGTTCCAGCGGCGTGCTGACGACCCCGCTGCAGAAGTAGCTCTTCATGATGTTGCAGCTGGCGAGCAGATCACAACGCATGAAACACTCTTCGACATCACCTTCGGGCTCTTCACAGCGGAGCGGACCAGGGCTCAGCAAGCCGCAGTCTTCCAGCTTTTCGAAGCGCCCCTCGCAGGTGGCAGGATACTCCGACGCCGGGCGAGGGCTGGGACCGTCAGGGGTCTGATCGTCGTCTGCTTCGTCGCTTGCGTCATCAACGGAAGGACTGCCGTTGTCCGCCAAGCCCTCAATCGCCTCATCTTGGCCGCAGGACAAAAGGAGCAGGCTGAGTCCGAGCAGGCTGAGTCCGAGCGCGATGAGCTTCATGCGGCCAGCGTAACGCGCATCCGGGTGGCGTTGCTACCCAGGCATCTGCCGGCTCGACCGCGCGGCTCATCTCACGGATCCACGCGCAGGTTTGCGGCGGATCCTCGGGGAAAAGTGAGATTTCGAACACTGAGAAACGCATTTCCGGTTTGTTACGTAGCAGCTGCCATGGGCAGGCCACTCAATCGCAGCGGCAATTTTCGGCGCGGTCGCTTGCTGTGGTGGATGGTGGTCGCGGGAGTGCTCTTCGCGCCATGGGCGTACGCGAGCGGTCGAGTTGAGTGGAGAATTGCACGCGAACTCGAGCAGCTTGGGCGTGAGCTGCCCGACAACACCCAGCTGCTCACCATCAATACCGAGGTGATCGCGGATGCCGGGAGTTGTCGCGGCGTTGTCGCCAAGATGTTGGCGACAGAGCTGCGCCCGGCGGAGCTTGCACGCTTTTTGGACGCAGGTGAGCCAGAACGAGGCCCCACTTACGCCGCCTACGGCAACCTAGCCGGCTTCCACGTCGTGACGTCCAGCGGACCAGTGACGGGCGCGCCGCCGCCTGCGGTTCACAGCCTGTTGGCGCGCTGGTTTCCGATGCCGAAAGGCGCCAAGCGAGTCGTGGTGTTTCGCAGCTTTGCGCTGGATGAACGCTGGGACCCACGCTGTCTGCTTTGAACCCTTCAGCCCAACCACACGGAAAAGAAGATGACACACAAGACGCCCGAAACTGAAAGCCTCCAGCACTTCGTGAGCGAGTACTATGGCCGGCTGCTATCATCCAGCGCGGATCTGAAGACGAACGTGTGTTGCGCGTCTGGCGCGCCGCCAACGTGGCTGGCTGAGCCGCTGCGAAATGTTCACCCAGAAGTGGTGGAGCGCTTTTACGGTTGTGGGTTTCCCATCCCCCAGGCTTTGAGCGGGCAGCGCGTGGTGGATCTCGGGTGCGGCACCGGGCGGGATGTTTACGTCTTGTCTCAACTCGTCGGAGAGCAGGGCCGTGTTGTGGGAGTCGACATGACGCCAGAGCAGCTGTCTGTCGCTCGCAAGACGGAGTCCTGGCACGCGCAGCGCTTTGGCTACGCTGCGCCGAACACCCGCTTCGAACTGGGTTACATCGAGGACTTGAGCGCCGTTGGTTTGCGCGACGCTTCGGCGGACGTTGTTGTCTCCAACTGCGTCGTCAACCTGAGCCCGCGGAAAGATTTGGTGCTTTCGGAGGTGTTTCGCATTCTGGCGCCTGGGGGGGAGTTTTACTTGAGTGACGTGTTCTGTGACCGGAGGCTGCCGCCAGAGACCGCCCGCGATCCGGAGCTCTACGCGGAGTGCCTAGGAGGAGCGCTCTACATCCAGGACTTCATCAACTTGGCTAAGCGCGTCGGCTTTGCTGATCCGCGGGAGGTCAGTTGTGCGCCGCTCAGCATTCAAAATGAAGCGCTTGCCCAGCGAGTTGGAGCAGCGAATTTTAGCTCTCGTACGTACCGCTTGTTCAAGTTGGCAGGCTTGGATGAGCAGTGTGAAGACTATGGGCAGCTGGTGACCTATCGCGGCGGGCTCCCCGGCGCAGAGCGTGTTTTCTGGCTGGACGATCACCACGCGTTCGAAGCCGGACGCCCCGAGCGCATTTGCGGCAATACCGCGGCTATGCTCCAAGAGACGCGTTTATCCGAGTGGTTTGAGGTGCAAGGGGCCAAAGACGCGCACTACGGGGCTTATCCGTGTGAGCCCACCCTGGCAGCGCGGCAGTATGGCGCATCTACTGGCGCGTCAGGCGCATGCTGCTGAGCAGCTGGGCAATACGGCTTGTCGTCGCCCTGTAACCGGCGTGCAGCCTATTGGTTGGGGGCGCCCGGAGTGGGGGAGCTGGTGGTGGACCAATCCGTCGCCGCGTCATCTGTGTCTGTGCCGTCAGGTAGGCGGATCAGGCTGCGCACGCTGTCGTTGCTGTCTATCGCCGAGGCTGGATCGCCTTCGACCAGGCTGAAATTGGCGTTGCTGCCCGACCAACGTGCGTTGCGGATCTGCCCCTCATAGCTGAGCGCGTCCACCACCACATTCGAACTCGTCTCCAAGATGGCAATGCCGTCAGGCGCGCCGTTTTGCACATTGTCCTGAGCCTGCTCAAAGCGCAGCACCGCGACTCCGTCGGGCACGACGACTGTATCGCTGGCCAACACTAGGAACTCCCCGTCAGCCAAGCTTCCGCTCAAGTCGACGTGTAAGTACTCAGAGTTGTCGTTGCCGTTGATGAACACCACGGCGTAGCCGCTGAGATCGAGCGCGCTTCCGGTTCCGTTGTACAGCTCAACGAACTCATCGGTGTCGGACCCGATCTGATCGTAATCGACTTCGTTGATCACCAGATGGTCCACAATCGGGGGCATGCCGCCGCTGCCGCCTTCACCGCCGCTGCCGCCTTCACCGCCGCTGCCGCCGACAACACCTCCGCTACCGCCGTCGCCCGACGTGCCCCCGTCAGGATCGACGTTTCCCCCAGCGCCGCCGTTTGTGGCACCGCCGCTTCCCGCGTCCGGCTCGGGGCGCCCGGAGTCTAGTATTGAGTTGCCGCCATTGGAGCCGGCGTCATCGTCTGCGTCATCTGGACTATCGTCTGCGTCGTCATCCTGGGTGGAATCATCGGCGTCGTCGGCCGCGTCATCAGCGTCATCGCCAGCATCATCATCAACGTCATCATCCGTCCGGAGCCCTGCGTCCGGCGAGCCGTTGATGTCACCGACGTCATAGTCTTTGAAGTCGATCACGCAGCCCGAAACGAGCGCACTGGCGGACAGCCAGCTCAGCCAGCGTGCTCTTGTAGCCTGGGCGTACCGAAGCCGAAGCCGAGTGAGGTTCAGAAAGTCTGTGACCACGTGGCCCCCACAACTTCTGGACCGATCGCTGCCGACACCCTGGCCTCAGCTTCATCATCCGTGAAAAACAAGAAGTACGCGCCGGTTGCCGTCAAGATTGCTCCGCCAACGAACCCGACCGTGCTGATCGTCGCCAGCTTGCGGCCGCTGTCATTGGCGTCCTTGCCGGTCTGGTTGCATAGCATGAGATCATCACGGCAGTTGTCGTCGGCGGTATCTTTCTTCTTCAGCGCCATGAAGCCCGTGGTTGCCCCAACTGCCAAGCCGGCAACGCCCACGCCGCCCAAGATGTAGCCAAGCGTCTTGCTGCCGCTGGCTGTTGTACTGTCCGCAGGTTGCGTCGTCGAATGGGTTGGCTCGGGATCCGCCGTGGGCGCGGCGCTCACCAGTTTGGCTCCCGGTGCGACTTCCACCGTCTTGCTTTCCGCTTCCGCGACACTCACGTTGAGCGTGGCCGGCTCGTGTCCGGGCGCTTGCACCGTGAGTTGATGCTCGCCTGGATCGAGCGGCAGGGCGACGCCGAAGGCCGCAGCGCTGAGCGCGACCTCACCCCGAGTTACCTTGGTGGTCGACGGGGCTCCTGCGGCCAGCGTGATCGTCAACTTCGGCAAGCGTGGCGCTAAGGCGTCCGCGCGTGCTTGCGCGATAGGTCGCCGATCATCCTCGGCGGACAGCTGGTCCATAGTTGCGACATACAGCTCCCAAGCCGTTGCCAAGCGTCCACGTTGCTCTTCGCAGTTGGCGAGGTTGAACAGCGTTCCCGCAGCGGGATCGATGTTGTTGCTCTCGCGAAACTGCCGACAAGCAGTGTCGTAGTCTTCGTTTTCCATGGCTTGTCGCGCTTGATCGAACAGTGCTTCAGCCATGGCGGCTTCGCCTTGGGCTTCCGCGGCTGGCGAAATCAGTAGTGCCAACGCACTCAGCGCTACGCCAAAACAGACCCCGCTGTTACCTCCCCCAAGCATGCCCTCACAATAGCCCAGGCAGCCGCAGGCATCTAGCGGCGTCGGTCAAATGGATCCTTTGGAGCAGGTTTGGCTACTTCTTTTGTCGCCGGCTTCGGGGGGCTAGTCTTCGTCTTGGTTGGCGGTTTGGATGAACTGAGCTTGCGTTTCGGGGATGTTGCTTTGGGCGCCGATGGCGGCTTGGTCTCTTGTGTGGCGCTCGCTGCAGGAGCTTCCATGGGTGCGTCGCCACTGGCAGCGGGCTGCTCCGCCAACACTGGTGTGACTTGGATCTGACTCGGCGGCTCGTCGACCTCCGGCGTTGCTGGCGCTTGCGCGTGATCTGGTTGCGGTGACGCGTCCTGAGCGAACGTGGAAAACGCCCCCCAGCCCAGTAAGGCCACCGCTGCCGCAGCGAGCCACCAGATCCCGCGCCGTTTTGCCGATGACTCCTGTCGATGGGCCCCGTCGACAATGGATATCCAGCTGGTCAGGGTTGAGGTCGCTGGATGACTCGCAATGGTCTGGGAGTCTGTGCTGATGGAATCACGCGTCAGCATGGGGGCCACATCAACCATCGATAGCGCTGGGGGCCTGACGCTGCTCTTGACGTGCATGCGCGAACTGGCCATGACATCTTGATAGGCCTGCTGCACGGCCGCCTGCATGCTTCGCGCGTCTTGGTAGCGGTCCCCCTTGTCGTAAGACAGCGCCTTGTCGACCACATTGGCGACGCTACCGGGAATGGCTGGATGCAGGCTGCCGATCTTTGGTGCGGGCTTGGTGATCGCTAGAGCCAGAGCTTCGTTGGCGGTCTCTGCGTCATGCACGTGGCGGCCGGTGAGTAGCGTGAACATGATCGCGCCCACCGCCCAGAGATCCGTGCGAGCGTCTACGTCATTCCAGCGTCCGCGCGCTTGCTCAGGAGCCATGAACGCGGGTGTTCCCATCAACGAGCCAGTGCGCGTCGTCGTGTCGGGTGCGTTGACTTCCTTCAAGCGAGCGATGCCGAAGTCCAGCAGCTTGAGCTGGCCGTTTTTGTGCAGGAACAGGTTGTCTGGCTTCAGATCGCGATGGATCACGCCAGCTTCGTGGGCTGAAACCAAGACATCCAAGACCTGATCGGCGATCGATAGCACCTCGACGGCGTCAAGCAGTCCGCCCTTGCGGTCGGCTCGGAAGTCGATGGCTTCGCCTTCGAGCAGCTCCATCACGATATACGCGGTGCCGTCTTCAGTGACGTCATCATCATCGACACGCACCACTCCCTCGTGCCCCACGCTGTTGGCCACATAACCTTCGCGCAGGAAACGTTCGCGCATATCCGGCAACGCGCTGAGGGTAGGGTGCAACATCTTGATCGCTGCACGCTTGCGATTGCGATGCGTGGCCGCGTACACCACGGCCATTCCGCCCACGCCCAACAAGCCGTCGAGCGTCCACTTGCCGTTCAGCGTTTGACCCACGCGCGCGCGTGCCTGAACCACCGGGTCAAAGGCAGGGGACCCCATCGGCATGAGACTATCACGCGCCGAGCCACTTCGCCGCTGGCGTTCGGGCATTCTAGTGCGGTCGGAAGTGGAGCCCATGGGTGTGTTTGTGGGTCGGCCGATCTCTGGCTAAGGGTTGAGTTCTGGCGTGAGTCGTTCAACTGTTTGCGCGCTTTGCCGCTGACTCGAACTCAGACATTGAAGCTCTCCGTGCTCGAGGGCTGCTTGCACGCATTGATGCTCGGCGCGTGTGAGTCCTACCTGGGGGCCTTCGCGGTCGAACTCGGTCATGGCGCGTCCGCATTGGCTATATTGGTCACGGCGCCGCTGTTGGCTGGTGCTGTTTCCCAGCTGTTTTCGGTGCCGCTGGTCTCGCTGTTAGGCAGCCGTAAGCGCTTGGTCGTGGGCGGCGCTGCGCTTCAGGGGCTGAGCATTGGGATGTTGGTCTACATCGCCGATGCCGCCAACCGGAGCTTGTGGTTTCTGCTTGGCGCGAAGCTCTTGTTTTGGATGTCCGGCAGCATGATGGCGCCGGCTTGGGGAGACTGGATTGGCGCTCTCACGCGGCGGGTCTCACGCGCGCGATACTTTGGGATGCGCTCGGCGTTCGTCAACGCCACGCTGCTGCTTTCGTTTTCGGGCGCCGGAGTGTTCATCCACTCCGCGGCGGACCAACCATTGGATGCATTCGCGCTGTTGTTCTCGATTGGGCTGTTCGCGCGCTTGTCCAGCGCGGTGACGCTCGCGTTTCATCGCGCTGTGGCCGAACCGGCAGCTCAGGAGAGTCTGTGGCAGCGCATTCGGGGGACTTGGCGCGCGGCTGAATGGCGCGTCGCGGTCTATCTTGCGGGCTTGTACTTTGGCGCGCATGTGTCCGTGCCATTCTTCACGCCTTATATGTTGCGCGAACTGTCGCTCGACTACTTGGCGTTCGCTGGGCTCTCCGCGGTCTCCATCCTCACCAAGGTGGTGCTGTTTCCGTTCGCGCACCTGCTGGCGGCTCGGGTTTCGTTGCGCCGGCTGTTGACTTGGTCCGGTTTGGGGATCGCCTTAGTCCCGCTGGCGTGGACGCTGTCGAATGAGCTTTGGTGGCTATCGCTGGTACACATCTTGAGCGGCGCAGTGTGGGCGGGGTTGGAATACACGAGCTTTCAAATCTTGCTCGACGCCGCGCCCACGCGGTTGCGCACCGAGTTCTTGGCGCTGGCCAATTGTCTGGCGGGCAGCGCTCAGCTGCTGGGGGCTTTGGCGGGCGCGCAACTGCTCAGCAGTAATTGGCTCAGCTATGCTGGCGTATTTGAGCTGTCTTCGGTGTTGCGCGCGATCCCGCTAGCACTGTTGATCGTCAGTCTGCCGCGTTGGTTCAGGCCGCCGCTCTGGGCGAAGGTCCTCTACATGCGACTGCTCTCGGTGCGCCCATCTGCGGGGCCAAGTCAGCGGCCAATTTCGTCCACAGCCGACACACCTGTCCCTGGAAGTTCAGATGACGCGACCGCGCGCCGCGACGCCTTCAGCGAGGAAGACGAGCGCGACTAGTTGCTCGATGCATCACGCGTTGATTTCGTGACTCTCAGGAGCGCCCCTGGGCACGCGGATGTCTTCCACCAGGGCTTGCACGCTTTCTGGTGGAGGCGGAGTGAGCGCCGAGACGGCCGCTGCCACCCCGAAGTTGAGCAGCATGCCCAGGCTGCCAATGCCCTCTGGAGAAATGCCGAAGAGCCAGTTGTCCGTCGTGTTCAGCTCCGGCGAGATGAACTTGAAGTAGATGATGTAGCCCGCGGTGAACAGTAGCCCCACGATCATCCCTGAGATGGCCCCTTCGCGATTCATGCGCTTGGAGAAGATCCCCATCACGATCGCTGGAAAGAAGGACGAAGCCGCCAGTCCGAACGCAAACGCCACGACCTGGGCGACGAAACCCGGCGGATTGATGCCGAAGTAGCCGGCGATGCAAACCGCGATACCAGCGGCAACACGCGCGGTGAGCAGCTCTTGCTTTTCGGTGATATCCGGCTTGAATCCACGTTTGAAGAAGTCATGAGCCACAGACGTCGAGATCACCAGCAGCAGTCCCGCTGCCGTGGATAGTGCCGCTGCCAAACCGCCCGCCGCGACCAACCCGATCACCCAAGCGGGCAAGTTCGCGATCTCGGGGTTGGCCAGCACCATGATGTCGCGGTCGATGGTCAGTTCGTTCAGGTTCTTGTCGCCCAGATACTGAATCAAGCCATCGCCATTCTTGTCCTTAAACTGGATCAACCCGGTGCTCTCCCAATTTTTGAACCAAGTGGGGACCTCCGCGTAGGGACGGTTAGACACTGTGTTCAGCAGGTTCACGCGGGCAAAGGCCGCGACGGCAGGCGCCGTGGTGTACAGCAGCGCGATGAAGAGCAGCGCCCAGCCTGCCGAACTGCGCGCGGCAGCCACCTTCGGCACGGTGTAGAAGCGCACGATCACATGGGGCAGCCCCGCGGTGCCGACCATCAACGCACAGGTGATGAACAGCACGTCCAGCGTGCCTTTGCTGCCGTTCGTGTAGGCTGAAAACCCAAGCTCTTGGTTGAGCGAGTCCAACCGGTCGAGCAGATAGGCGCCAGAACCATCGGAGAGCTGCGCGCCGAACCCGAGCTGCGGGACGACGTGGCCGGTCATCAGCAAGGAAATGAAGATGGCAGGCACCAGATAGGCGAAAATCAGCACGCAGTACTGGGCAACCTGGGTGTACGTGATCCCCTTCATGCCCCCCAGAACCGCGTAGAAGAACACGATCCCCATGCCGATCAGCACACCCAGATTGATGTCCACGTTCAGGAAGCGCGAAAAAACAATACCGACCCCACGCATTTGGCCGGCCACGTAGGTAAAGGAGACGAATAACGCGCACACCACCGCCACCATGCGTGCCAGCTGCGAGTAGTACCGATCGCCGACGAAGTCCGGCACTGTGAATTTTCCGAACTTGCGGAGATAGGGTGCCAGCAGCAACGCCAACAGCACATAGCCGCCGGTCCACCCCATCAGATAGACGGAGCCATCGCGGCCCATGAAGCTGATCAAGCCCGCCATCGAGATGAATGACGCGGCGCTCATCCAGTCGGCGGCTGTGGCCATGCCGTTCATTAGGGGCGGTACGCGCCCGCCTGCTACATAGAACTCCCCGGTAGAGCCGGCACGAGCCCAGATGGCGACACCCAGGTAGAGCGCGAATGAGAGCGCCACCAGCACAAAAGTCCAGGCTTGTACGTTCATGGCTGCTGCCCCTTGGTTGAAGCCTTTGACTCACTACCGGGGGGCGTCGCTGGATCCTCAGAAACGTCGAACTCGCGGTCGAGGCGGTTCATCAGTTTGACGTAGACCAAGATCAGCAGGACAAACACCAACATCGACCCCTGTTGCGCAAACCAGAACCCCAGCTTGAATCCGCCAATTCGGAGCTGATCCAGAGCGTCCACCCAAAGCACACTGAAACCATAAGAAACGAGAGCCCAAATACTCAGCAGGATCACCAAGTAGCGCACGTTGCGACGCCAGTACTCCGATGTCTTGTTTCGCTGTTCCACGACTGGTCCCTTCTGCTTGTTGGCCAAGTGCGGCCGCCAATAGACCACATTTCGTGCTCTAGCGGCGCCTGGATGGGCGGGCGTGTGTGACGAAACATGTGGGACGAAACAAACACCACGTGGCACCATACTCCGCTTCTACCGGCGTTAAGCTGTGCGTGACGTATGTTATTGTAGGTCTCAGCGCTGCGGTTTGTACTTGGTTTGCACGGACGCGCGGCACCCAGCTCAAGCGTTGGTTTGTATTAGCATTGTTGCCGTTGCTGCGGCGGTGTACCGATCACGAGTATGAAGCGGCGAAGAGTCTGGGGGCTTGCAACATTCCTGTGTTTTGGTGCAGCGAGTTGGCTGGCCCATGCCGGTGAGGTTTCCGAGAAGCCCCAGTGCCAGGCGGGAGAGCTACAGTGCGTGCATCACGTCGTGCAGGAAATGGATGCACGCTTTCGAAAATTGGCCAACACGTGCGACCACGACGCTATCTTCGCCCTGGTTTACTTGAGGACCACGGAGAAGTACGGCGAGACAGCGGAGAGCATCGGATACGCGGATGCGTCATCCGTCACGCGCGAAGATTCCCTGTTCGCCGACTACTACTTTCGAGCGTATGACGCCTACCACGACCAGACTGGCGGCGTGCCGCCAGCTTGGCAAATTGCGTTTGACTTTGCGGAGTCCCGAGCACTGACGGCTGCTGGAAATGCCTTTCTCGGCATCAACGCCCACATCCAAAGGGACTTGCCGTTTACTCTGTACGACCTGTACTTGAGGGGATATCCGGTGAGCTATGAAGACCATACGCTGGTCAACAACTTCCTGGCTCAGGTGGACGTCGCACCGGAGCTCGTGGAACGGTTTGATCCGACGTATCCCGTTGGGGGGGACAGCAATCTGATAATTCTGTGGCGTGAGCTCGCCTGGCAGAATTTCGTCGCGTTGCGGGACGCCCCGGATGACGCGACGCGCGCTGCAGTCGCTGCACAGATCGAGCAGAACGCTGCCGGCTTTGCGCTCTACTTCGCTTCGCAAACAGCCTACCCGCCAGGTACTGATAGCAGTGCCCGCGACGCCTACTGCGCCGCCAACAATTAGCACAAAAAAGGAAGAGCGGTGAAGGCGTGTAGCCTCCACCGCTCAGGTTTAGGGGGGATGTTAACGGGTTACTCGGCGGCCGGCTCTGCGGCAGCCTCGGGTTGTGGCGCGGTCGGGGGAGCCTCCGGCAGCCGGCTCGACGTCGGAGCAGCGACCTCCGTTCGTGAGCCGTGGGACTCGGGCTTCTGCAAGCGACTGGCCGCCGCAGACGCTAGCTGTCCAATGCCGCTGGTCAATCCCGCCAGCTTCTGGTTGGTCTCATCACTGACCTCTCCGAAGAAAGCGTTGGCGGTGGTGGCCCAACTTTGGCCTTGTACCACGCTGCTGAGGATCTTGTTGACCTCCTCTGGCGTGCCGAACAGCTTGGCCTCCATCTTGGAGAACAACTGCGCGGTGGCTTCCGCTGTGGCGATGCGTACAGTGCGCTCGGCTTCGATCTCGAGCTTCTTGAGCTCGAAGTCTTGGGCGACGCGGCCGTGCTGCTCGCGTGCCTGGAGCTCCGGCTTGACGACGGTCTCCAGGCGGTCTCGTTCAATCGCCACTTGGGCTCGATTGACTTCGACCGGCACCATAGCTTGGGCTTTTTCGCCTTCTGCGCGCAGTCTTTGAGCTTCGGCTTCGGCTTCCGCCTTCTTGCGAATGGCTTCCGCTTCTGCACTGGCCGCCGCCTTTTGCGCTTCGGCGTGCTTTTGCTTGGTGTACGCGGCTGCGTCCGCCTCGCGCTGGGAGGCCAGGAAAGCTTTCTCCGCCGTGGCTTCCGCTTCGATGACTTCGCGCCTTTTCGCTCGCTCAGCCTCTTGCGTCACTTTGACGGTCTGTACTTTCTGTAGTGCCTCTTCGCGCTCGGCTTCGGCCTCGGCCAGTTCACGCTCGGCGGCTGCTTTCAGTTTTTCGGCGCGGGCGATGCTCTCTTGCTTCTCCCGCTCCGCCACTTCGACAGCTCGCTGTTGCTGACGCGCAGCCACTTCCAGGGCTTCCTGCTTCTGCACTTGCGCCAGTTCGACCTGGCGCGCGGCTTCGACTGCCTTGATGTTAGCTTCGCGACTGGCTTCGGCCTCAATCTTCGCGATCTCGGCTTGTTGTTTGAATGTAGCCTCCTTTTCGGCTCTGCTGAGCTCCAGCACCTTTTGTTGTGTCATCACGTCTTGGCGGCGACGCTCTTCTTCGCCGAGGCGAAGTAGGCGGTTGCGCTCCGTGAGGTTCACCTGGGTGATTTCCGCGATCTTGCGCCGCCCCTGAGCGTCGAAGATGTTCTCTTCTTTCAGAAAACGCTCGTCGGTTTGGTCCAAGCGAGAAATGGTCGCGGTCTCCAAGATGAGTCCGTTGGAGCGCAGATCTTCACCCACTAGTTTCGTGACTTCGGCCAAGAACTCGTCGCGTTCGGAGTTGAGTTGTTCGAGCGTCTTGCCGGCCGCAGCCGTGCGCAGCGCGCTGACCAACTTGTCCTCCACTAGCGCCTTGACCGCGCGAGGGTCCGACATTCTCTCGCCCAAAGAGCGAGACGCTTGCAAGATGCTCTCTTGGTCCGGTTGGACCCTCACGAAGAATTCTGCGCGAATGTCGGCGCGCAACTTGTCTTGAGTGATGAGGGCGTCTTCCATCTCGCGGCTGACCTCCAGCTTGAGAGTGTTCAAGCTGACGGCGATCAACTCGTGAAGCACCGGCACGACAATGGCGCCGCCGTCGCGGATGACCTTGACGCCGCCACTGCCCGTGCGCACGAACGCTTCGGACGCACGGGTTTTTCGGTAAAGCCTGGTAAAGACCAGCGCAATGCCCGCTACGGCGGTGATCAGCGTACCAGCCAGCACCATCACGGCGCTGGCGGTGCCGCTCAAGGGAAGTTGCGTCGCGCTCGCGATCAGCGGCGCGGCAAGCAAGCCAAGCCCGAGTAGCATTGCCAAGAAAATTGTCATATTGTCTCCTTCTGTAGGGGTGAAGTCTTAGGGATTTCGTTCATCACCTCAGCTAGCGGACTCAGCTCAACCAGGTATTGGTTGGTGGCCGGATCGAAGTCGGTGATGAGAATTGGTTCGCCTTTGGCGATCTGGGTCTCACTAATGCAGCGGACCTTCAGCAAAGAGCCATCGTCCGCGGTGATGTTGGCGAGGCCGAAGCTCTTGTGGATTGGCAGTTCCGCGACGCCCAGTGAGCCGACGAGTTGATGTCGCTTGGTGGCGTAGGTTTCCGTGGAGGGGAGCCATCTCGCGACGGCTTTGCCAATGGCGCTCGTGAGACCGAATGCGCTCGAGATTGCCAGCCCCAGAGCGATAGGCATCGTCAGGGTTGGCCAAGCTGAAAACAAGAACTTGGCAGCCAGGCCGATGCCGCCAAACAGCAAACTGAAACAAGTGATCAGGATGGCCATGGGCACCTTCCCGATACCGAACAGCTCGAGCAATTGTGTGGCGTGAGACACGTGCACGGACTGAGCGTCCGTCGCGGCTTCGGCTTCGATGTCCGCCTCGGCTTCGACGTCCGCCTCGGCCTCGATGTCCAGCTCCAAATCGGACTCGACCAGTCCAAACGCTGAGCCGAGCACCAGCAGCACACCGAAGCCCAGAGGGAGAGCGAACACGAGTGTCTGCCATTCGAACAACTCGCGCATGGTGAGATTCCTTTCGTTGATGCGTGTGTCCGTTCAGGATGAACGGCGCCGCTTGCTTGAGCGCCTGCGCGCTTGGGTCTTCCCCTAAGCCAGAACTGTGCCGCCGCGAACCCAGGCAAATTTGGCTGAGAAGCTTTTGTGATCATATGTAAGTGGTGTAAATTGGTGATGCACAATGCAGCAGCTGATGCAATACTCGTCACTCATGGACGAGTGGCTGAGTGAGGTCGAGGCGGCGCTGAAGAACCCATATCTGGATCCAGAAGCCACTTCACGGGCGAGGCAGTGGCTCTCGGAGCGAGACGGGGCGGAGCGCGCCGGCAGCTGTCTGGAGCGAGACGACAGCGAATCCGCATTGCGCTCTCTGCTAGCCGTCGGGGAGCAACAGGCGCTGGTTCATCAGTCTGCCGGGCAGGTGTTGCCGCTGAAGGACTACCCGCAGACTCTGTGGAAACGTCTCGGAATGCCGCGCTCGCGCCTGTTACGCGTGTGTATGGCGTCGGCTCGTTGCCAGCGCGCCTTGGCTGAGCTTCGGGGAAGCTCAGAATCGATTCGACGCGTACGTCAGCGCACTTGGGCTGTCTGCTTCGGAAGCAGCCTGCTGCATGCGTTGGAATTGGAGCAGGTGATTCGCGATCACGATGTGCTGATCCTGGGGGAAACGGGGACTGGCAAGGAACTCGTGGCCCAGGCCATTCATGCCGGAACGCTGGGACCGGAAGATGGTGGCCCGGCGCCTCTCTCGGCTTTGAACGCGGCTGCTGTCCCAGAGACACTGGTTGAGTCGGAGCTGTTCGGGCACAACAAAGGAGCGTTCACGGGGGCTCGTGAGCAGCGCACCGGGAGGCTCAGGAAAGCGCACTTGGGCAGCTTCTTTCTGGATGAAGTCGGCGACCTGAGGCCCAGCACGCAAGTGAAGTTGCTGCGCGTGATGGAAACCAACGAAGTCACACCGTTGGGTGCGGATACGGCGCACCTGGTGGATGTGCGCTATATCGCTGCCACTCACAAGAGTCTGGATGATCTGGTTGAGGCTGGCAGCTTTCGTGAAGACTTGTATCAACGTTTGGCCGGTAACGTGATCTTGTTGCCGCCATTGAGGCAGCGCGCAGAGGATATCGTGGAGATAGGTCGCGCCTTCATGGATCACTATGTGCCTGAGGGGTCCGCCAGTGTGGATTCGCGTCGGATCTTGGCCTGGTTGCGGCGCTGCGCCACGGATGGGCAGCCTTGGCCAGGCAACGTGCGACAGCTGCAGAACCAACTGCGGGACATGATGCTGGGACTTCAGCCCGCTGCTCATTCGGTGCAGATCGGCCCAGCGCGACGTGATGAATTTTCGTCGGGCGTCGTGCCCGCTGACGTTTGCGGTTTGCAGGCATCTTTGCAGCGCGTCAGTGACTGGTATGTTTGTAGTGTCGTAGAAAGGCACGAAAACAACCTCTCGCGCGCAGCGCGTACACTTGGCATTGATCGGGGGACGCTCTATCGTCGCTTGGGCGCTGCTCGAAAGCGCTTGGCCGCGGGTTGAAGCTTTCGTCCAGAGCTGTTTCAGGGAGCGTTCGCATGACAATAACCAGATTGTGGATCCTATTGAGCGTGGGCGCCGTTGCGGCCGCTTGCCAAGCCAAGCCACCAGCGGCGGACACGCAAACTAGTGCGCAGCCAGTTGTGGCTGAGCCCACTCCGTCCGCGACGGAGTCCGTACCGTCGTCGAGCAGCCAGCCGGGTGCAGCGGATGCAAAACGCCTTCCCCCAAGTGACACGTTTGAAACCAGCGCTGGGCCGCTCAGCTTGACGCCCATCTACCACGGCACTCTGGCGTTCGGATTTCAGGGGAAGACCATCGTCGTAGATCCATGGAGCAAAGCTCCCGAAGGAGCACTGCCAGCTGCGGATCTAATCTTGCTGACTGACGTGCACGCCGATCACTTTGACAAGCCAGCGATCCAACAGGTCAAGCGAGCTGGTACGATGATCATCGCGCCGCCTGCGGTCGCCCAGGATCTGCCGGAAGCCAAGGTGCTCAAGAACGGCGAACAAACGACTGCTCTCGGGATCGGAATCACGGCGACGCCCATGTACAACCTCGAACGCGGCCCTGCGCCGGGTAAGCTGTTTCACGAAAAGGGTCGCGGTAACGGCTATCTGCTCTCCTTCGGCGACAAGACGGTCTACCTTTCCGGCGATACTGAGTGCACGCCAGAGATGCGGGCTCTGAAGAACGTCGACGTGGCGCTGATCTGCATGAACCTGCCGTACACGATGCCTCCCGACGAGGCTGCGGAATGTGTCAACGCATTCAAGCCCAAAGTGGTGATCCCGTTTCACTACCGGGGAAGTGATCTGCAAGTCTTCAAAGAATCAGTGGAGAAGGCCGGCGAGGTGGAAGTGCGCTTGCGCGACTTCTACCCAGACTGATAGAGGCTGCAGAGACCCGGAGGCGTAAATGGCAAAAGCCGGCCAGAGGCCGGCTTCTGCGCTGTATCCATTGGTTTTGAGATAGCTCAGCCGGCGTCTTCTTCTTCCTCCTCGTCGCCGTCGTCTTCGCCTTCTTCCTCCTCGTCATCGTCGTCGTCGTCATCGTCGTCGTCATCGCCGTCGTCGTCATCGCCGTCGTCGTCATCGCCGTCGTCGTCGTCGTCGTCGTCGTCGTCGTCGTCATCGTCGTCGTCGTCGTCATCGTCGTCATCGTCGTCGTCGTCGCGATCGCCGTCTTCGTGCTCACCCTCATCGCCGTCGTCATCTTCGGCGTGCTGCTCCGCCTGGGCGGCCTGCTCGGCCTCGTCTAGAGCGGCACCGCTGCTGTCGGTGGCAGCGCCGTCATCTGCTTCCGCGCCGCAGCCGCCGAGCGCGAGTGCAATCACAAACCAAGCTGAAAATCCTAATGTGCTCTTTAGCATTGTTACTCTCTCCCAATCTGAAACAGGGTAGGTTTGGCGAGGTAATTGCCGTGTGTGCGGGGCATGATCACAAAAGCTGCCGCCCGCCGACACTTCGCGAAACACGCCTTCGTTGTTGGTCGGTGGGCCCCAATGTGATTACAGGCAGGAGGCGTTTTTCCCCGATCCGAGAACGCAGTAGCAAGCCGCGGCGGAGCGCGGGGCATGCTTTGGATCAGTCGTCAGCGCCTGCGTCAGCACCTGCGTCGGGCGAGTCGTCGTCGAGTTCGTCCTCGCATTCGATGAGCTCACACTCTTCGAGTTCGTCTTCGAGTTCGTCTTCGAGCTCATCTTCGACTTCGTCGTCCTCGGCTCCGCCGTCGTTTTCGAGCTCATCTTCGAGCTCATCCTCCGGCTCAACGTTGTCAGGTAGCGGTTGATCGTCGCCGCCAGGCGCTGGAGCCTCGCCAGTGTCCTGCACATCACTCAGCGGGGGGGCTGCCTGCTGGTTGCCGATGGTCACCGAGTCACCCTCACACCCGATGGCGCCCAAAAGCGCGATCAGAGCTACGGAGATCAGCGGGCACGCCGTCATCTTGCGCAGTTTCGTCCGGACGCCGGCATCACACAACATTTTCATAGCGTCAGTCACTCAGGTTCCGTGCGCTTTGCCGAAGCTTTGCCGCTTCTGGACGGAGCGTGCCGCTTGGAAAGCGCGCGTCATAGGTGGCCAGCCCCTGCTTGGCGCCAGCGCTGTCTCCACGCTGGACCGCTCGCCGGACTCGGTCTAGCAGGCGGACTTCCTCGGCGAGTTGGCGAGCGTCGATCACTGCAGGAGCAGTGTCAGCAGGTGGCTGCTGAGGCTCAGCGGTTTCGGCGATCGGTTCACTGTCAGCCGCCGGAAGCTTCGCCTGTGGAACTTTGACCCGGGAAGTTGGCCGCTCTGTGGGAGGACCGGCGCGGCGCGGGCTGCTCGCCTCGCGCGCGGGGGCAGTCGGTGGGGCTTGCTCTGCGGCTGAAGCGCCCGAGGCTTCAGCTGAATCGCTCGACGGCTCGTCTGACTCGGAGCCAGACTCGACCGGAGCGGCCCCGGGCTGCGGTTGCGCTGGTTTTTCGTCGCCTGACTTGCCGTCTGCCACGACAGCTGGTGTTTGTGGTGCTTCAGGGGGTCGCATGACGATGTAGCCGGACGTGACTGCAACCAGTCCGCCAGCGCCGACCAATGCCCACTTGAGAGCGAGCAATTTCTGGGCGAAGAGCGCCGGCTTGGAGCTGGCCGCGACCGCTGCCCCGGCGGTGACTTTCGCCGTGGTTGCAGCGCCCAACGCCAGCAGCAGCTTTTCGCTCGAGCCGCGCGGAGGTGACGCTTCACGCCCGGCTTGCAACAGCGCTTGGCCGAACTCGCCTAGGCTTTGGTCGTCTATCAGTCGTTCATCAGTCACGGTTTGTGCTCCAAAAATTGTTCGCGCGCCTGCATCTGCTGCACTCGCCGCTGAAACCATTCTCGCGCTCGGCGCAAACGGCTAGCGACTGTCCCTGGCGGAACTTCCAGCAGCGTCGCGATTTCGTGGGCTTTCATGTCGTCCAATTCGAACAGCACGAACACCACACGCATTTCAAAAGGCATCTCTTCCAAAAGCTGGTCCAAGATTTGGCGTGCCCGACGCTGGTCGGAAAGCGCGTCCGCGCTGGGAGTCATGTCGAGCGGCTCCGGCAGCGCCTCGGACCCCACCTCGCGCCGGCGAGCCAAGGTGCGACGGTGCGTCTTGGCAACCTTCAGCGTGACTCCGAATAAGAAAGATTGTTCGCTGCCGATCTTCAGCTCGAGGTCCTCGCGTTGAGTCAGCACCATGAACACCTGTTGGGTCATATCGTCGAGGTCGGCTTCCGGGACACCGAGTCGGGCCAGCAAGCGCCACACGAAACGGTGATGCTCTTCGACCAGCTCTCGGATCAGAGCCTGGTCGACACGACGAGATGGGGCATCCGGCGGCTGCGGTTTTGCAGCGGAACTTGGGACGAAAGCCAGATTGCCCATCAAGTTTCATTATTGCCGCAGGATCCGCTTTTGATCACACGGATTCAGACGAGCCGGTCAGCGCTCAGCGGGCGGGAGTCAGGGAATAGGCGAGCCCTAATCCCACAAAAAGCGCTGCGTACGGCGGCTGGTGAACCTCAACGGAGCGGACCATGTTGAGCTCCGAGATGTCGACGACAAATCGATCTCGGCGCAGCGGCGCGGTCGCCCCGCCTCGCAATTGAGCCAACCAGCGCCCGGCGACAGGTATGTCCAGCTGCACTGCGGGGTGCACAGCAACCCACAAGCGGCTCTGGATTTCCGGGGAGCTGTCACTTCCCGCCCTCAGCAAGCCAAGCTCGAGCCCAGCACAGGCGCTGACCCAGCGGTAGCGCAGGGCGCACAGATCGAGCTGAGCCGCGTACAACGAGAACTCCGATTGCACTGGCTGGACTAGCCCTGCCGACAACAGTGTCGTCGTGGGTGCGGAAGCGGTGATGCCTAGCCGGCCAGCGAACGAAAGCTGAAGCGTTTCCGCGTGCGGGTCGATACCCGACTGCAGAAAGATCCCCGCAGCAGGCATCATTTCAGGAGCGGGCGACCAATTGAGTGTGCCCTGCAAACCGAGTTGCAGCGCCCACGGTTTGGAGGCTGGTGACGGTTCGTCAGGGGCCTCGTCGGCAACGGGCTCGTCGGGCACGGGCTCCGGGGGAGGCGGGCTCGGGGGGGGCGCAGAGGGGGTGGATACCGCGAGCGGATCCAGCGTTACGACCGTGATGAACGCCAGCGCCGAGACCACGTCTTCGCACGATTGGTCCTGGACCCGCCGCCTCACGGGCTGATCAGAATCGGGCGCTGGGATTGATGCGTCGCCCAGGTAGGTCCCGTCAGGGGCGCGAGTCACTCGCACCCGCAAGACTTGCGCGTCCGGCTGAAACTCTATCAAGCGACTTCGGGCGCGGACTTGGGTTTCGAACGCGCGCGACCCGGGGCATGCATCGCTCGCGTCGTAGCTCAGGGTCACCGGGATGGAGTCGGGGTTGTTCTGGGCCTCCTGAGCGAGAGCGGCTCGGGGAAACACGAATGGGGTCCATGCGGCGAGTGCCCCACCAAAAATGGTGCTAGCGACCCAGTTCACCCGACAACCCCGCATATTGGGTGCGATCTAGCGCGTCCAGGCTGAGTTTCCAATTCTGTGTGACGGATTTCGTAAGTCCCGCGGGCCTGCCTGCCCCGGCGGGATGTCCTGCGCTCGACTGCTTTGGCGCTACCAGCTAGCTGTGTCCGTATAGAATGAACGAGGCGTTCTGCGGACAAAGCCTTGTCTACCGATGTGCGTTTTCAGATCTGAAAGATGGGCGACGCTGTCGGGCTTGCTCTGAGCCACTTCAGCACAATCGCGAGGCCGCAGATGTCATCGCGGGAGCTGCACTCAGCTGGCGATGCTAGATTCAGCTCTTCTCGAGCTCCTGGTGGTTCGACTCCAAGAAAAATCACACTCTGCAGCCACTAGTAGAAGCTAAACAGCGATGAGACCTCGAAACAATCCAGCGATGCCCCCACCGCTGCCACAAAGGGCGGAAACCAGCTCACCCGGTGCGCCTCGGGCTCCGACCAGAGCTAGGCTCAGGCCGAATCAGACCATCGCTGTTGGTACTCAGCCACAACCGCCGGTGCCACCTCCCGTTTCCTCACAGCGGACACCGGTAGGGCACTTTGACCAGCTGACGCCGCCGTTCGTCGCGATAGCGCCTGGGCCTACGGCATCAATGCCGCTGAGCCACTCGCCTCCTACACAGAAGCGCCGTGGTCTATGGATACCGCTCGCAGCCGCAGGCAGCACGACCCTTGTGTTAGCGTCCCTCGTCGGCTGGTTGACCCTGAGTTACGTCGACGCTGAC
This sequence comes from Polyangiaceae bacterium, assembly GCA_050304975.1. Classification (GTDB taxonomy): domain Bacteria; phylum Myxococcota_A; class Polyangia; order Polyangiales; family Polyangiaceae; genus SZUA-265. Next base: position 24,607 of record JBNLEN010000007.1, read on the forward strand.
GCCAATGCCAGCAGCCAAACTGGGCAAGCCCACTTGGCCGTTGCTCCGCCTGCCAAGCAAGCCGACGCCCCGCAGCCTGCACAACCCTCGAGCGCTGCGCCTGCCAAGTCGCACGTGGGTTCGAGTGTGGTCGCTTCGGGGGCTTCGAAGATCGTTGCGCCTGCAGCCAAGCTTCAAATCGACACGCCTGATGACAGTGCGCTGGACGATGGCTCTCTCGAGTCGGCGCCCGACTGTTCTACGGTATTGGGTAACGCCCAGATTGAGCCCACCACTGATCAGACTGTGATATCGGCCACCTTGGGCGAAGCCGAGCGGGCACTGCGCTATGGCAATGTGAAAGGCGCCCACGCCGTGTTCTGTAAAGCTGTTGCGTTGGATGATCAAAACTTCCGCGCTGCTATCGGCTTGGCTCAGACACTGCTCATTCGTCGCGACGCGAAAGCGGCCGCGAAATGGGCACAAACTGCAGGCATGTTGCCATCGGAATATCCGCGTCGAGCCAAGAATATTTTGGGCGACGCTTTGGCGCGGCTAGGCCAGATACAAGAGGCGCGCCAGCTTTGGTATGAGGCCGGGCCGATTCCAAATCCTTCCGATGAACAACTCTACCTGTACATGCGAAAGACGCAGGAGCGGGCGGCGTCAGCGTTCGCTAATCACGACTACCACCGAGCAGAGCGGCTTTACCGGCGTGTGCTCATCATCGAGCCCGATAATCGAGTGGCGCGGCGTCAGTTAGTCAGAACTCTGCAGAAGCTGAAGCAATACGCGGCGGCTCTGTACTGGGCAAACATCGAGCTCTAGCCCCGATACCGTTGCTGGTCGTGCCACCGCCAGCCGGCCAGCAGCTCGGCTTGTTGCCGGAGGGGGGGCCAAGTTGCGGAACTCAACGACATCCGCATCCGCCTTGGGAACCTACTGAAAGCGGACAGGACTACATTGGCGCAAGCGCCCCGCGTCGAGTAACTCCTCTCGCGGGATGTGCGACGACGGATGCGCGACCACGGTGGTTCGGCGCCAACGTGACTGGCCCGTTCGCGCTAGTGCCGGATGACTGGCTGAGTTAGTCTGATCGGTTCTGGGGGAAGTCACAATGCAGCCGGTTGCCAGTTCCGAGCGACGACAACACGAGCGACATCAACGCGATCGAATGAGTCCAACGCGTTCGCGAGCGTCCACGCGCGTCGCCGACATGCGCGAAAGGCTGAGCGTGTTGATCGTCCAAGATGAACTTGGCGGTGCCGAGTACTGCCGCAGGACACTGCAGGGGCTGGGGGTGGCGGAGCTGGTGGCAGAGGAGCGCACCAAGCCAACAGACGCGTTGGCGCTGCTGGACGAGCAAGCGTTCGATTGCGTGTTGCTGGATCCGGGAGATTCGGTGAAGGAGTCACGGCGCTTTTTGCAGCAGGCCAGCGACGCGGAAGACTTTCCGCCGGTGTTAGTCCTCGCCCGGGACAAGCATGACGCAGCGCAGTGGCTTCGGCGTGGGGCGACCGATGTCTTGCTCAAAGATGAGTTTAGCCTGGACCTGCTTGACCGCGCGATTGGTTTCTCACTAGAGCGCGCGCAGCGCTTGCAGCTTCAGCGTCGTTTGCTCGTTGCTGAGAGAGCGGCCACGATGGGGCGCCTTGCGGCTGGCGTGGCGCATGAAGTGAACAATCCAGCGGCCTATGTGGTCTTGAACTTGGAACTGCTTGAAATGGACCTGGCGAGGCTTGAAGAGCTGCCGGAAGGCTCTTCAGAGCGAGAGTCGGTGTTCGCGAGCCTCAGAGAGTTGACGCTGCAAAGTCGAGAGGGACTCGCTCGGATTCGCACAATCGTCTCGGACATGAAGCAGTTGTCGTACGTCGGGCCCAAGTCTGTCGTGAATACATCACTGGATGAGGTCGCGGGCGCCGCGCTCCGGCTTGTGGGGGCTCGGCAGTTCGATGGTGAAATCGAGACCCAGTTGGCGTCCAGTTATCGCTTTGACGTCGATGAAGGGCGACTCGTTCAGGTCGTAGTAAACCTACTTTCCAACGCGGTGGATGCAGCGGCAACGCCAGGACGCGTCCGACTGAGGACATTTGACACGAGCCAGTACCACGTGTTGAGCGTGGAAGACGACGGGGCTGGGATTGTGTTGGCTGAACGGCGCAAAGTCTTTGAGCCGTTCTACACGACCAAGGACGCCAGCCACGGCTCCGGGCTCGGCTTGGCCCTGTGCAATGAATATGTCGAGAAGTTGCAAGGCAGCCTAGATATTGAGGAGTCCGAGCTGGGGGGAGCGAAGTTCGTCCTCAAACTGCCGGTGGATGATGCCTGGCGAGCTGCGAACGTAGACGCGCGCTTCTCGCCCGAGCTAGACGAGGAGCCAGAGCGCGTCAGCGTATCCCGTTCATCGAAAGGGCGAGTCTTGGTGGTGGATGATGAACGCGCGCTGCTAGGTGCGCTCCAACGACTGCTCGGCAGTTACTATCAGGTCGACGTTGCGCCCGGTCCAGCCGAAGCCTCGAGCTTGATGAGGCGCCAAAGCTACGACTTGGTGTTGTGTGATCTGGCCTTGACGGGCAGGCGAGGCGTTGATCTGTACCAGGGCGAGGCTCAGCATGCGCCTGAGATTGAACAGCGATTCTTGTTCTGGACCGGAGGAGAGCTGAGCGCTGACGAAAGCGATGTGGCTGAGAGGACCGGCAACCCAGTCCTGTTCAAGCCGCTGGCGTTCGAAGAGCTACTGCGCGAGATCGATCGCGCGCTTGGAAGGCTGCGGTAGCTGCGGGCTGCGCCGTCAGCCGCCGCTCAGGGAGTTGACGGTTTCGCAGCCGGGGGCTCCACACGACTCGGAGGCTCGGCACGTGCCCAGGTTCGCAGCGTTTCGAGCAAGGGGCAGCTTGGCTGAGCACCGCAGATCTGCGTTGCGGCTGCGGAGAGCTGCTGGTCGAGCGATTCAGGTGGGACCCCGTAGGCGCGTGCGCAAGCCACGTTCATTGCAGTGCGTTGGGCATTCACAACGGATGTTTTGGCCAGTACCTCGCTTGGGGGGGGCGGGCAGGCCCGGCGCAGCGCATCCAGCGCAACCTGGTCGGTGAGCGAGAAGTCACCGCCTTCGAGCGAGTGGGCGAAGAATCGGGGACCAACTAGACGAGCGGGACAGCTCGAACTGCCGCACGCCTTGGGGAGTGTCGCCACGAACGGGCCGTAGCTGGCGATGTCCAAGCGCGCGTCGTTGTCGAGTTGTTCGGTCGAGACAAAACCGCGGCTATCAAACTTGGCGTAGGGCGAGACCTTGGAGGTGTCGTGCGTCCAGATGCTGGGATAGTCGGGAATGGCGCCGGCCCCCTCGAGTTCGTGGCCGAGCTGAAGTTCATCGGTGCCGTCGTCATCCCAATCGTAATGGCGTAGTGGCGTGAACTGCAGTTGGCCCAGTTCGAAGATGAAAGGAGCCCCGAGCGCGGTGCGAATGACTTTCCCGTCTGGCAAGACATACGCAACTTCGAACTGAGCTTTGAGACAAGTCTTTGCGCTGCACTCGGCGGGCTCGAGCGTATTGGCGACGACGGTCCACGCTCCGAGCCCGGATGGTTGGCAGCGTCCGGAGCGCGAAGGAAGCTTGAGGCTCCAACGATTGAGTTGGTGCTCCGTAGCGACCGCGTCGAGTAGTTGGTCTTGCTTCTTCTTTAGTTGGGCGCAGGTGCGGTTGATCTCCACGCCCGAGTTCCAGACGAACTTCCCAGATGGGGTTCCGCCCGCATCCCGTGAGATCTGCAGGCGGTATTCCGTGTTCGACCAGCGGAACACAGCCTGGAAGGAATCGTCTTTGGGCAGCAGTGCGAAGAACTTCATGGCGCCCGAATCGCTCTTGGTGATGAACGCTTTGCGAACTTCTTGCGCGCCCGCGTCTGCTGGTTCATCGCTTTGGGTCAGATCTGGGACATCGCGTTGGGAGTCGCTGAAGCGGACGCCCAAGGGACGGCCCCCGGAGCCGTTGCGCTTGTAGCAGTGCACCTGAAGCCAGCCGGATTGCTGCGCTGCTGAACACCCGACACCGACGTCTCCGCTGAGCTTGAATTCGCTGGATTTCGCGAACTGCTCTGGTGGCTTCTCCGGGGTGGGGGCCGTCGTTGGCTCAGACGTGGCTGATGGGGATGCGGTTGGCTCGAGCGTCGCCGGCTCAGCTGCGAGCTGGTCGGCGCGTGGCGGTGTTGGCTTGGCGCTGGCAGCCGGCGGAGCTGACGGTTCTCGAGTTTCCTTATTTCCCTTGTTTGAATCGCAAGACGCTAGCGAACAGACAATCGCGACGCAGACTATGAATTTTCCCACCGTTTTCCCTTCCCGAAAGTTTCCACTCGGGCCCACCTAGCGAGGTTCGTGCCACGGCAGGGGCGTAGAGTCAAAACGGCTCTGTGCTCCAAATACCCGCGGGTTTGTGCGCGTTGGGCCCAGAACGAAACGCCCGGAAAGGCGCGGCTTCGCGGCCCGATGAGCACATTTGTGTGGGCGCCCAGCCACACGGATTTGTGTATGCTGCGTCCAGTGTCAGAGCGCAAATTGAGTTCCGGTTCCATTGTTCGAGTTGGCCTTGCGCTGATCTTTGCCGCCGGCTTCACGCCTAGCTGCCAAGCGATCGGTGGGTTTGAAGACTTTACCGGTGAAGAGTCCGGCGATGGCGTGGATGACGACCTGGATGATGACGCTGACGGTCCGGACGCCTCCACGGACAACATGTCCGACGATGACTCGGATGACTCGGATGATGATGGCGACGACAGCGATGACGCGGATGACGAGCTCGACGATGCTGATGCGAATGACTCCGGACCGGATGCGTCACTCGACGGAGCCCCCGATGCGGAGGCTCCTCACTCAGCATTGGACGCGGGCGCGCCAGCAGCCGACGCTTCAAGCCAGCGTGACGCGGGCTCTGCTTTGGATGGTCGCGACGCCGGGGGGGACGCCGGAGATAGCAGCTGTCCTCCGGAGGGCTGCGCGCCGCCCAGCTGCATGGCCTTGGCCGACGACTGTGGGCCCAATCGGGACGAAGATTGTTGCTCGAGTCTCGAAGTTCCCGGTGGTTCGTTCAATCGCCTGAACTCGTCGGCGGCTCCTGCCACCATCAGCGGCTTCTCACTGGATCGCTTCGAGGTAACGGTCGGTCGATTCAGAAAATACGTGGATTCTCTGCCTGCGAGCGCTCCGAGTCTTGGAGACGGAGCTCACCCACGCGTTCCCAATAGTGGCTGGCAAGCTAGCTATCCGCTAGCGGACAGCGCCGTCATGCTCAGCCAGCAACTGGCCTGCGATCCTGACGAAAGCACCTGGACGCCTGCACCAGGCGACAACGAGACCCGGCCGATCAACTGCGTCACCTGGTTTGATGCGGCGGCGTTTTGTGCCTGGGATGGAGGCCGCCTCCCGACTGATGCCGAATGGAACTACGCGTCGGCGGGCGGTTCGGAGCAGAGAGTCTTTCCTTGGGTGGTCCCTGGTGAACAACCAACCATAACCAGCGCTCATGCCAGTTACGATTGTCAAGGAGATGGCGACTCGTTCAATTGCAGCGTCACGGACTTGCTGACGGTGGGCTCGTTGCCTCAGGGGGACGGTCGTTGGGGGCATGCTGATCTGCTCGGCAACGTGTTCGAGTGGGTGCTGGACTACGATGGCGACCTGCAGCTGCCCTGCTACAACTGCGCTTTGCTGGACACGGGGTCACAGCGGGTCTATCGGGGCGGCGACTACTTTAGTGCCAAGTCATTGCTGACGAACAAGCGGCGCAGATCCGCTTCGCCAAATTCGCGGTATCAGGAAGCTGGATTTCGTTGCGCGAGAGATATCGGGCAGAGCGCTCCACTGAGCTGTACACCTGGCACAACTAGTTGCGAAAATGACGTGGAGCGAGTGTGTGACTCCAGTGGTCAATGGTTGGAACTCCAGGCGTGTACAGCGGGTTGCGGCGTTGACAGTTGCCTGGAATGCGGACTCGGTGATGCGTCCTGCGACGGAAACGTGCCTTTGGCGTGCACGGCGGACGGATCGTGGGCGCCCCAACCCGCCTGCTCCGGGGCTACGCCCGTGTGTCAGGACGGGGCGTGCGTGGCCGTCTGTAGTGGCTTGATGAGCTGCGGTCCTCAAGCAGACGGGGACTGTTGCGAAACCGCGCTAGTGCCCGCCGGCAGCTTCAACCGCAATCAGGACGACACGTTGCCGGCATCCATCTCGGCTTTTCAGCTCGACGTTTACGAAGCGACGGTCGGCCGCTTCAGGCAATTCGTGGATATGTATCCAGCCAGTCGCCCAAGCCCCGGAGATGGGGCGCATCCGGCCGTCATGAGCACCGGATGGGATCCCGCGTGGGACACAGAGCTACCGCTGGACCGTGAGGAGTTCGTCTCGCGTCTGCGAAACCCCAGCGGGTGCGGTTCACCGCTGATCGTCACATTTTCAGAGCAGCCCGGTCCGCATGAGGAGCGCCCGATCAATTGTGTAGATTGGTACGAGGCGTTCGCTTTCTGCGCCTGGAGCGGCGGACGGCTGCCAACCTTTGCTGAGCTGAATTACGCGGCTGCTGGCGGCGATGAGCAACGCTACTACCCGTGGTCCGTTCCCAGCTCCGACATGACGATCGACAGCAGCCATGCGAACTACGGCAGTTCCTACTGTCCAGAAGGCTACTCCACCGTGTGTGACTACTACCCGGACGGCTGCGCCGAATGCCTGACGCCAGTTGGTAGTTTTCCGCTGGGCGTTGGACGCTGGGGGCACGCAGATCTGGCAGGCAACGTCCAAGAGCACACCCTCGACTGGTCGATCTACCCGCTGCCCCTGCCTTGCGATGATTGTGTGGAAGTCACCGTTCCGCCTTTTCCGAACAACAAGCGATTCTACGGTGGGGGCTTCTTCGATGCATCCTACAAACTAGCCTCTGACTTTGACACCGGAGGCCGCCCATCAGTACGGGGCAAAGCCCATGGAGTACGCTGCGCGTATGATCTCTAGGCACCAATGGCCATGGTACTGACGAATTTGCTAGAGCCCGGCCAGCTATTCGCTGGGCGCTACCGCATTGAGCGGATGTTGGCCAAGGGGGGCATGGGTGCGTTGTTCGTCGCGGAGCAAATCGCGACCGAGTTGCCCGTTGCCGTCAAGGTGCTGTGGCCTCACATCCTGGGCACGAAAGACGCCGTAGAGAAGTTTCAACTCGAAGCCAAGGTCGCCGCGCGCGTGCAGAGTGAACAGATCGTGCGGGTGTTGGATGCAGGTTTTGACGAGACGACTCAACTCCCCTTTTTGGTCATGGAACTGCTCAAGGGGGACACGCTCGAGCATGTGGTGGAGCGTTCCGGTCCACTGTCGCCAGCGACGACCGTCAACTACATGCGCCAAGTCGCTATCGGACTGGACATGGCGCACAATCACATCGGCAAAGACGGAGTGCGCCGAGCGATCGTCCATCGCGACCTGAAGCCGGAGAACTTGTTCCTGACGCATCGGCAGAATGGTGAGCCAGTCGTCAAGATTCTGGACTTCGGTATCGCCAAGGTGGTGACGGACACCACCAACCTGAGCCAGGAGATCCGCGGGACGCCTCTGTACATGGCGTTCGAACAGGCCGCTGGAAAAGCGGTATCGCCACAGACTGACGTTTGGGCGCTTGGCTTGATTTCGTACTTCCTACTAACCGGCAGGACGTACTGGAATACTCCACAAAATGAACATGGCAGCATGAGTTCGCTGTTGGCTGAGATCATCAATCTCCCGATCGATGCGCCCAGTGAGCGCTGGGATCCGGGCGCGCCGCAGCCCGCCTGGTTATCCGCTTTCGACGCTTGGTTCTTGCGTTGCGTTAACCGAGACCCAGACGCGCGCTTCGCGTCGGCGGGTCAAGCGATTGACGCGTTGGCCGTCGCATTGTTGGGTGACCAGGCTTCGACGGATGCTCGCGCTCACGTCGCGACTGCCGAAACCGTCTCTTCAACCGATCAAGTGCAAGAGGCGTTACAGGTTGCGGCGGAGAGCCACCCGTCATTGAGCCCAGAACCAGCAACCGCTCGCACTGCGGATCGAATGGCTTTGAGTCACACTGCACCCACTGCAGATGGGGGCAGTGAAAAGCGCTCACTCGTGTACCTAGCCGCAGCGTCGGCCGCCGCCATGCTGCTTGCCGGAGGGATCTACCTCTGGTGGGAGCCGGAGCCGACGGCAACAGGTGCCGAAGGTTTGACGACAATGGGGATGCCGAGCGCCACGGCCGCGGGGCTGCCCGCCGGTCCGCAAGTCACGACCGTGGTCGAGCCCAATGCTGGGGATGCGCCGCTGGTGGAACCTGCGGATAGCGCGGCTTTTTCCGAACCGACAGTGCGCCCGGCTGAGACCGCAGCGACTCCGCCCAGCGCAGCCGCTCCCGCGGTCCATGCGCCGGCAGGCAAAGCTCCCGCGGCGGATTCTGCGACACATCACAAGCCCCCCTCATCGGCCTCGCCCGGTGCCGCTGAAAAGCGGAAGGTAGACAAGCCGGAAAAGGAAGAAAAAGAAGAAGATGTCTATGATTCTCGGTAGCAGGCGAGTCGCAAAACTGTTGGTGGGGCTTGGATGTTTGCTCACGCCCGCGTTGGCAGAAGCAGATATCGCAACGGCCGAAGCGCTTTTTCGAGAAGCGCGTCAGTTACTGCAAGATGGGCAGCTTGGCTTAGCTTGTGAAAAGTTCTCCGAAAGTCAGCGCCAAGATCCTTCTGCAGGCACTCTACTGAACTTGGCTGATTGCCATGAGCGCATGGGGAAAACGGCGACCGCTTGGGCGGAGTTCATCGCTGCCAAGAGCCTGGCTCGCTCCCAAGACCGCGGCGAGCTGGAGCAGGAAGCGCAACGCCGCGCGGACAAGCTGGCTCCCAATCTCTCCAAGCTGGTGGTCACCGTGGCTGAGAGCGTGCCCGAGCTGGAGATCTACAGAGACGAGGTCAAGCTCGAGCTGGCTTCGCTCGGCTCCAAACTCCCGGTGGATCCTGGGCAGTACACGCTTCGGGCCGTGGCCCCGGGCTACAAGCAGTGGTCAACTCAAGTGAACATCGGCCACTCCGCAGATCTTCAGCGCGTGGAGGTGCCAGCCCTGGAGCCAGAAGCTAAGCCGGTGGTCGAGCCAGTGATCGATGAGCCGGTTTCTGGCAGCGACGACGACGAACCTATCGGCGCGGAGCCGCACGAGCCGGAGCCACCGGTGCTGGCGTGGACGATCGGCGGTACGGGGATTGCGCTGGTCGGAGTGGCGACGGCCTTTGGCGTCAATGCTCTAAGTCAGCACGATGAAGCGACGAAGTTGTGCCCTAGCATGGCGGGCTGCTCTGCCCAGGCCTTGGAGGCGCGGGATGACGCCGAGATGTTCGCGAACTTGGCCAACGTCACGGCGGGAGTCGGAGCGGCGGCCATCGTCGCTGGCGCGGTCTTGTGGATCACCCACGACGATGGCACGCACAGCAGTGAAAGCGTGCGGGTGGCGCCGCTAGCGACAGCTGACGGCGCTGGCGTGGAAGTTTTTGGTCGGTTCTGAGGTTGGCTGTAGCGCCGGGCTCACTCGTCGATGCAGCTGCCCACGGACCAGTTGAAGTAGCGCTCGTGCACGACTGAGTAGAGCCAGTTACCGACAAAGATCCCGGCTAGAGTCCAGAGGGCAGCCAGCTGCCCCTCACCGAGCTGCACCAGGGCGATGCTGGGGCAGGCCCCACTCACCGCCCAGCCGACGCCAAACAGCACTCCACCGAGCAAGGTCCCCCGATGGATCTTGCGGTCCACCCAGCTGGGCCGGGGGTTGGAGACCCGCATGATGACCCACCAGCCAACAGCCAAGAGCAGCACTGCTGTAGAGAAAGTGAGCAATAGCCTGAGGCTGCTGAAAGTGAACATCGCGTGGACTTCATCCCACGACGAGAAACCGACGTAGCTGAGCGTGGCTCCAAAGGCCAGGCCGGTGAAGGCGGTGCCCAGCGTATCGCGACTGAGTAGCTTCGTCATATCAACGCCCCCAGAGCAAACGACGCGATGATCCCCGCGCCGAAGAACGCTGCGGTCGCGACCAGACTTCCGGGCTGAAAGCGACTGACTCCGCAGAGGCCATGTCCGGAGGTGCAGCCCGCCGCCATGCGCGTACCAAAGCCCACCAGCAAGCCCCCGCCAAAAAGCACGGCGCCGGCGGCCCAAGGACTGTTGCCGAAGACCGCAGGGAAGCTCTGGCTACTCAGAGTCGTGCTTATGGAAAACTGGGATCGCAGCAGGCTTGCCAAGACCCCGCCTGCGACCAACGAAGCCATGAAGAGCAGGTGCACAGGGATGGCCTGCGGCGTTCGCAACATGGGCTGCGCCGAAGACACGTTGGGCATCGGGGCCGCCGCGATGTCGTCATTCGTCGCGTCATTGTTCGAAAGTCGGGCCCCTTCCTCGGTAGGTGAGCCCTCGTCCTCGGGTGCAAATTCTGCGGCAGTCGCTGCTTGTATCGCCGCTAGCAAGTCCTCGTTGGACATTTGCTCAACGGAAGTATCGGGCTTGCCAAACCGGAGGCGGTTAACGATCGCCGTAAAACGACCCGAAACAGCCATCTGTCGGTGAATCGCAATCCAATGAAGCAGGGTAACGGCGGCCAGCGCTACGCCGCCCAGCCACCAGGACCAATACTGCATGCAAACTCCTTGGGGGTTGTGTGAAGTCTACGGCCAAAAAGCCCGAAGGCAAAAGCGAGCATGTGGCGGAATGTAGGCTGCAAATCTGGGGAGCATTCGGCCGGGTTGGGCGTTAGACTGAACGGGCGAAATAGGGGGGACTCGCAAGACGCCGTCCCATGACCAACGAACTCCCCGACTTCAGCACCGCACAGGCTGCCCTAGCTGCCGCGGCCTTGGCGAACCCCAACCCGGTGGTGGGCGTCGATGGTGACGATCGGGTGAGCTTTGTTAACCCGGCGGCGGGCGACATGCTGCAAGCTTGGAAGACAGCGACCGGTCAGCAACTTCCCGCGCGCTTCCGGCTGTTGTTGGCCCAGGTGCGTCACTCTCGCAAGCCGACGCAAATCGTTGTGCCGGCGGGTGAACGATCGTTCCAGATCGACGTCGTGCCCGCCGCGAAGAGCGATGAGATCTACATGTTTGCCGTGGACGTCACCCAGCATCTGTCCACCGAGCAACAGCTGGAGGTGATGGCGCGTTTTCCGGAAGAGAACCCCAATCCGGTATTTCGCATCCGTCGATCTGGCGAAGTCGAGTACAGCAATGAGGCTGGCGCGGACTTGCTGCAAGCTCTGGGGGCTGAGCCGCAGCAGATCGTCCGCGAATGGCAACCTACGGTCGAGAGTGTGTCGCAGACAGAACGCGCGCAGGACATTGAGGTCACCGTGGATGGGCGAACCTGGCTACTGGCGGTGACGCCGATCGCTCACGCGGACTACCTATACGTGTACTCTCGAGACATCACGGACATTCGCGCGGCCGAGGACGCGCTGCGCCAAGCTCGCGACGCCGCCGAAGTTGGCAGCCGAGCCAAGAGCACGTTTTTGGCAAATATGAGTCATGAGCTGCGCACTCCGCTCAATGCCATCATCGGCTACAGTGAGTTGCTCTCAGAAGAGGCAGACGAGCTGACGCCGGAGCAATTGCAGGGCGACCTGTCACGGGTGCTGGACTCGGCCCGACACCTGCTGTCGTTGATAAACAGTGTGCTGGATCTCTCCAAGATCGAGGCTGGTAAGGCAGACCTCTGCATCGAGGAGTTCGCGCTCGGCGTGATGCTGAGTGAGGTCCGCTCGACGGTCGTGCCGTTGGCGAGCAAGAACAACAATCAGTTTGAGATCGTGTTTGATGGTACGCCCCAGACAATGACCGCTGATTGCCTGAAGCTGAAGCAAATGCTGATCAACCTCAGCGGAAACGCTGCTAAGTTTACCAGTGATGGGAAGATCACGCTTCACGTCAGCCAGGCCGGGGAAGACGTGATGTTCGTCGTGGAAGACACTGGGATCGGCATCAGTGAAGAGCAGCTAGCCAAACTGTTTCGACCATTCGTACAAGCGGACTCATCGACTACGAAGCAATATGGCGGAACTGGTCTCGGCTTGACCATCACCAATAGCTACTGTCAGATGATGGGTGGGAGTGTGGACGTGCAGAGCCAGGTCGGTCAAGGCACGCGGTTCACACTACGGATCCCACGCAACGTGGAGCCGCCATCGAGTCTCAGCCGGGGCTGAGCTCTTGCGTGCAGCTCACCGAGCTGAGTAGCTGCGTATAGCTCACCGAGCTCATTAGCGCGTTTAGCTGCCACCTGGACGAAGCATGACGCCATTGGGCATCAGTTGTGCAGGCACCGGAGCACCGCGCGCCTGGCGCTTGTAGCGTTCGCAGTTCTTGTAGTCTTTGTTACAATACTTCGAGCGCCAAACGTCTAACGTCCCAGACATGGCCAGCAAGGGGTACATGGCGCAGGTCTCGGCGTGGGGACAAAGCGCGCCGTCGGCGGGCGATTCGGGATCAGATTCAGACATCCGGGTGGGGCTCAGTGTACCACGGTCGCGAGTTCCGTCTACCAGATGGTCCGGTACCATCCCAGAGGGAATGGACGGCGGGGAATCGACGTCGATGCGTTGTCGGCGATGCATCCACGCCGCCGCGGTGGGGTCTAAGCTCGAGTCGTTCGAAGCTTTGAGCACTTGAGCGTCGAGCAGCAGCGAACACTGAAGCTACCCGCCATCGTCGAGCGACGCTCCAATCGCACGCGGGCAAGATATCGATGCTGCCTACAGCAACGCCGCTTTTCGAGCAGCGCTGTCGAGAGGTAGCAGCAATTCAAGCGAGCCAAACACTGCGGCGTGGTCAAACGGGGCAGGCGGTTTGCCCGCGGGTCCCAAAGTTCGTGAAACAACGCTGTTTCCAGCCGTGACGGATCGCTTTTTCTAGTGGGACCAGCAGGTTGCGCTGACATGCCCCATGGCGACAAGGTAGGCCCTTGGGAGCCATCACGCCGGCTGTCGCCAGCGACGCAGGTTATCGCCTAGACTGCGTTGCATGAAGATCTTGGGACAACGGCCCGCTGCGCGGTGGGTCTGCTTAGGTTTGGCGTTGTGTCTCAGCGCCTGCGGCAACGACAGCGATTCGGAAGACGGCGACGATGACGCCAGCGCCGAGGACGACAGCGATGACTCGGACGAGGACGACGATGATAGCGCTGCGGACGACAGCGACGACGCGGGCAAAGACGACGCGGATGACAGTGCCGACGACAGCGCGGACGACAGCGCGGACGATAGTGCCGATGACAGCACGGATGACACTACCGCCGACGACACCGATGGCGGCGGCGATGACGCGCCCCCGCAAGATGGCGCTACTGCCTGCGATTCAGACAAGGCGTGTACGGGCGAAGGCAAACTGTGCGATACGCTGCGTCACCTGTGCGTCGAGTGTCTGGTTGCGGAAGATTGCGGAGATGGCTCGACCTGCGAGCAGGGGGCTTGCCGTGAGCTGACCAGTTGCCAAAGCTCGCTGGATTGCGGTGATGCAGATCTCGTGTGTGTCAAAGCTGCCGGCGTGGACGAAGGGGAGTGCCTGCAATGTGGCCGAGATGCCGACTGCGCCGACGACGAACTGTGCGCCAATAGCCGCTGCTACACTCGCTGCGACACGGACAAAGAATGTCTTGATAATGACCAGCTGTGCAACCTGACCGCGGGACACTGCGCGGATTGCATCGATGATGTGGGCTGCGGCAGCAGTGAGTACTGTGATCTGGGAGAGTGCAAGCCAACGGTTTGTGAGCCTGGATCGGGAGCTTGTTTGGGTGATGACGTGGCCCTGTGTGATGACCGGGGGGCTAGCTACAGCACGGTACGTGCCTGTGGTGAGTACCCATGTGAGAAGGTCGACGGCGTGTCGAATTGCAGCTACCCGCCGAGCATGGCGCCAGACAATGCGCTCAATCAAAACGGCGATTTCGCTGCGGGCGGCACCGGCTGGACGTTGACCCAGAGTAGCGTCGTTCAGCCATACATGCTGGAGGGCGACCAAGCGTGCTTTACATCTGGCTCGGTCACCATCGGCTGGCCCGAGGAGATCGGCGACGCCATGTTGCTGGAGTTCGAAAAGAGCTATCGCTTGAGCTTTCGCGTGATCGTCACTTCTTTGAGTACGTTGCCGTCGATTCGTATCGAGGCCAAGCTCGGAGCGCCGGTATCGCCTTACACGGCGTATGCTTCCCAGATCATCACTAGCCCAGCCGAGGGTCTGAATCTGTACGAAATGGACTTCACGATGACCAGCCCCACCACATCGGCCGGCATCGCGTTCAACATGACCGTATCTGGGGCGCAGGTTTGCATTGATGATGCCTGGGTGGTTGAGGTGCCTTAGCGTCAAGGCTGCATTTTGCTGACGACGTAGCTGGCGTGGCCGTTGAGGTAGGCGTTCCAACCGCCGCTCAACGGCGCGTCCAGATCCAGTAGGCAGCTGGTATCCGCGACGCCGTTGTCTTCGATCTCGAAATCGCAATCGTCGAGCTTCCAGGCGGCCCAGCTGATGCCGTTGGCGTCCATCCAGTCGTGCCAATCGTCCGCGGCCGCTGCGCAAACCGCGGTACCTAATACGCCACCATCGGCTTCGGTGGCTCCCCATTCCGAGACGAAGATTGGTAGTCCCAGGTTGAGAGCGGCTTGTGCGACGCCCAGCTCGGCGGCGCCGTGGGAGCAGGAGTAGAAGTGAACCGCGTAAGTCAGGTTGCTTCCGACGAGGGGGTTGGCAGCGGCCGCGTCCACATCCTGATCCCAATTGGGAGTGCCCAGCACAATGATGTTCTGGTTGGCATCCGCGTCGCTGGCGCGAATCGCCGAGACCAAAGTCTCATGGTATGGCTTGAGCTCTGTGTCCCAGTCCATGTCCAACGGTTCGTTGTAGACTTCGAACAAGACGTTGGGCAGGTAGCCGTACTGTTGGGAGATGTACTGGAAGAAGGCTACCGCATCTGAGGTATAGAGATGGGCGTTGTGGCTGTGCCAATCAACCAATACATACACGCCCGCAGTCACGGCGTTGTCGATGATGGTCTCCATCTGACTCAGCATCTCGTTTTGCCCTGCGGCCGAGTACACATATCCTCCCGGCTCTTCCACGCCCATGGCCGCGCGAAACAGGCTGAGATTCCAATTGTCCCGCATCCAGATCAGGGCGTTCAGGTTGGTGGCGTAGCCATCATCTTCGAAGTTCAGCCAGTGGCTGCTGATCCCCTTGAGCTGCACATCGACACCGTTTTCATCGACGATGCGCGTGCCAGACACGTTGAGATGCCCATGGATCTCCACTGGCGTGGCGTCGTTGGCGACGCACTTGTTGGCCTGGCAGCTTTGACCGACGGGGCAAGAGCTGGCCACCCATTGCCCGGCGCTGCACACTTCGAGCACCCCGCCCGTGCCACAGCGTTGTGAGCCCGCTGAGCAATCTGGACTCAACGCGTTCTCGAAACGCAGCGAGTACACCGCGATGCCAAAACCTTCAGGGATGTCCGTGGGTTCGAATTGGAATTCTGTGAGCGTCGAGCAGTCGATCCCCAGGAACGACGCTAGCGACACTTTGACGGTCGTTGTGCCAGCCGATGCGGGCAAGATCACGTAGTCGCGCTCACCAAATTCTCCGACGTCATCCCACTTGGCGTACATCCTCACGGGCTGATCGCTGGCGTACTGCACCACGACCGAGTCGTAGACGCAGGCATCATACAGCAAGCCGTCGTCATTCAAGACGACCCCCATGCCAGCGTACACGTCGAGGGTGCTCCTGAGGCCACCCGCGGTCCAGGCACCGCAGCGCGTGCCCCACGGTGGGGCGCTGACGCCCTGGCAGCTGCCCGCGGAGCAACCAACACCAGTGCCGCGGTAGAAATACCATGAGCCATTGCGGCCCTCGACGTCATAGATCGAGCGGTCACAGCTGCCGAAGTCATCGATGGTGCCGGACAGCACACAGGCGCCTTCCGTCGCGCAGGAGTCACCTTGCTGGCAGCTGCCGCAAGATTGAGCAACTCCGCAGCTGTCGAGTATCTGGCCACACTCCCGAGCGCCGCAGGAACCCGTACAGCTGGGCATGCCCCCCGAGCCTCCGAGTCCACCGCTACCGCCCGAGCCACCGAGTCCTCCGGAGCCACCGCTACCGCCAGTGCCACCGCTACCGCCCGTGCCACCGCCGCCGCCCGTGCCACCTGCGCCGCCGCCGCCCACGCCCAGCATCACGCATTCGGCAACGCCTGCGGAGGCGACACATTCTTCATTGGCGCTGCACACATCCGTTACTTGGGTCGTGTCGCCCGCCGCGCTGCACAGCACCACTTGGCCGTTGTCGCAAACACTGGTGCCGCCAATGCACACGTCGGGTTCGCAGGAGCCCGAGACGCAGTGCAACTCAGCGGCGCAGTCCCCATGCTCTACGCACTCGGCGCACACACCCAGCGAAAAATCGCAGACTTGGCCACTGGCGGTACAATCCTTGTCCGAGTCACAAGCGGCACGGCAATGGTCGGCGACGCACTCCTGGTCATCGCTGCAGTCGGCGTTGCTGAGGCAGTTGACGCAGACGCGACGGTTTCGGTCGCAAACCGTGTCGGGGGGACAGTCGATGGAGTTGGTGCACTGCGTGGCTCCGTAGCAGCGGTTGCCTAGGCACGCTTCATCTTCGGCGCAGTGTGCGTCTTCAACGCAGTCAACGCAGGCACCCATGGCAGCGTTGCAGATCTGAGCGTCGCAATCGCTGTCCCGAACGCACGCGCTGAGCGGGTCGTCACCGACGCTGGCGTCCGCGTCATTGACTCCGGCGTCGACATCGGCGTCGTCAGCATCATCATCGGAGTCGTCGTTCGCATCGTCCGCGCTGTCGTCTGCATCATTGCTGTCGTCTGCACCATCGGCGTCGTCGTTCGCGCTGTCATCATCGGTGTCATCGTCCGCTCCGTCATCGTTGTCCGAATCGGAGCTGTCGTCCTCGGAGCTGTTGTCCTCGGAATTGTCATTGTCACCGGCGCAGGCGGTGCTGAATAGCGCCAGCAGGGCCAGTAGGCCGCCGGCGCGCCGCAAAGAAGAAATAAGCATCGTTCCGTTGGTCGTATGGGGCTTGTGTTGGATTCTCGAGGAGCGCCGGCCTATGCCATACACAAGAGGCACGGCACGGACGCTCCGCTGGACACCATACTGGCGCGGCGCGGTAAACGTGTGGCGCCGTGCCCGCACCGCTCAATTCGGTCGGATAGCGGGCGAGGAGCACTCACATGCCGCTACGATCCTGGACGTGATTGCCAACAGCAACGCTGGATCTTCACGAATTGCCTAATTTTCACCCGTTTCACCGGTCCGCGGTTGTGTCGTTTCACCACGCCGAAATTGGTGCGACAGGAGGGGGGCGTAGCTGGAGTTGGTCCCTCAGCTCATTGGCAGCTCTGCCGCGCGCCGGTTAGCACTTCCTCGATGCTTGGCGCGCCCGGGGCCATCAGGGGCATCGCACCATGTTTGCCAGCGGTCGCGCTCACATAGTCGACGAGCTGTTGGCCGGCTTCCATGCGGAGTGCTGCCATGGCTTCGCGCGACTGTTCGCTGTACTCAGCTGCCAGATCCGGGACTTGACCGTTGCTCGGAGTGAGGGGCGTCTTGGTGCTTTCGTCTGCTTGGCAGCTACTGTCCGAGAACCAAAGGAACGTGCCGCCGCTGCGGAAGTTCCCGTCGGTGATGTCGTCAGTCAAAGCCGTCTGCAGTTCAGCTAGCGAAGCTTCCACACTATCTTTCTCTTGGAACATGCGGGCGATCAGAAGCGCGTTGTCTTCCCATAGCAGTGTTGCGCCGACGCGGACGCTGATCACATCCTTGCGGTAGTTCATGAATACGTTGTTCCACATGTGAGAGGTACCGCGTCGGATCAACGGCACCCGGCGCCCGGTGTTGCCGAACGTGTCAAAGTGCTCGTCGCGGGTGATGAATGCGTTATGATGCATGGTAGTCGTGATTTGGGCGTTGATCTCGCGGCTGTCGCTTGAGCCATGCAGCGTGGCGCGCTTGACGTCCATCACCCGGTTGAAAGACATGGTAATGTCGTAGGCCCCCACCTTGACGTCGAACGCCGAATCACCAGTCAGGTCAAAGTCATTTTTGTGGATCCAGATGTCGTGGGAAGCACCGGTTGAGCGGATCATGTCGGGATCCAGCTCGTGGTCCTCCGTATGACCGGCGCCCCGGAATGAGAGGTGCGTCAGGATCACGCTTTGGGCGGTGTTGACCGGTTCGCCGGAGCTATCACTGCCGATCGCGAATCCGCTAAACCGAAAGTAGGCTTCGCTGTGGCGGCCGTCGAGCGTCTTGTTCGAACCAATGACGGGGTTGCGGATGGGTAGATCTCCGTCGTTTAGAGCGACGTTGAAGAACTGCTCCAGGCATTCGGTCTCTCCACTGATCCCCTGGGCGGAACACCAGCTGGGATAGTCGACACACTGTTCTCGGGTTGCCCCCAAGTGGTCCAAAACCGCCGTCTCAGCGCAACCCAGGCGGTACATGCCCAGCTCGGTTTCTGCGGCGAAGTCATGCTTGTCGAATACGATCCAGGCGTGTTCGTCGCCGCTGATGGCCTCCAATAGCTGCTGCTCGACGGATGTGGCCTGGCCCTTCTTGATCACTACCAGCCGACTGTTGCCACCCGGGTCGTACCCGCCGAGCGCACCTTCACCAAAACCCACGGGACGCCCGAGGGAGCTGTACAGGCACTCGACAATTTCTTGGTCCGTCGTCAGCGCACTTTCGTCCCAGTTGACCGAGGGATCGCTGACCAAAGTCTCACAATCCGCGGTGTACTCCACAACAGGGGGAGCGCCGCCGGGGCCAGGAGCACCAGCGGCTCCTCCGTCGTCGTTGCCTTGCGCCCCAGCGGCTCCGCCCGTGGATGCGTCATCCTCCATGGAATTGTCGTCTGCTGGCGCTTCATCATCGGGCGTGGAGACATCGGGCGGGCCGACATCGGGCAAGCCGTCGTCCGAGCCTCCGCCTTGGGGAGCAGCGTTGGCGCCGCCCATGCCGTTCCCAGGACCGCCGGCGCCTCCCGCGCCTGCTTCCACGTCCGCAGGGTCCGACACCGAATCTTGAAGCTTGCCGTCCTCTGATGAGCAGCCGGCGGCGGCCAAGGTTAACAGCAGTGAGGCGAGAGTGGTCTGACGTAGCATCCCCTAGGAATGCAGGTGATGCGCGGCTCGATCGTGCCGTCTGCTCTTTCGCCATCTTCCTGTCTCTGCGCTGAATGATTGGCTGAACAGATACAGTGATAGCGGCAAGTTTTATCCAGCTTCCATTCAGGCAACAGCTTCTGTTGGGCGTCTACGCTGCCACAGAAACTCGATGAGTTTTCGCTGCGCTCGGCGAACGGCAGCTTGGCGTCGGGAAATCCACGCTAGACTGCCGTCACATGGGGACGTTGTGTGGAGCTTGGCGCTGGCCACTGTGGCTGCCGCTTTGCTTGGGCTTTGCTGGGTGCGACTCAAATCCGGAAGAACGCTCCGGTGTCGGGCTGGAGGACTCAGGCCAGGGGGATGACCGCGAGTCCTCCGGGGATGCGTCAGTCGACGCCGACCGAGGAGCCGTCAAAGATGCTGGGAAGAGTGAACGGGAAGGGCCGGCCTCTGATGGCGGAGGTCCGATACCGCCAGCAGGGCCTATCATGGTCAACGAAAGTTGCGCTTCTCCGACGCCAGACTTCAGCGACAGTGAGCGGCGACTGGTAGAGCTTCCAGCCAACAGTTGGTTTGAGGTGGATGGCAGCGAATTGCAGGGGGTCTGTCCCGAAGAGATCAGCAACTGCGGCAACGTGGTCGAGCCGTGGTCAAGCGGAGCGTTTGACCCTGTGCACAATCAGATGCTGGTGTTCGGAGGAGGTCATGGTGACTACGCCGGCAATGAGGTGTACGCGTTCTCTTTGGAAAGCCTGAGCTGGAAGCGGCTGACGGAGCCGTCAGATCCAGAGTTTACCAATCAGGACCCACTGCCAGATGGCAGGCCTGTCTCGCGCCACACCTACGATGGTCTATCGTTCATCACTCACGCTGGACGCATGTTTGCGCACGGCGGCTCACGCTGGCAAGATGGCTCTGGCACCGACGTCAGCTGGACGTTCGATCCAGCTACAGGTGAATGGGAAGACCGTCAGCCAGAGCGAGATCCGGATACCCCGTACTGTTGCGGAGAGGGCAGCGCCTATGACCCGAAAACCAAGCGGGTCTTCTTCCATTTGATCAAGTCGCTGGTCGCGTACGACTACGATTCCAACACTTGGACTGAGCTGCAAGACTACGGGGATGCGCCGTTTTGGCCGCGCTACGAGTCCTATGGCTACAAACGCGGTCTGGTAGACACGCAGCGTGGTCTGCTGTGGTTCATCGGCGACGACCTTTTGCTCGTCTACGATATCGCTTCAGGCGAGCATGTGACTGACGATTGGGTCATGACTGGCGGCGGGGAATTCAACAACCAAGAGGTGGTTGGCGATCGCGAGGGGCAGTTGATCACCACGGGAGGCGCCGAAGTGTTGACGGCCCCGGCGCCGGGCGCTGACTATGACACCGCCGCTGATGACATCGTGGCTTGGGTTGGCGGCGCTCCCTGGATCCTCGATTTGCAGAGCAAGCACTGGAGCCGAAGCTCCGCAACGGACGGTCCCTCGGAGCCCAGCGAGCGAGGAACCTACGGGCGTTTTCGCTATATCCCGCGCGTGAATGCGTACGTCTTGGTCAATGCCAGGGACCAAAACGTGTGGTTCTACAAGCACACCGCGGGGTGCGGCGAGTGACACCCAGAACCGAGCGGGGCTCGCGTTGGCGTGAAGGGGCGTGGGTTATCTGCGCGCTGGTTGGGGTGGGAGCCTGCACTAGTGACGGGGGCGGCGACTCGGGAGGGGTACACCAGGACGTGGATGCGTCCGCCAGCGCTGTCGATGTCGATTTTCCAGACCCAATTGATGACGGCGCAATCAAGGCGTTCATCGGGGCGGAGGGCTACGGCACTGAAACGCCCGGGGGCAGAGGCGGCAAGGTCTATGTCGTGAGCACGCTGGATTGGGATGGGCCGGGCTCGTTCTATGAAGCCATCATGGCTGAAGAGCCTCGCATTATTGTTTTCTCGGTATCTGGAGTGATAGACGCGCCGGAAGTCGCCGAGCTTTCAGAGGCCAACTCGTTCGTTACCGTCGCTGGTCAGACGTCTCCCGGCGGGATTACCTTCACTGGCTACACGCTGCAGAACTATCAGAACGACTTCCACGACGGTGTGTTTCGGTTTCTGCGTTTCCGAGGCGGTGACAACGCCGACAACGTGTCGTTCCACACGGCGCATCATCTGGTGTTTGACCATTGCGACTTCTCCGGCGCAACCGACGAAACGCTGGATATTACCCATGCCAGCGACGTGACGGTGCAGTGGTCCACCATCAGCAACAGCAATCCAGCGGGGCAGAACTACGGCACGCTGCTCGCGTACAGTCCCACTACGCGCATCAGCTATCATCACAACTTGTCAGCTCATCATGGCGGGCGATGCTTGCCGCACATGCATTGGGATGATCAGGTGAGTGAGCCTGTGATTATCGACCTCACAAACAACCTGACCTACAACTGTGGTTTCAGCGTCGGGCTGTATACCAATACGCCAGAAGCGGATCGCGATCAGCTGAGCTTCTCGTTGGTGGGTAATACGATGCTACGCGGCCCTGACTCTCCCGAAGCTGGCAGCCAATTCGCGATGCCGACCGGATCCAATGTGTACTCGCGTGACAACGCTTTCTCTGGGGGAGACGTGTTGAGTCCAGATAGGGAGATCGAACTGCTGGAGCAGTCGCCAGTCGCGAGCCCGGTTGCCGCGCAGCCAGCTGGGGAGGCTGCGGAAGTCGTGCTCCAGTATGCGGGCGCGCTTCCTCACGATGCCATGAATCAGCGCGTAGTCCGCGAAGTACGGGAGCGTGGAGGGAGTTTGGGCCAATTCGACGACCCATTGCAGATGGACGGACCAGAAGCAGCGTCGGACTCTGACTCGGACGGCATGCCCGACGAGTGGGAAATCGAGCGCGACTTGGACCCGAGTGCAGATGACTCTGCCGCGGACGACGACAACGATGGCTACACCAATATCGAGGAATACCTGCATGAGTTGGTCCAGGCAGCGCTCCGCTAGTTGCCTGGTCAGCGGCGGCTAGCTAAGCGAGCTTGCGCGCCGTCTTGACGAGGATGTCTCTGTCTCGGGGCCAACTCAGAACAGCTTGCACGCCGCTCCCCTGAAGCTCTTCGAGACGCTGATTTTGCACCAGCTTGGCGGCGACGAAAAGCGGAAGGCTTGGGTGCGCTAGGTGCAGGCGTTCACAGCGAGACTCCAGGGACTCATCGGAGTTAGAGTCCACGACGACGATGGCGCGCGTGCTCGGAGCCACCCGCGGGGTGGCGGGGCGAGCGGACGCAATGCGGGTCACAAACACGCCCTGGCTGTTGAGGGTGACTTCCAGCTGGCGCGCAGTGCTGCAGCGGCCGACGATCAAAATTCGTGAGCTTCTGGCCAAGCTTCGCGACGGGTTCCCGGGACTTGAACCTCGAGGAGGCACGGGGGGAAGGCTTTTGCGTAGGCGGCGTGGCACGTTAGGAGCGCCTTCTTCCGTTGCGCGTGTGGGTGGGCTCGCGTCGTTGGGGGGCGCAGCCGTATTCCACGAGGGCTGCGTGGATTTCCTTGGGGCTGAGACCGCTCAAGTCTTTGGCGCACTCGACCAACGGAGTGGCGATGCGCGTGTCTTCCTCCAGCAGCGGTCGAAGGCGGCCCAACATGTCTGGGCTGGCGGCGATCACGAGCTTGTCCGGTCGCTGCTTGAGAACGAGCGCAGCGGTCGTGTCGATCAGCGCCTTTGCGAAGCGCTGTGTGAGCTCTTCCTGGTGCTTGTCGCGGTGGTCGTCGTATCGGTGCTCGGGGCCACCGCCGGGCGAGCGGTGGCGACCACGCAGGTTCGAGAACTGTTCTCTGGGCGCTAGGGTCGCGCTGGGATTCGCTTGGTCATCCACTTCCACGAGATCTGGTCCGCCCTCTAGGGCGGGGTCAGTGGGATACTCCAGGGTGAAGTACCTGGCTCTGGCGGCGTTCACTACGAGCGCACATATCTCCTGCATCTAGGGCTGCTTCCGGTTGAGTGGGGTTGAATGGGTCAATTGAACGCGTCCAAGTTGACGCGAGTGGACCGCGGCGAAGATGTGCACGCACCGTGCCAGCTGAGCTGCGCTGGGATCTGCCGTTTGAGCAGCAGAACCATGCTCGCTCCAGGCATTGTCCGCGTCTGGACTGAGGGATTGACCGTGGCGAACAGGCACGCTGTGGCAGATTGCCACGCGGACGGTCTCGGTACGTCCGGGGCCGTTGGGGACTCTTCCAGTGCCAGGTCGCAGAATCGTCGGCTTGGCGCGCTCCCTGCAAAGCAGGTCGGTGGGGCCAGCAGCGAATCGCTTCGCTGCCCCAGATGCAGAACACACATGTTTGCAAAACGACATCGAACCCAACGAAAGGATCCAATGACCAGGATATCGCCGCCCGTGTCGGTCCCGTTGAACGCCGTTCCACGCAGCTCCTCTTCGCGTCAGCACGTGCTGGTGTTGGGGGGCTGCGAAAATGCCAGGAGAATTGCATTCAAGCTGAGTGATGCTGGGGTGACGACGTTTCGAGTGAACACGGTCCAACAGTGCAGCCACATGCTCGGCGTAGCCACTTGCGCGGTGGTCGTCGTGTCCCCACTGGAAGGTGTGTCCGTCAGTCAGTTCGCCGCGAGTCACACGCGCGAACACAGTGAGATCCCCGTGTTTCTGTCGCTGCCTCGAGCGCCGAGTAATCAGGCACGGCAAGAGCTCTATTCAGCTGGGGTGCAGGCAGTGTTTCAGTGGCCCGCGGACAGGCGCGCGCTGTTGAACACGATGTGTCGTCTAGCGAATGCGGAAATGCGCGAGGGGACTAGTCCCGCGCGTGACGTTGCCTTGGAGGAAAAGGTCAATGCGCGCCTGGACCAAGAGCCAGAGCTGGCCGGCGGTCAACTCGTGAGTCGAGTGAAGAAGCGTCTGGCGATCCTTTTCGGAAGCGTAGATGCTCCGTGGAAGTTGCGGCGTGCGGAGCACGTCGCGCGTGAAACCCTAGGGGTGGATGACGCGGCCAATGGTGGCGTCGAGGTGGAGGTGCCTGCGGTGAGCGACTCCCAGCTGGCGTCCGACGTCCGACTGGTGATTGAGAAACACCCCGACGTTGACGCGTCCACCCTGGCGGTGAGCAGCGACGACGCCACGATTTCCGTTGCGGGCAGCTTCCGAGACCGTCAAGAGGCCGGCGCTGCTTTGGAGGCGATTCGTCGAGTGGCGGGAGTACGCTCCGTCGAAAGCTATGCGACCATAGCTCCACGAGCCAAGCAGCGCGATCGATCACTCGTCGGCCGGCTGCGCAAAGCGCTGCAGCGTCGACGCGAGGCGAGGAGAGCCCACGTTAGTGCTTTCGACGGGGTTGCCGTGGTGACGGGGCGGGTCCGCCACGGGCGCGACAAGGCAAGATTGATCGCGTTGGTCCGTCGGCAACCGGGCGTGAAGCGAGTCATCGACAAATTGGAAACAACATCAAACCAGGAGAAACTGAACCATGGAATCCACGACCGGAGCAAAGCCTAAAAAAGAACAGTCCAGAGAAGAACAACGACGTCGACTGCGGCCCACAAATCAACTCGAGGACACAGGCCAATCCCAAGGCCGGCCTGCCCCAGAGATCTCCCAGAAATCACAGCCTCGGAGTGCCGTTGCAGCGCCAGGAGTGCCGGCGGCCTATGGCGAATGTCGGCCCGGGCCTGCCGGGCACGCAGAACGGTTCATCATAGGTGAGACGGCCAGGGCGATTCGTGTCTTTCAGTCAACCGTCACTACTCCCAACAACGGGCACACGAACCAAGTCGGGCAGGGGCTGTTCATGATCTTGGCTGATGGTTTCGAAGGGCAACGGCACGGTCTGGTGGCTGCCGATGTCGCAGCGCAAAGCGTGAGTAACTACGTCTTGGGTCAAATGCCGTGGGCGTACACGCAAAGTGATGCGGACGCGGTGAGCATCGACAAATGCCTGCGTTACGCGGTGGAGCAAGCCCAGGAGCATCTGCGCACGGTAAGCAGCGCGCAAAAGCTCGGGAGCATTCCCCACTGTGCCTTGACCGTCGCCTATCTGACGTGGCCGCGTATTCATGTGGCCAGTGTGGGCGGCGCTGCCTGCTATCTCTCGCGCCGAGGGGAGCTGATCGCTTTGGCGGGCAAGTCAGCGCCTAGCTCCAGGGGCGGCTTGGCCTCTGGAGGCGAATCTGGCGAAGTGGCCAAGGGTGCGGGGGACGGCCACGCCGACAGCGAGCCTGAATCCAGCCGCATGCTGGGGGGAGCCGAGCGCTCCGTCGACATCGTCTCGCGGCACTTTACCTACGCTCCAGGTGACCGCATCGTGCTGCTCTCCGACGGTTTGAGCAGCAACTTGGATGACACCAGGTTGAAGTCTTGTCTTGCCGCTGCCCACAGCGACCACGCGCCACCCAACGTCCAGCAAAGTGTACAGGCGGCCGTGGGGTTGCTGCTGAACGAAGGCAGCCGGGACAAGCCGGACGAGAGTTTGACGGCAATCGTCATGCAACTCTGAGTCCGCCAACCTGAGTCCGGCAGTAGCTCTGATACCGCCCGAAGGGTGACGGTTGCAGGCGCTCAAACTCCGCCCGGGGATTCGAACCCATGCTAGTCTTGTCCACGGGTCCGCGGGAGCGAAGAAGAGCAGGTTGATGTTGGCATCCAAAGGCGCGTGGCTCTCGTTCGGGGTGCTAATTTCGGCGGCTTGCTCGAACGAAAGGGAGTTCAGCGAATCAGCTCGGAACGCGCCAGACGCATCCGTCCAGGATCGATCCCGTGACCCATCGTCGACTGACGGGCGACAAGACGCCTCGTCCCAGCTGGTCTCAGTTGCCGACGGAGCAGCCCGCGACGGTGGTGGGGAAGCCGCGCCCTCGAACCAATGTCCCACCACGCCGCTAAACGCGCGATCGCCCGAGCTGGCAGGGGTGCGTTTCGTCGAGGTGACCGCCGACTCGGGGGATCTGGCTCAGCTCCGGTCGACGCCGAATGGCGGTTGGAGTTCGCCGGATATGTACAGCGGCGGCGTGCTCTTTCGCGACCTTGATGGCGATGGAGAAGTGGACGTGGTGATCACGAGGACGGGCGCCCAAGACTCGTCGCTTCAGGGGCTGCGTTTCCTCCGTGGTAACGGCCGCGGTCAGTTTGAAGATGTGACCGAAGCCAGCGGTCTCGAGTATGCGGGGCCGGCTTTCGGGGCCGTCGCTGCAGATCTGGACGGCAACGGCATGGTCGACATCTTCGTCACGACCGACCGGGATGGGGATCGGCTGTTCTTCCAGCGAGATCCTGGCGTGTTTGAGCAGGGAGCCTTGGAAGCGGGGGTAGACCAGCAACGCCCATCCCGCGCAGCAGCTGTCTTGGACGCCGATGGCGACGGCTGGCTCGATCTGTATGTGAGCACCTGGAACCAAGCCGGACCCAACGGGCACGAGGGAGGTCAAAGCAGCTGGGATGCGCCCAACTTTCTGTACTTGAACGAACGAGACGGCAACTTCAAAGACGCGACGGCTGAGGCCGACGTGGCTTGCCACGGGCGTTCCACGCTCGGCGTAGGCGCGGTCGACTTGGATGACGATGGAGACGCGGAACTGTACGTCGCCAACGACTTCTTCGATGATTGCCTGTACGAAAACCTCGGGCAGGGAAGATTTCGCGAGATCAGTGAGGCATCGGGTATCGGGCCTCACGCGATCAACGCCATGGGGGTAGCCAGCGGCGACGCTGACGGTGACGGCGACATCGACTTGCTGATCAGCGATGATGAACGGCCTGACTCATCGACGGGCAATGCCTACTACGAGAACTTGGGGGGGCTTAAATTCGCAAGCCGAGCTCAGGAGCTGGGGCTGGACGGAGTGGCGACGGTCAACCAGGCCATCGCGGTTTATTGGGGTACAGCGATGCGTGACTTCGACAACGATGGGGCACTCGAAATTCACGTTGCCCAGCACTTGACTGGACCGGAATACATTTTCCAGAGGCAAGATGATGGCGCCTATATGGCCGTCGCCAGGGCAGATCTGGGCTTCAACGCAGACAGCCGTGGCACCGGGTACGCAGACTACGATCGCGACGGGCGCACGGACATCTTGATCATGAGCCGAGGGGAGTCGCCGAGGTTACTCCGCAACATCGGTTCCAAAGGACAGTCCGCGGTGAGGGTGCGTCTGGTTGGTCCCAGAGGAAATCTGGATGCCGTGGGAAGCAAAGTGATACTTGAGGCTTGCGGACGGAGCCTGGTCCGACTGGTAGAGGGCAACACCGGATATCTGTCGGCGAGTGAGCCCGCGCTGACGGTTGGTGTCGGCGCCTGTGATGAGCCGATCCGAGTGAGTGCGCGCTTGGGCGCAGTGCAGGCGTTCGCTACAGTTGCTCCCAATCATGAGATAGTGCTGCCGTTGGATGGGAGCGAATGCAACTAACTGGGCGACGACGTGTTGTGGGCAAATGCTCCGGGGGGCGCATCAGCGACGACGGTCTTTGGCGACTCTCGTGCGGTAGCGTCGCCGTGGATCTTGCTTGCGAAGAAAGCTGACAGTCTTTGAGAATCGCTCGTCTGCCAACAAGGCTTCCGAGGTGTGGTAGCGCAGTTTGAGATCCGTATTCGTGAAGTGAGCGTGAATGGCCTGATGACAGTCCGCGCACAGCGTCTGCGTGTGATTGCCCCCTTTGGACTTGGGGATCATATGGTGCTTGGACGGAAAGTGGTTCGGTCGCTCACACAGTGGGCACGGAGCCGGCTCTTGCTCAGGTTCCGTCATGCGCCATCCACTTGGAGGTGATCCGCCACACGGGAACAACCAGCGCCGATGCTACGAGCAGCGGACCAACGCAGAAAATCAAGAGCGCAAGCCAATCAGCGATGCCCGATGCTTCCATTTGCTGAGACAACACCACGTATCCAACCAGCAGGCCCCACAAGCTAGCAATCGCGAAAGACAAGTCCGCCAAGCGCTGCAGGCACCAGGCGCCGATCCAAGTCAAGACCGCGCGCGCTCTGCCAGCCGCCACTTGCGCCTTCTTGTCAGTGTCCGCGGACTGAATTTGCGCTCTCACATCCTGTCCGATGCGTAGCGTGTTCCGAAGCCAGAGGAAGGCGCGTACCACCGCGAGCATCAGGAACGCGGCGAAGAACGGGAGGGCGAGTAGCAGGGGAGCCAAGAGGTCAGCTTCGCCACTGTCGCTTTGCATCAGGCTAGTGTTGGCAGCAAACGCGCCCCAATATGATAGAGCGAAAGCTACGCAGAAGAACACGCGCCTGCCGAGCCAGTGGTTCAGTCGAGCGGAGGGGACCAGCCAACTGAGCAGCAACATGGTCGTCGTACACTCCAGGAGTACGAAAAGCTTGATCAGCAGCAGGTAGAGCACGCCGAAAGCAAGCGCGCCGAGCAGCGTCAGGATGATGACCAACAGCCCTTCCCAGGTGAGAGCGTGCAATCCCAGGCTGAGCAGAGGCATTCTGGCCAGTTTATCAAGCTGCGGCCGCCCCGGAAATCGAGAATCGACTGTCCGCGTGACACGATTTGACGTTGAGCAGCGCCGCGGTGGGCTGCTGTCGCCGACCGAGCGCTGCTCTCACTGTTGGGATTCAGCCTGCGTCGGGGTCTTCGTCGGGTCCAGCGTCTTCGTCGGCGCCAGCGTCTTCGTCATCATCGTTGGCGTTTGAGAAGCACATGACCATGGTCATCTCCTCATCGCCGCACACGCCAGTCTTGACGACGCTTTCGTCGCTGCCGTCGCATTCGAAGCTGCTCACGGGTTCATCCACCACGCAGGCGTAGTAGGCCTCAACTGCCTCGGTGCAGGGACCTTCAGCTAGGTCGCGGCACTCCTCTTCACACTTGGCGCGAGGATCGTCATTTTCGCAGCCGACCTCTTCCAGGAGTTCACAGATGGCCGCGCAGTCGTCAGCGTCATCCTCGTGATTGGTGCCCGCGTCGTCAGCGTCGTCGTCAGCGTCATCGTCAGCGTCATCGTCGGCGCTGGAGGTGTCTTCTGAGTCATCGCCGCAGGCGACGCAGCCGCTGTAGGCGAGTAGCGCGGCGAGTGATAGGCGGGCCAGGTGGGAACGCATAAGCATGGTAGGTTTCCTTTCTTTCGTGCGCCCCGGGGAGATCAGAGATGTTGGCTCTGAAGGCGCAAACGCACCCTATAGCGGCCAGCGTTGCTACTGAGCCCGCAAGCGTGACGATTCGCTCGGACGCTCGCTGGTTTCGGCGCCTGGCCCATGCTTCCGGCTGGCTCCGTTGCGTCGACGCTGAAACGGGGCTGGATAGAGGGCTGGGGATTCGTAGTTCCCGCGCGATCGTCGAGATCTCCGGTGAATTCATTGGACGCCAACCGCTCCAAACGTCGTTGCGTATCGCACTGCGCCCAATCGCCGCACGGCGGATCCCGTGCCGGCCTGGCGGATTCCGTCTGTCGACAGGAGTGCCAGCGTCGTCTGCCGATAGGCTGCTGGTCGAGGGCGCTCGAATGTCTCGCCAAACCAAGTCGCGGTTCGTGAGTTTGATGCGCAAGCCTTGCGTCGCCATCATCGCAAGTGGTTTGCGAGAGAAAGAAGTGCGCGCCGGCCCAAGGTGTGTGACGTTCCGTGACGACAACCTGGTTGGGAGGCGAAATTGCGCCTGTCCAGCAGGCGTCGGGCGCGTCGCTTGCAGTCCGTCAAGCCATGCCCAAACAGCTCAGCTGCGATGACTGGCGGCAGGTCACCGAATCATTGAGCGCCGCCATGCTGGTGGTCTCAACCTCTGGTGAGATCATCGATGCCAACCGGCGAGCCTCAGGGATCCTGCAGCGCCGGACAGAAGAGCTCGTCGGTCAAGCCGTCGAGCGAGTGTTGGCGCCGTCGCAGGCAATTGGCGCCGCGCTGGAGGCGGACGACGCGCGCTCCAAGTGTTCAATGCGGCTGCCTGATGGCCGTCAGGCCACGATTGGATTCAGTGTCAGCGAAGCCCATTTGTCGGGTGGTGTGGTTTGGGTCGTCGTGTTCCAAGACATCACTGACGTGGAGGCTCTGCGCGAGGAGCGTGACAGGTTGCTCAGACTGGCTGCTGTCAGCGAGGTGCTCCCCGCGATACTCCACGAAGTCAAGAATCCTCTGGCGGCAGTGACCACCTCCGTGGAGGTGATCCTCGAAGAGCTCGCCCCAGGGCAACTCCAGACCGACTTGCATGCGGTATTGGGGGAAATCCGGCGCATGAAGTTGACCTTGGAGGGGCTGAGTTCAGTGGGGCGAGAGCTGCTGAGCTCGCGCTATTACCCGGTTGACTTCGAGTTGCGGGAAGTCTTGTCCGTCGTGAGGCGCCAGGCCGACAGTCGCGGGATCCGGGTCAGGGCAAGTATCCCGGACATGCCGCTCTTGCCGTTTGAGCCGGGGGTGGTGCGCGCCGTGCTGTTCAATTTGGTGACGAACGCGGTGCACGCGTCCAGTGCGGGCGAGGAGATTGAGGTTTCCGCGAATGTGATCTCCTGCGCGCTGTCGGGGCCTTCGCGTCTGCAGATTACGGTCCGAGATCACGGGCATGGCATGACCCAGGACGTGTTGCAGCGTTGCCGGGAGTTGTTCTTCACGACCAAGAGTCGTGGCACTGGCATCGGACTCTCGTTGTGCGCTGAGGCCGTCGAAGGCGCCAGCGGAGTCCTGCGAATCGACTCAGCCGCTGGCGGAGGCACAACTGTCGAACTCAGCATCCCGATCCCCGACAATCCTCGGCTCCTGGTAAGCGCCAGGTTGCGCAGCAATGAGAGCATTTTCGAACGAAATGACTTCGAGTCCAACGCGTATGGCAGCGTACAGCTGCCGGCCTAGCACGTCACCAACCAGCCATGAACGCGCATCCCTACGAAACAAGGAGGTAACATGTCACGAACGGAAGACTTGAACCGGATTCTTCGCTCGCTTCAAGCGGGAACGCCGGACATCGAAGCGAGCGCACTCATCTCCGAAGATGGCCTGATGATCGCCAGCGCGCTGCCGCAACATATCGACGAAGTGCGAGTCGCCGGTATGAGTTCAACCTTGCTCAGCTTGGGAACACGGGCCTCCAGCGAACTGGAGCGAGGTGACTTGCAGCAGGTATTGATCCGGGGGGCGAATGGTTTCGCCGTTACAGTCACTGCAGCGTCTGGAACGATGTTGCTAGCGCTGACCACCGCGGAAGCCAAGTTGGGCCTGATCTTCTTGGATATGAGCCGGGCTGTCAAAGAGATCGCCAAAGTGCTCTGAGGTTGATGGCAGATGTCACGAGTCCTGATCATCGAGGACGAAGCGATGCTGCGCACCGCCATGGCCCGCGGTATTGCCAAAATCCCAGACATAATAGTGAGCGAAGCGGGAACGTTGGAGCAGGCGCTGACCGAAATCGATCGAGAGTTACCTCACGTGATCGTCTCGGATATCGATCTTCCCGGTAGATCGGGAATTGAGCTGTTGGGTGAGCTCGGGCGCCGCGGAAAGCATATCCCGATCGTTTTCGCTTCGGGCTACCTCAAAGCATACCGTTCTCAGATCCCTCAGCATGCCGACGTGGAGATCCTCGAAAAGCCGGTGGTGTTGGAACAGCTGAGGGAAAGGGTAAAGAAGCTGCTGGCGCGTTCGCGATCTGAATTGAGCGCGCCCTTCTCGCTGCCGGACTATCTCCAGCTCGCCTGCATGGGGCGCCACTCAGTGAAGCTGCGCGTCTTGGAGTCAGGCAGGGAGTTGGGGACGGTGCTCGTCTGGCAAGGCCAAGTGTTGGCAGCGCAAGATGAGCAAGGCAGCGGTGAGGATGCATTTAGCCGACTGGCATTCATCAGTCAGGCGCGTGTCAGTTGCGAATCCCTTCGTCAGGCTCCGGCAGAGCCGAACGTCACGGGCAACTGGGAACACTTGTTGATGGATGCAGCGCGCAAACACGATGAGTCTGCCCGTGAGCTCCACACTCTCGAGCCTCTGCAGGACAAGCCTCGTGAAACATCCCACGCGACGGATGAGCTGGCTGCTCCAGCGTCGAGCGTGCGTGAGACAGAGCGAGAGACGAGCGATGACCTGGAGTCTCGCTTGTTCAGCCGAGCTTGGGACCAGGGAGTGGAGGCTTTGCTCGCAAAACGCTACACGGACGCGCTCGAAGCCTTTCTGGAGGCGGAGCAGATCCGCCCAGAAGAGGCGAAGGTCAAGGCAAACATCGCTCGGCTCAGACAACTTGGAATCGAGGCGTCAGAAGCCCCGGCTCCCGACAGCCTGCAGGAGGTGTCCGCATGACCCATCGGATTGCCATCGTCAGTCAAAAAGGGGGCGTTGGAAAAACCACGGTGGCTTTGAACCTTTCGTTGGCGCTGGCCGATCGCGGTGGCAGCACGCTGCTGGTCGATTTGGATCCACAGGGAGGCATCAGTCATTCTTTGGGGCAGCGCGACGATGCCCACGGTGGGTTGACGGACATCCTCGCTGGGCGCTGTGCTGCCGAAAATGGACTGCTGCCAACCAAGCACGAGCACCTCGCCTTGTTACCACGGGGCGAGTTGGATCCCGTTGACGTGCCCGACTACGAGCGCGCCATGACGGACCCGACACTGGTGGGTCGGGTGCTGGCCGCCGTCGAGCCGCAGTTTCGCTTCGTCCTGCTGGACACGCCCAGTGGCCTGGGGGCGATTGCGCGTGCGGCATTGTCTCTGGCGGACTTCGTGTTGGTGCCTTTGCAGGCAGAACCATTGGCGCTGCGTTCCACTGAGCAGGTCCTGAGAGTGATCCAGGCTGTTCGCCAATACGAAAACCCGAAGTTGCAGCTTTTGGGGCTGTTGCCAACCATGGTTGATCGCGGTGTGGACGCGTCATTCAATGTGATGAGTGAGCTCTGGAACGGTTTCGACGTGGTCTTCGATACGAACATTCCACGTGCAGAAGTCTTTCAGACCGCGACGTTGCGTGGGGTGCCAGTGGCCTTCCTCGCCGGGGATCCATCACCAGAGGCTCGGAGATTTGAAGTGCTCGCCGGGGAAGTGGAGCACCTGACGCGTGAGTTGACTCGACAAGAGGACCAGGATGAATCACGACAAGAACGACGCTTACTTTGACCTAGCGCAGGCACGAAACCTGAGTCGGGGGCTAAGGGGCCAACACGAATCGGGGCTCCAGCTTCCGCGCTTCAGCCGCTTCCGCGTGGGCAGCGTGGCAGCACCGGAAACCGAGCAACCGATCTTCGGGAGCGCGCAATGGAACAACCTGCTCGATGAGTGCTTGCAGTTCATGTCGGCGCACTCAGGCTTCGTGATGGATGACCAGGGCCTGGTGGTGGCGGCGCGGGGACGCACCGCAGCGGACGAAGCTCAGGCGTTGGGAGCGCGTATGATGATCACTCATGACCAGGCCGCCCAAATGAGTGAGGCGCGCACCGGATCCGTGTGCGTGGAGATTGGCAGCGACTGGCTTTGCGGACTGAGATTTCCCTATCAGCAGCGAAATCTGAGCCTGTGCCTGATCGGGGCTCAGCCCTGGTCGCGAGTCGCGCGTCAGAGGGTCGAACAAGTTCTGCAAGCTGCCAGATTGGTGGACGCCGCCAACGCCAGGACTGAAGAACAACCCATCACAATCGAGTCAACCCGAAGGGGTTGACCCGAAGAAATTGAGAGGAAGCATGGAGCCGTTGACGATTTATGACGCTGATGAACACAAGAACGTCTTGCTGCCGACCTACGAGCAAGGCCATGCGGTGCCCTCCAACCAGCATTTGATCGTGGATCATGGCGAGGGGATCGTGCTCGATCCAGGAGGACACAAGATCTACAACAAGGTGCTGGCCGAGGCGACGAGTCAGCTCAAACAAGCAAAGCTGAAGTACATCTTTCTGTCACATCAGGACCCCGATATCGTCGCGGCTATTAACGGCTGGCTAATGACGACTGACGCGGTGGCTTACGCGCCCAGTCTTTGGACTCGGTTCATTCCGCACTTTGGTCTCGATAGTCTCGTCGTCGAGCGCTTGAAGGCGGTTCCGGATGAAGGGCAAAGACTGAAGTTGGGGCAGAGGGAACTGTTGTTTCTGCCAGCTCACTTTCTGCATTCTTGCGGCAATCTGCATGTTTATGACCCCACTTCCAAGGTGCTCTACACGGGGGATCTCGGGGCGTCGATCGATACTGAATATCGAGAGGTTCCAGACTTCTCCGCTCATCTCGACAAGATGCTCGGGTTTCATCGGCGCTACATGGCGACCAATCGTGCATTGAGGTGTTGGGTGAACATGGTGCGTCAGTTGGATATCGAGGTCATCGCACCCCAGCATGGAGCGTTGTTCAAAGGTCCGGAGATGGTGAAGCAATTCCTGGATTGGGCGGAGTGCCTCGAGTGCGGCGTTGACGTCATGGCTGACGTTTATAAGTTACCTGCATGAGCCGAAGTCGGGGGCGGGCGTGGCCCACCCGCCGACCTGCGCGCGTGCTGCTTTGGAGTCCGGCGTAGTTGGCGTATGCTCTGGGTAAACATCGACCCGGAGGTGCGCATGGGGACCGTTCAGCTCAGAAATCCGAAGAAGACGCAAGTCGCGAAATGGAGTGAACTCGAGGACCGCAAACCTACCTACGCGCTAGTGGCGAACGTCGACTTGGTGGTCGTACGCTACGATGACCAGGTGTCGGTCTTGTACGGGCGATGCCACCACCGCGGAGCCCTACTTGCCGACGGCTTCATCGAGGACGAAAACCTGATCTGCGGGGTACACTTCTGGGACTACCGGTATGACACCGGCATTAGCAGCTACAACAACGCTGAGGCGTTGAAGAAGTTCGAGGCCAGCGTCGATGTTGACGCGGACTCGGTCTACGTGGACGAGGCGGAGGTGCGCGCCTGGGAACAAGAACATCCTCAACCCTACGATAGGGACTCCTACCAAGGACTTTACGCTGATACCCACGGCACCGGGGATGAGCCTCACACCGGGTACATCCAGGAGTTAGCCCGTCACGGGCTCAGCAAACTGGGACACCACGGAAAGATGTCCGCGATGGGCGTTTCTCGGAGTCAGCTGCCCAGTTGGGACGACCTGCAGCTGCTTACGGCGCAGCTCGCGCGCAAGCCGTTGCTTGATGACGCACCCGTCGATACCTCGGTGGTGATAGGCCCAAACGCCAAGCAGCCCCTGAGCCTGACAATCCCCATCTTCGTCAGTGACATGAGTTTCGGGGCGTTGAGTGAAGAGGCCAAGGTGGCCCTAGCCAAAGGTGCTGAGCTTGCTGGTACCGGGATCTGTTCCGGCGAAGGCGGCATGTTGCCGGAAGAGCAGCAATCCAACAGTCGATACTTCTATGAGCTAGCCAGCGCACGCTTTGGCTATTCGATGGAGAAGGTCAAGTTGGCCCAAGCATTTCACTTCAAGGCGGGGCAGGGAGCTAAGACGGGCACCGGGGGCCATCTGCCGGGGGACAAAGTCCGCGGAAAAATCGCCGCGGTTCGTGGCTTGCAGGAGGGTCAGCCTGCAATCAGTCCAGCAACCTTCCCCGACTTGCATACGCCTGCAGACTTCCGCCGAGTCGCAGACGAAGTGCGCGAAGCTACCGGCGGTATACCGATCGGGTTCAAAATGTCCGCGCAGCACATCGAAGCGGACATCGATTTTGCATTGGAGACTGGCTGTGACTACATCATCCTGGATGGTCGCGGTGGTGCAACCGGTGCGGCCCCCATCGTGTTCAAGCAGAACATTGGTGTGCCAACCATGGCTGCGCTGGCGCGAGCGCGACGCCACCTGAAACAACACGCGTTAGGCAAGGGAGTCAGCTTGGTGATCACCGGGGGACTGCGCACCGAGAGTGACTTCGTGAAAGCGCTGGCTTTGGGGGCTGACGCGGTCGCCGTCTCCAATTCGGCTCTGCAGGCGATTGGTTGCTTGGGCATGCGGGCTTGTCATACCAACAATTGTCCGGTTGGGATCGCGACGCAAAAGCAGCACTTGAGGCGTCGGCTAGTGATCGAAGAATCCGCGAAGCGGCTGTCGAACTACCTCGAGGCGACCGTTCAGCTGATGATGATCCTCGCCCGCGCTTGCGGACACGATGCACTGTCCAAGTTTGAGCCGACAGATCTGACGAGTTTCAAGCGCGAAATAGCTGACTTGACTGGCGTGCGCTACGGTGGTGTCGCCAACTGACGCAATTGGGGTCCTGCCTGCCGACGTTGGTCAGGTGTTTCGGGGTTGCCTGGCCGTGCGCGTCGACCCATGTTCTTGAGCATGGACTCCGGTGATCCCTCCGTGACCCCGTCCCGATTGCCGGCTGCCCCCAGCACGATGAGCGGGTGGCGCCGTCGTCTGGCTACGGTCGCGATTGCGGGGCTGAGCGGCGGCGCGCTGGGTTACGCGATGAGTTGGCTGATAGCAGCGGCCGCATGTCGGACCGGAACTTGCCCAATTGCGACGGACTCGTTGCCGTTCGCAATGTTGCTGGGCGCGGTCGCCGCGGGCTCTGCATTTCAGGCGACGCGTCGCTGAGCGCGCAACCCTTGCGTTCTAGTTTGACGTCGATGCGCTGGAGACAGCCTGCAGCAGCTGTTCACGCAACACAGGCTTTCGCAGATACTGGCAATTGCCGAGCTGCTGGGCTTGCGCGGCGCCTTCTGGATTTGGTTCACCGGTGAGCAGAATCACCGGTAGGTGCGGCCAGCGCCCTCGCAGCGTCCGCGCCAGCTGGGCCCCTCCGACTTTGGGCAGCGCCAGATCACTGATGACTAGATCAAACTCGTGTTCTTCCAGCAGCTCCAGGGCGCGCTCCGCGGATTCGACGGACTGCGGCGTGTGTCCAGCTCGGCGCAAGATCTTCTCGAAGATCTTCCGAATTCCGAGTTCGTCGTCGACAACCAGTATCCTCACCAAGGTTCCCCCGTATCCTCTCCAAACTGTCCGTGCGTGCCGAGCGGGAGTCAAGCGGTAAAGCGGACTGACTTCAGTGTCGGTGGGGAGCTGTGGGTGTCAGATTTGGTCAGGTTTCCAGTCACTGAAGCGGTAGCCGTGACCCGGCACCGTCTCGATTGAACGAGCCCATTTCGACAGTTTCTTCCGCACTTGACGGACGCCAGCATCCACGACGTTGCTGCCGGTGTGTGTCTGACCCCACACTCGAGAGAGCAGGACCTCCCGCGTAACGACTTCACCTCGGTGAAGGATCAGGTACCTGAGCAGGCCGAACTCCAACGGAGTCAGGGCTACCTTGCGACCGTCCAGAACGAGTTGGCGATTCGCTTCATCCAAATGGCAACCTCGCGTCAGCCTAGGAGTCCGGTCACGAAGGACGTCGAGCAGCGGCAGCGCTCCTTCTGCACCCATCCACATGGGATGCGCTTTGCCTTCGAGGACATGGAACTCTGCGTCTTCGATTCCCAGGGCCAAGGCGCGTCCGGCACGTAGCGGGATAGCGACGTCCCCCCGGCGGTGAAAGATGTGAGTCTTGGCTTTGACTTTGGCGAGGTGCTCAGTCACGTCCATTTCGTACGTTGCGCGGAGAAGCTGTGCCGCATGAACGGCATCCGTGGAGGAACGCTGGAGCCGCACGAACGCTTGCCTGTCGCTGGCGCTCGAATCGGGCAAAAAGACGTCAGCCAACGCCCTGGAGCCGACGCCCCAGTGTGCTTCCACCAAGTGGCAAAGTGCGTCTTGAGCCTTCCTGGGCGCAATGTCGACGCCTCGGGCGAAGCTGCCGAACAGTAACAAACACTCGGCACGCAGCGGTTGGGTCGCGGCCCAAGCGACGGCTGGAGGGCCGCCTGATGACGCTCCGAGCAAAGTAACGCGTTCGTCGGGGAACAGCCCGATCAAGTGCTCAAGCGTGGCCAGATCATCTTGCAAGCCGCGATTGGGGGCAGAGTCTTCTCCGGTCGCGGTGCTCATCCCAACCCCTGGCCGATCGTAGCGCACCACACGCGCGACGGTGCCAAGCTGCTCGAAGAACACCCGAAACGCCGCCTGTTCCCAGTCCTGCTGCAAGTGGCTGACCCACCACGCCGGGCATACCAGAAGAGGTCCGTCACCGTGCACGGCGTAGGCCAGAGGCGAGCCACTGGGATCGGTCGTGTAGCGGATGCTTGGTGCGGTTATCATCAAATTCTCATCTGGCTCTCATGCGGCGCGGCGGGGATGGCTGCAGGCCCCAGGTATGACTGAAGCATTGAATGATTCTCGCGCTCGCGCGGAAAAGGCCAGTATCCGGCGACTGAATATTCCAGCTGACGACGGCTGTCCCATTGGTCTGAGAGTGTATACGCCAGCAAGCAAAATTGCTGAAACAGTGTTGATCTTGCCGGGGATCGGGGTGCCACAGCGGACCTTTTCGGAGTTGGCTTGTTGGCTGACGCGCTTCGGAGTGCGAGTGGTGAGCTTTGATTATCGAGGCATTGGAGATTCGGATTCCGATGTTGCCAAGCGATCTGCCAGCTTGACTTGCTGGGCGCGCAGAGACGCTGCCGCGGCGTTGGGGTTTGTCGAACAGAGGCTGCATGCTGAGCCGGTGTTGCTTGCCCACAGTTTTGGAGGACAGGCCATAGGGCTCAGCCCCGCGCTACATCGCGCCAAAGCTGCGCTGCTAGTGGGCTCGCAACTTGGGCATCGGCGGTACTGGCGCGGAGTTCCTCGCGCGAAAGTCGAATTGTTTTGGCGAGCGGTGCTGCCGGGGGCTCTGATGACAAGCCAGCTGCCGCACTCTATCCAGCGACGGCTTGGTCTGGCTGAGCAGGTCCCTCGCTGGGTCATTGGCTGTAAGTTGCCTCTCGGCGTCGCGCGCCAGTGGCTGCGTTGGGCAAGAGCGCGGACGTGGCTGTTTGATGAGCACCCCGAGGCTTACGCCAATTTTCGTGCGTTC
Source organism: Polyangiaceae bacterium (assembly GCA_050304975.1). Lineage (GTDB taxonomy): Bacteria > Myxococcota_A > Polyangia > Polyangiales > Polyangiaceae > SZUA-265. Next base: position 63,592 of record JBNLEN010000007.1, read on the forward strand.
GACCGACCCCTGCTGGCATATGGAATCAGCGATGACCCGATCGCTCCTCCGCTGGCCGTCGACGCTCTGATGCAGCAGTTCACCCGGGCAGAAGTCCGGAGCGTGACGCTGACACCAGCTGACGTTCGCCGCTCGAGCTTGGGCCACATGGGACTATTTCGTGGCCCAGGTCTCGAGCATATCTGGCGTGATTGGCTCGAGTTCATTCTGCATAGCCATTTGACGGGTCAGGCCGCAGGCGCCCACCTGAACGCGTCAGCAGAACGAAAACTCCCAATTCTAGCCGGCAAGAGTGTGGGCTTGAGGGGTACGAGCAGGGCAGTGTGAGCTCGAGTCGCCTCAGCGTCGCTTGTTGGGTCGGTGTTCATCTTAAACGGCTTTTGCTCAGGTTGGAAGTCTCCTACGTTCTCTCACACTGTGACGTCCGTGCATGGGTGCACGACAGCTACCTGGTGCTAGGTTAAACGGCTCCAGATGGCCACGCGAAGACAGCCTCCGAGATCCCCCGGTCCCGCACGCCGTGATGCTCCCCAGCGGTCTGGTGCGCTCCCGGCTCCAACCAAGACCCTGCTGGGGATCAGTCGAGGCGACATGCTGAAAGCGCAAGCGATGGCTGCAGCCAATGCGCCGGCAGAGTCGCCTCCTGGGATGCAAGCAACGCCGCAGCCAGCTCCAGCGGCTCGTCGACAACGTCGACCAGGGGGAACAGTCATCTTGCGGCCGCCGCAAAACGCAGTGGAGGCAGGGCCTCCGGGGGCGCGGACAAGCCCGGAGTTGCCGGAGCGGATCGATTTGGCCTCCACCGCTTTCGACCCGCAAGCAGGAGCTGCGCGCCCGCAGCGCACATCTCGGAGTACTCAACGGTTGCAGACTGCTGGGACGGCGTCAGGCGCCAATGCAGCGCACACGACCGCGACGCCAGCGCAACAGCCCACGCGACAACAACCAGCGCAACAACCAGCGCAACAACGGCAGCCAACTATGCGGCAGCAATCCGCTCAACAACGGCAGCCAACAGCGCGGCAGCAACCCGTGCCGCTACAGCAGTCTGCACTGGCGGCGACGGCTATCGCCGAGCCAAAGACTGGAAGCGGGGAGGTGAATGCTGCTCAGGCCCAACAGGCCCAGCGCAGACAGGCGGCACTCGCCGCGACCGCAGTTGGTGCGCCTGCGGCTCAGCCAGCAATCCAGATGCTGGCGCCCGCGCCGCCGCCCGCGCTGTCCTCGGAGCTGACAGCCCAACCGCCAGGCGTCTCACCTCCGCCCGCTCCGGCGAAGCCTCCGCCACTGCCCGCGCAGCCTCCAGCGTTGCCCGAAGCGCCCGCGGTTCGCGCATCCGCTGCGCAAGCACCCGCGGCAGGTGCGAAGCCGCCTCCGCTATCGGGAGCTCTCGGCGCAGGTGGCCAGCGCGATGAACCCGAGCAACACACGCCTCCGTTTGTGTCGATTGCGCCGCCACAGCCCAAATCAGCCGAACGGCGTAAGTGGTTGATGCTCAGTGCGGCTGGGGGAGTGACACTGATTTTGGCGTCGCTGGTGGGATGGCTGGCCTTGTCCGACGGCACCCCACGCGCGCCAGAAGCTGCAACGGCGCCGCGAGCCGAAGCGGGCTCGGCGAATGCACCACAAGCGCCCGCACCCGTAGAGAAGCCGCCTGCTCTCGCGGCGGACTCTGCAGGCTCGGGCGCGAGCGAGTCAGCCACCAACGCCCCCAAGGCGGCTCCAAGCGCCGAAGACGCCAAGGCCGCTGAACCCAACCAGCCCGAGCCACCCAAGGCGGAGCCTTCGAGCGCAGTACTTGCCGCCGCGAGTATCGGAGCGGATGGCTCTGACCGCGCGGCTCCAAGTTGCGATGTGGTACTCAACCACTATGCGGTGCAGCGCACCGAAAACAAAGCGTTGGTCGACCGCACATTGACCCACGCCGAGCAGGCGCTCAGGTTCGGCAATGTCAAGGGCGCCCACGCCGTCTACTGCAAGGCCATTGCGATGGATCCGAATAGTTTCAGGGCTAATTTGGGACTCGCCCAAACCCTGCTCATCCGCCGAGACGCGCAGGCGGCTGCTGGATGGGCGCGCAAAGCGGTGGAGCTGGATGCAGGTCAGCAGATAGTGGCGAAGAACCTGTTGGGCGATGCGTTGGCCCGCACCGGCAACGTGTCTGAAGCACGGGACCTTTGGTATGAAGCGGGCCCGGTACCGAAGCCCACCGCGGATCAGCTGGATCTCTACATGCGCAAGACCCAGGCTCGGGCCTTCAGTGCCTATTCCAAGCATGACTACCATCGCGCGGAGCGCTTGTACCGGCGTGTATTGATCTTCGAACCGGACAACGAGGTGGCTAGGCGTCGGCTGATCAGCACACTCCGGCGCTTGAAGGAATTCCAGGCGGCCGCGTACTGGGCAAGCGGGCAGTGATTCTGAATTGGTGCTGGTCCGGGCCATGCTTTCACAACGCCTTGTCAGGGGTTTAGCCGCGGCGGCGGGGGACCGTACTAGGGGGATGCGGTGGGCACCTCGCCGCGGTGCTGCGTCGTGACCAAAGTTCAGCCTTCGGCCCTCGCGAATAAGCGCAACCAACTAGCGATTGTTGCGGTTGGTTTGCTTCTGCTCGCGTTGTGGTTGGCTTTCGGGGCGACGCGCGTCTCGAATTCGCTGAGCGCGGCGGTGATTCTTGGCTGGGCGGCGTTGTTGGCAATGCTGGGCTTGCGGACTCGAGCTCCTGACGCGCAGGCACGGCCGGAATCGCTTCGCGCACCAAACGTCTCGCCGCAACCAGAGCCTGCAAGGGTGTCAGCCTCCCCAGAGGCGCAGCCCGCATTGCCGCTGGACGTCGACTTCATCAAGCGCCTGGGCGCTGACCTTCGTCCTCTTCTGAACAATCTGCTCGGCACGACATCGCTCGTGCTCAATTCGCCGCGTCTGGAGGCCGAAGACCGACGGTTTCTCGAAGCGGCGAACCGGTCTGCGCACGAGCTAGTTGGTATCGTCAACGACCTGTTGGATTTTTCGCGTCTCGAAGCCGGGGAGATTGACCTGCGGGAACATAGTTTCGACCCGCGCGAACTAATCGGTGACGTGGCAGATCTGGCCGCGCAAGAAGCTCAGCTGAAGGGGGTCGAGGTGATTGCGAACATTGCGCCCGAAGTGCCCGCGGTGCTCTCCGGCGATGTCGAACGTCTGCGTCAGATATTGATCAATCTAGTCGGCAATGCGGTGAAGTTTACTTCGGAGGGACAGGTCGCGGTCCGTCTGCTGCCGCTGGAGCTTGACGCCAACGGGGGGCGTTTTCGGTTTGAAGTCGAAGACACTGGAATGGGGATCGCTGAAAGTGAACAGCAAACCCTGTTTGAGCCATTTGGCCGCGTCAGCGTTCACACCCTTAAGCGCCAAGAGCCAGCGGGGTTGGGGTTGGCGGTTTGCAAAACTCTAGTTCAGCGCATGGGGGGCACACTTGGGTTCGAGAGCTCCATCGGCAAGGGGAGCTTATTTTGGGTGGAAGCGCCGTTGAGCGTTCCTGACGTGTCATCGCGGGAGGTACCGCTGGTGCCGCACCGAATTTTGGTTGCCGACGGAAACTCGACGGTACGCTGGGTTCTCCGCCAGCACCTCGAGCACTGGGGCTTGGAGTGTGTCGACACGGAGGATATTCCGGCCGCGATCGCTGCTTCCGAGCGAGCAGGCAAGAGCGGTGTGCCCTTTCATGCTGCCGTGATTGCGTCCGAGGTGATGGCGCACGCCCCCGAGCGCCTGGTGGACGCCCTGCGTCGGCAACCAGGGCAGGCAGAGATGCCGTTGATTCTCATGAACCGTCCCAACGAAGCGGCGCCGAACGTAGGGGCCAAGTTCGAGCTCGATAAGCCCCTCCGGACTTCGGAACTGTACAATTCGCTGGCCGAGCTGTTCTTGGCACGGCGTCGCGGCTCTGATCGCACGGGCGCATTCCGACGCTCCAAGGCGGAGTCCAAGATCTTGGATATTCTCCTGGTTGAGGACAATCAGATCAATCAGATTGTCGGCTGTGAGATCGTCGAGGAGCTAGGGCATCGTTCACATATCGCAGAAAATGGGGCGGTGGCGCTCGACATGTTGCAGGAGCGGCACTTCGACGTCGTGCTGATGGATTGCCAAATGCCCTTCTTGGATGGTTATGAAGCGACCCGCCGGATTCGAGCACTGCCTGGGCCGATCTCCAAGATCCCGATCTTTGCGCTGACGGCGCACGCCCTGGTAGGAGAGCGTGCCAAGGTGCTGGCGGCGGGGATGGACGACTACCTGAGCAAGCCGCTGTCCGAGACGGAGTTGCTGCGACTGCTCAAGCTGTGGGTACCCACCAACCGAGCGCACCTGCCCGTGGTGGACGCCGGCGCACGTCGTTCAGCCAAGGCCGTGGAGCTGTTTCAAAATACCATCGGGGAACAAATTGACGTCATCAGCGAGGCGCTTGAAGGGGGCTACGTCGACGAATTCCGAAAGCGAGCCCACCGAGCCAAGAACTCTTGCCTAGCCTTGGGCGCAGAGCGTCTGGCCTACACTTGTAAGGAGTTGCAGGGTCTGAGTGACGCGGAGATCCGTTCAGGGAGGCTCGCGCAAGAGCTACTGCACGTTGCTCGAGATGAGGTCCCCCTGACGCTCGCCGAGCTGTCCAAGTTGGGGCCAACCCACAGCGTCGTGCCCGGTGCAATGACTTCTAGCTGAGGGGCTGGGTCGAACTTGGGGCGCTTGCTACGCGGATACGCTGGCCGGAATGCTTTCCGTGGCGGTGACGCGGTTTCGTCCGGTGCGCTTAGATCGATACAGCGCTTCGTCGGCTTGGGCGATGAGCTGGTCTCCGGTGGAGCCGATCCCACTGCCGGCGACGCCTGCGGATGCAGTCACCTTGATCTGCTGCCCCTCATAGGTCAGCACCAGGTTTCGGATATCAGTCAGGACGTTTTCCGCGAGCGCTTCTGCAACGTCGACCGGAGTGTCTGGAAAAACCACCAGGAACTCTTCGCCGCCGTAGCGAGCCACCACGTCATGTTTCCGACAGCCCCTGCGGATCGCCGCGGCAATTTGTCGTAGCGCTTCGTCGCCCGCGGCATGACCGTACGTGTCATTCAGGCGCTTGAAGTGGTCGACGTCCAACAACATGACAGACGGAAAGCCGCCATCTGAATTGGTCGTATCCAGCAAAGTGTGGAGGCGCTTGCAAACGTAGTCACGGTTGTACACGCGCGTTAGCGCGTCAACGGTGGCTTGCTCATACAGCTGCGTGTTCTCCAGCGCCTGGACGACCTGCGCGACGTACAGCATGCAAGGTTCCTCAACGTCCTTCGGAACGCTGCTGGCGCGTACCAACATGCATCCGCGTTGCCCATTTCTGGTTTGAAAAGGCAACGCTAGAAGTCCTCCGCGGAGCGTGAGCTGGCCGCTGTCCATGGCGCCACACAACACATTGGCGATAGGCACTGGCAACTCTTTCCGATAGCGCTTCTCGGTGAAGCAGCCGCTCGCCGCTTGAATGTTCACGCCCGAACTCTCTTCCAGCGCGATCAACCCGTCCGCGTGCTTTTCCGAGCTGCCCAGTACCAGGCGCAACACGTGCTGCAGGGTCGCCTCGTACAGATCCGGCAGCGGGATCAAACGAGATAGCTCCGGCGAAGCCTCCAAGATGCTCCGCAGATACTGCCGCTGTCGCTGAAGGCGCTTGAGGACTCGGCTGTGCTTCAATGCCGCGTCCACTTGGAGCAGCAAGTGAAACTCGCCGTCGTCTTTACAAACGAAGCCTTGGATGTCCAGGTCTGCCAACAGGTTGCGAATGCTGCGCTCGCCTTTGACACCGCTGACCAAAACAACCTGCACGAGTTCGTTGAATTCTCGAATGGCGTGGACGACGTCCGCTCCGCTGCCCCCAGGCATCATGTAGTCCAGCAGCACCAAGTCTGGCTCGAACTCACGCACCAGCTTGACCCCCTCTTCAATGCTGCTGGCCGTACGTACGAGGTGCCCCTCCTCCTCGAGCGTGATGCGGTGCGCTTCGAGCACCAGCTCACTGTCGTCGATGATCGCGATGCGGTGTGCGACCGGATGTTGTGTAATTCTGAGCAACACGGGGGTCTGCCGTTCGGTGGTTCCTCTCCCATTGTGACACGTCGCGCTGGGAACGCCGCAGCACGTGCAAATTCGAGGTGACTTGGCAGCCAGCTTCTCCCACAGTCAGGTACACTGGTTCCGGGGTCGTCCGGGCGAAAGCTGGGTATTGGCGGGCGAATCGGTGAACCGTTGCAGGTCGGAGCCATCCAGGACTACATATGTTGCCTATGACGAAGAGGGTTTTGATCACCGGAGCGAACAAGGGAATTGGCCTCGCGATCGCGCGTGGGGTTGTGGCGGAGCATGACGACACCCTGGTGCTGCTCGGCTGCAGAGACGCCCAGCGTGGAGCCGCCGCCAAGCAGCAGCTGGTGAGCGAGAACCCTTCATGGGATGCACGTGTGGTTGTACTCGAGCTCGATGTGACGAGCGATGACTCAGTACGCGCGGCGGCGCAGCGCGTGGCTACGATGTACGGGCAGACGTCGTCGCTGTACGGAGTGGTTAACAACGCCGGAGTCGGCTCCGGCTCCAGCCTGGGCGATGTGCTGGCCGTCAACACCCTCGGCGTGCGCCGCGTCTGCGAGGCGTTCATTCCGCTACTGGAACCAAAGGCCCGCATCGTGAACATCACTTCGGCATCGGGGCCCAACTTCGTTTCCCGATGTAGCGCCGCGCGTCAGGCCACGTTCATCGATCCTGAGATCGAGCAGCAGACCATCGACGACTTGGTGGAGGAATGTCTCGCGCTCGGGGATGACAACAATGCGTTTACCGAGCGGGGACTCGGAGACGGCAATCCGTACGGTCTATCCAAAGCTCTAGCCAACAGCTACACGTTGCTGTTGGCCCGGACCTACCCGGGGCTGCGGATCAACGCGTGCACGCCCGGCTTCATCGAGACTGACTTGACGCGTCGTTACGCCGAGCAGCAGGGCAAGACTCCGACCGAAATGGGCATGAAGTCAACTGCTGAAGGCGCTCGCACGCCGCTGTTCTTGCTGTTCGGAGAGCCTGAAGGCAACGGGCGCTACTACGGCAGCGACGCCCAGCGCAGCCCGCTCGATCGCTACCGCTCGCCCGGCAGCCCCCCATTCACGGGCTGAAGTGCGCCTTCGAAAGCGTGAGACTCAGTGAGCGCGCGGCAAGAAAGTCGGTTGAGGTTCTTGGAGCCGACCCCTGCAAACTAGCCGAACAGCTTGGACCAGAAGCCCCTTTTGGGCTCTGGTTGTTCGGCAGCCGAGTTCCGCGTCGCTGAGACCGTGGACTGGGCGATCGGAGCCACCTGCTGAGGCGGCAGTGGATCACGCTCGGTCAGGGATATCAGCGTGGGCACGTCCAGCGTACGCGTGAAGTGCTTGGGGCCCTCATCCGTGACGATGAAGAAGGGCAGATTGACGACCGATTCGTCCTTGCTCCGCAATTCCTCAACCGCTCCGAAGTAGGCCAGTGAGAGTCTGGCTAGAGCTTCGCCGCTGGTTCGCACAGCTGAGCCGCTTTCTTTCTCAAAGTCGAGGGCGAGGTTGTAGGCGACAATGGCCACCGCATCCGTCTGGCCCCAGACATCCAAATGCTCGGCGCACAACTCTCGCAGCCGCGGGTACGAGACCTGGCCGCGCTCTCCCTCCGCGCGCAGGGCTGCCTCGAACTCCTTCTTGGCGCTAGAGCGTCGCGTCCATTCGTCTTCGTAGTCATCGTCCTCGGTGATAGCCTCTGCGCGTTGGGTGACGATTCGGCTCTCGACGTTTGCCGTCACACGGCAATAGCCGCACACGGCGAAGGCCGCTTGGGATGCTTGCTTGGGCAGCGGGGCTCCGCAATTCGGACAGATGATCAGGTGCGCCATGCGGGCTGATGCTCGCTGATACGCGCGGGCGAGTCCAGCACAAACGAAGGCTTCAACGAAAGCACACAGCAGCGACAAGCTAGCTCACGTGGCGCAACTTACTATTCCCATGCGTCCGTGTGAAACCGCCTATAATTGCCAAGTGAGACTTCGGCTAGCTGCGTTCTGCATGGCGCTCGTCATCGCTGGTTCGAGTGCGCTCGGTTGCGGCACTACCAGCTCGCCAGATGAAGCGAGCCCCAGTCGTCAGTCGCCCCACCGCTTTGCGAGGTTGCAGCAGCGAGCCGTGGAGGTCGCACGGGGGCCCGAGACCTTTCGCCTGGAACTCCCGCCGGCTCGCCTCTACTTTCACTACGTCGGTGACGACGCCGGGCCAGCGACGGACGCGGCGCGGTTGTGCGTTGTCTTCAATGGCGGGCCGGGGATGGGGTCGCAACTGCTGCTGTCGCAATTAGGCAACCGGCTACTGGACAGCTGCGAATTGCTGTACGTGGATGCTCGCAATAGTGGGTTTTCATACTCCCTGGACTACAACACTGAGCTAGCAAGCAGCGCCCACGGCAACCCCTACACGGACGCTGCCGATGTTCTACTGCTACTCAGTCAGCACTTGGTACAACACCCTGCAAAGCGGGTGACGCTGATCGGCGAGAGCTATGGAGCGTTGCGGGCCGCGCTGATGGTTGAACTGATGCAGCGGGCCGCGCACGAGATAGCTAATCCTAGCTATCGGGATCCTGTGCTGCTGCAGGAGCTCTCTCGTCGCGAGATCAACATCGACTCCATCGTTTGGCTCCAACCGTACGTGGCTGGCCATTTGCAGGACGAGGCTGCGGGGGAGTTGTTGCATGAGGCGGGATCCATAATCTACGAGACGGCGAAAGACCTTGGAGAAGTCTACGAAGGGTGTGCGAGGCCGTGTGATGCCCTGCTGTTCGCACAAGAGCAGTTGCGTCAGTGGGGACGTAGCATCTACGACGTTCGCGCTCCGGACCGGCTGCTCTCGCGCTGGTTTGAGCAGGCGACGGAGCTGGCGGCCGATGTCGCAACAACAGGTGAGGCGTCTGAGGTACTGGAGTTTCAGCCTGAGCAGCGCGTGACCGCATGGCGATTTTTGTCCGCCCCGCAAGCCGACGACGAGCCGGCGTGGGCATCGCTGGGAACGCTTGAATCTCGCGATCGCTTTTACCTGGCTCACAACACGGAACAGTTTGACGAGTTCGGCTACCCATCTGTCGGCGATTCGTTCGCGTTTGATGCCGCCCAATGGGTAGACAGCGCGTTGGTGGCCGCCACTAGCGTGAGTGTGTTTATCAGCGACGCCCGATATGATGCCGTGGTTGTGACGCCCTCATTGGCTCGTGTGTTCGCCGAGCATCCAAAGGTGGACTCGTTAAGCATCAATTCCGGCGACTGGGCCTTGCACGCCGCGGATGGACGCGTGCACGAATTGAGCGTGCGGCGCTATGATGCCGGGCACAGTGTGGCGGCCACCGACGCTGCTCCATTGGCTGCGGATCTACGACAGTGGCTTGGCCAGCTGTAGGCCCAATGACCACGTTCTGCGTTCGCTGGCGTGAACATCCGTGGTTTGTGCAGTCACAGCAGAGCCGCGAGTTCAGCAACTGCAGTATGCGCTCGAGAAGCAGCGGCTGGACCACTCCTGCTGTGCAAAGCTAAGTCAGCATGTCGCTGGAGGTTCAAATAGCGGACTCAGATCACGCAATTGGCATTTGGGAGTCGACGCTCATCCAAATTTGGCGCGGGGCCTTGAGCCCTTGGACGGCGGGGCGTGCCAATGAGATCGCGCGCGGGCTGATCGTTGCATCGGCATCACCCCCAACCTCCCTCTATATCGTGGAACCCAGTTCCCCTCCGCCTATTGGGGATGTCCTGAAACCGATTGCCGAGTTCAGTCGTGACATCGTACCAAACATGGCGATGAGTGTCGTCGTGAGTGAGGGCAACGCATTTCGGGCCGCCGGTGTGCGCGCTATCGGCATGACGCTGACTACCGTGCTCCCGCACCGTTCCCTGTTTCGTTTCGAGAACAGCGTCGAAATGGCGGTGGAGCGCTTGCAGCCACATTTACGCGCGGGCAATACCTCCCAAGCTTTGCTGGGCGCTATTGAGCGCTTGCGCGGCAGGATCGGGCAAGCAGCCTGACCGTTCCTGATTGGTTCTGTCGTCACGGCTACACGGCCCGGTCAGCGGGCGTCTCGGCGCGTGTTCTCTTTTGTTCGTAATAGGTGAGTGTTTTCCAGCGCTTTGACCTGGGGTCAAGGCTGCGAGGAGCGAGGGCGCCCCGGGCTTCCTCCGCAATCTCACGCTAGGCCCTGAATCCCCGCTTAAGATGGCCGTCTGGTACACCATGACGGCCGGGGGGCGCCGACTGGTGGCACAAGGGGGCCAAGCTGCGCGTTCGGCGAGGCGCTCGAGTTTGTTGCCACCCTTGCCACCGAACGAATGGCAACGACTGCAGTCTCTGCGTGGCCTGGGCCTCCTGGATAGTCCGCGAGAGGAGCGTTTTGATCGCATCACGCGCTTGGCATGTCGCGCGCTGGGAGCTCCGATGGCGATCTTGAGCCTAGTGGATGATGAGCGGCAATGGTTCAAGTCCTGCCATGGTTTGGAGATTGAGCAGACGCCGCGATCTGCTTCCTTCTGTGCTCACGCGGTCATGGATGACGAGATGCTGGTGGTTGAAGATGCGCTGAAGGATCCGCGCTTTGAGTTCAACCCCCTGGTCGTGGCCGCGCCCAAGATTCGATTCTATGCGGGGCAGCCAGTGCACGCCCCGGACGGTAGCTGTGTGGGCACCCTCAGCGTTCTGGATCGGCGCCCCCGCACATTCGCGGCTGACGACGCTGCGGCATTGAAGGATCTGGCTGGGCTGGTCGAGGACCAGCTCCGAGTAGAAACCTATGGCAGCGTGTTGGCGGAGGTGGACGCGCAGCGGCACCGATTCCAGACACTCGCGGGTCATGCGCCCGTCGGAGTATTTGAAACGGACGTTCAAGGGAATTGCGTGTACACCAATGAAGCTTGGAATGAGATCACCGGACTGACGCCGGAGCAAGCATACGGAAAGGGCTGGATCCGCGCCATTCATCCCGACGATCGGTCCGCGGTTGCCCAAGCTTGGCGGGAAGCCACGAAACTCCAATCCGCGTTCATGCGGACGTTCCGCTTTCAGCGACCCAACGGTGACGTGCGTTGGGTCAGAGTTCAAGCGTCGCCTGTGCGTTCAGCGGCTGGTGAAGTGCTGGCTTGGGTCGGAGTTGACGAAGACGTCACGGAGGATTTGGAGCGTCAGCATTCTCTGGCAGAAAACCAAGAGCGGTTCCAACAGCTGGCGAGTGCCAGCGATCAGGTGTTTTGGATCACGGACGTGCAGACCCACGCTGTGCTGTACGTCAGTCCCGCGTATGAAAAGATCTGGGGCCGTTCAGCGCAGTCAATTTACGATAATCCCTGGGATTGGGTCGAGGCGATCCATCCTGATGATCGCGCCAAGGCGCAGGCGGCATTCCAAGAAGTGTTGGACGGTTCGGAATGCTTCGAGGTCGAATTTCGAATCCAACGGCCCGACGGAACCATTCGCTACATTTTGGACCGCGGCTTTCCCGTGCGTAACGAAGCTGGTGAGTTGATTCGCATGGCAGGGACCGCAGTTGACTTCACTCAAGCGTTTCGAGTTCGTGAGGAGCTGCGCAAATTGGCGCACACGGACAGTCTGACGGGAGCGGTCAACCGCCGCACGTTTGACGACCTGCTGGAACACCAGGTCAAGTACGCGACCCGCACCGGGCAGCCGCTTTCGGTAGGCATGATAGATCTGGACAACTTCAAGCTGGTCAACGACCGCTACGGTCATCCCGCTGGTGACGCGGCGTTGAAGCTAGTGGCGGAGATCCTACGCGAGCGTGTGCGCGCCTCGGATGTGGTCGCCAGGATTGGCGGCGATGAATTTGCGGTGATCTTGTCCGGCTGCGACCAGCAGAACTGTCGGGAGATGCTTGAATCTGTGGCCCGCCGAGTGCGCGATAGCGTGATCGAGCTACCGCCTGACAAGCGGCTTTCCGTAACGATGAGCATCGGCGCGACCACCCTCAGCAAGCGACACGTGGCGCCCGCGGAGCTAATGGCCCGGGCCGATCAGGCCTTGTACCAGGCCAAACGAGAGGGGCGGGACCGTGTGGTCGTCGATGCGTTTGCAGAAGAAGGCACGAGGGCTTCGCCGCAAACCGGCGGCCCGGAACCCTGAGGGAAGCAAATTGCTCGTGCAGCTTGGCTCTGGCGACTACCGTGGCCGGCCTTGATTCAGCTAGATTCCATTTCCAAGCGGCACGGAAGCCAAATCCTCCTGATCGACGCGAGCCTGGCCCTCTTTCGCGGTGAGCGGGTTGGCCTGGTGGGACCGAACGGGGCGGGCAAATCGACGATTTTTCGAATGCTTGTGGGGCAAGAGACGCCAGACGCCGGGCAGGTCAACGTCGACCGCGATGTGATCGTTGGGTACTTCGATCAGAACGTGGGTGAGATGGGCGGCTGCTCCGCCCTGCGGGCGACGATTGATGGCGCCGGAGAGGTCGCCGGTGTAGCGGCTGAACTCGCCCAGTTGGAGCACGACCTGGCCGATCCCGAGCAAGCGGACCGCATGGAAGAGTTGGTGGAGCGCTTTGGTGTGGTTCAAGCGCGGTTCGATGAGCTCGATGGCTACTCGCTCGAGGCTCGAGCCGAAGAGGTCCTATCCGGGTTGGGCTTTTCCGCTGAGATGATCGCGGGCGATGTCGGCAAGCTCAGCGGTGGTTGGAAGATGCGTGTTGCGCTGGCGCGGGTGCTGCTCATGAAGCCAGATGTGCTGCTACTCGATGAGCCGACCAACCACCTCGACATCGAATCCATCATTTGGCTTGAAGGATTCCTGAAGGCCTTCGAAGGCGGGTTGATCATCACTTCACACGATCATGAGTTTTTGAATCGCATCGCGACTCGTATCATTGATATCGATGAAGGTGACCTCGTCAGTTATTCCGGCGACTACGACTTCTACAAGGCGCAGTATGCTCTCAGGCAGGCGCAACAGCAGGCAGAGTTTGACCGACAGCAAGCGAAGTTAGCTAAAGAGCAGGCTTTCATTGACCGCTTCAAAGCGCGCGCGAGCCACGCGGCGCAGGTCCAATCGCGCGTGAAGAAGTTGGAGAAGCTGGACAAGATTGAGCCTCCCAAGCAGCGTCGGCGGATACGTTTTGAGTTTCGAGCTCCACCGCGTTCCGGAGATGACGTGCTCGCGCTCGAAAATGTGTCGAAAGCTTATCCCAACAAGCCAATCTATGACGACTTGAGCATGCTCTTGCGTCGCCAAGAACGCTGGTGCGTGATGGGCGTCAACGGCGCGGGAAAGAGCACCCTGTTGAAGCTTGCTGCTGGCGAATCCGAACCTGACGCCGGTCAAGTGCGGCTAGGGGCGGGCGTCAAACTGGGGTACTTCGCCCAACACACGATGGAAGTGCTGTCGCCGGACAAGAGCGTTTTGCAGATGGTGCAGGAGCAGTTTCCGACCGCGTCACTGGGGGTGATTCGCAATCTGCTCGGTTGTTTCGGCTTCTCCGGTGATGAGGTGGAGAAACGTTGTGAGTTTTTGTCCGGAGGAGAGAAAGCGCGGCTGGTGCTAGCGTTGATGTTATTCGATCCGCCCAACTTCCTGGTGTTGGACGAGCCTACGAATCACTTGGACATCGATACCAAAGAGATGTTGGTGGATGTATTGCGCGGGTATGAAGGGACGCTGCTCATGGTGTCCCACGATCGCCGCTTCTTGAGTGCCTTATCCAACCGAGTGCTGGAGCTGACCGACGAAGGTCCGCGCATTTATGACGGCGGGTACGATGAGTATGTCGCTCAGAGTGGTCACGAGGCTCCAGGGCTGTCGAACTAGGCTGCTGTTCACACGGCGGAGCGCGTCCGCCGTCGCCTTTTCAACGCAATCACGTTGTGGTGCGGCGGCGCTTGCGTTCGGCTCGCGTTCGAGCGGATAATCTTGGCCAGTGGCACCTCCTCAACAGCGTCCGCTGGATAGCGCGGATACCGTTGCTCACTCGGCCGATGACACGCTGCTCGCCGATTCTGAAGCAGCGCGAGAGTCCAGATCGGAAGACGAAGAGGACCCGGCGCCACCGGCCATCGATGGCTACGAAATCCTATCGGAGCTGGGGCGCGGCGGCATGGGCGTGGTGTACCTGGCGCGACAGCAGGGTTTAAAGCGCCACGTCGCATTGAAGATGCTTCATGGCAGTGCCGCACAGCTCGAAGAGCGCCAACGGTTTGCTGCGGAAGCAGAAGCCGTGGCCCGCATCCAGCATCCCAATATCGTGAACGTCTTCGAGGTAGGGGAGGCCGAAGGGCGCCCATACCTTTCGCTGGAGTACGTCGAAGGCGGCTCCTTGGATGAGCGTCTGGCGGGACGTCCCATGGCCTGGCGCGACGCGGCCGAGTTGATGGTCAAACTCGCTGAAGCAGTTCATTGCGCTCACGAGCATGGCGTCGTGCATCGAGATCTGAAGCCCGCCAACATTCTCTTGGCAGAAGATGGGACCCCAAAAATCACGGATTTTGGTATCGCCAAGCGTCTGGATCAGGTGCGCCAAACTCAGACCGGAAAGATCTTGGGCACGCCCACGTACATGGCGCCAGAGCAGGGGCTCGGCCACAACGACAAAGTCGGCCCGTGCACGGACATCTACGCGCTGGGCGCCATGCTGTATGACGCGCTGACCGGGCGTCCCCCGTTCGACGCGGACAACACGATGGACACCATCGTGCAGATGCTCACGCTCGAGCCTGTGTCCCCGCGGCAATTGCAGCCGACGGTGCCTCGCGATCTGGAAGTCATTTGCCTGAAGTGCCTGGAAAAGGACCCGGAGCGGCGTTACCCCAACGCGCACGAGCTGGCGCTGGATCTGCAGCGCTTGCTGCGGCATGAGCCGATCAAGGCGCGTCCCATCGGAAGCATGGAACGCCTGCGGCGCTGGGCGCGGCGCAGACCTGCGGCGGCTGCGTTGGCGCTGGCGTCAGTGGTCGCGCTGGGCGCACTAGTTGGTCTTTGGATTTGGTTCACCAGGGAGCTGGCCGATGAGCTGCGGGCGACGGAGCTAGCGCGCCGAGACGCGACGGTTGCGCACCAGGAGTTGCGCGAGCAACTGCTGCGGTCCATCGCCCAACGCATCGATGGGGACCTGCGTCAGCTGTCCCACGTACCGCGCTCAGTCGCCGCGGCGCTGTCGGAGCGTAGCGATTGGACGAACGAGCAACTGAGCGCTTGGCTCAAAGCTCAGCTGAACAACGAGCCTCACATCTTCGGCATGGCGGTGGCGTTTGAGCCCAAGCAGTTCAGCGCACAAGTCGACGACTACTCGCTATACGTGTTTCGCCAGGGCGGCGGGCTCGCGGAAAAGCAGTTGCTGCCTCCCGAATACACGCCGATCTATCGAGAGTGGGCGTGGTACCGCTCGGCAACCGAGCGCGGCCATTGGAGTGAACCTTACGTCGACGATGGGGGTGGAGACATTCCGATGGTCACGTTCTCAGTTGTGTTCACACGGGAGGCTGGGGTGCCAGCGGGCGTCGTGACCGCGGATCTATCGCTGGCCTACTTCGATGCTCTCAGCCAGTTGCTCGAGTCCACTCGCTTCAGCGGACAGTCGCATGGGTTCGTAACGACACAGCGTGGCGTGCGGGTCAGCCATCCTCAGCCGTCTCAACGCTTTCCCGCGCCCGGGGCACAGATCCCCAAACCCACGGACCCGTTCGCGGCAGGGACTTGGACCAACATCATGAGTGGCCAGTTCGGTAGAGTGACTGATTCGACGCTCGTCACCGACACTCCGGCGGAGCTGATCTTCGCGCCCATCCCGTCTGCCAACTGGTCTGTCGTCGCAGTGCTTCAATGATTGCGGTGGCTCGACGACGCGGTGCTTGAATGATGGCAAGCTGCCAAGTCGCGCTCGCCGCAGAGCCTACTCGCGCGACCCAAAATGGTCACCTCGGCGTCGGATGAGGCTCCGTCGTTTCCGTTGACCCGCTCCGAACGAGAGCAGCCGCTGCATTTTTTCCCCGACCAAGCGCGCGGCACCGCAAGGGCTGCCAATCTGCTTGCGGGCGCTTCACGAAGCACTAAGGTGCGCAGCTGCTCCAATGAAGGCGTCACTGTGTCTCTGGCTCTGCGCTGCGCTCGTGGGCTGCCGTTCGCCCCGCCACGAAGGTGCCGGGGCAGGGCAGACCTCCGAGCCGGCGTCATCTAGCGATACACGTCGCGCCAGTCTGGAGCCCGCGGATTATTGGCTAGCCAGCGTTGGCAGCGGCCCCTCCCAGACCAACCACGTCTGCGCGCGAGGAGCCCAAGATCGCGTGTCTCGCGCCTTGTGCGTGGAGCCCAGGCCAGAAATCGACAGTCTGGAGTCGCTCTACCAATTGCTCGGGCTGGTTGGAGAGGAGCGCCTGATCGCGGCCACGACCCATTCGCTCGGTCTTTCCGTGCGAACGGTGTCGGCCGCCAACCCGCGCTCTTTCGTGTTCGTCAACAACCAGCGCTACTCACCCATGCCGTATGACAAGCTGGTGGCAGTGAGTTTCGCTCGTGGTGAGCAGCTGGTTGAAATGGTTGCGCTGGATACCGTCACCTACGACTGGAACTTCTACGTGCTGGCGTTCACTCAAGACTGTAATCAGTCACGCTGCACCCCAGCCGACTTGTTGTCGGACAAGGTGGAAAAAGACTGGAACGGGTGGACGTTGTACTCCGACCATGACCTGCTGGATACGCCGCTCGACTGCACCTCTTGCCATCAGCCAGAGGGAGCTGGCACGCACAAGTTGCTGTTGATGCGGCAATTCGCCGACCCTTGGCTGCATTGGGGAGACTTTCGCGGGGTGGATGAAACGGCGAACTGTTCGCAGGATGGACCCAAACGCGATGACCCTGGCAGGAAGATTCCGGGGGAGGGGCTAGATCTAGCCCTGGAACTCGAGGGTGAGGCGGGGCAGCTTGCGGGGCTGCCCATCGCGGAGTTGCACGAGTCCAAGAGTGGTCGACTGCTGGCTGACTTGCTCGTGGACGCGACCAACACGGTTGACGCGAGCCCCTATGGCTCCCTGTATCAGCACCGCAGTCACGAGTTTGATTCCGCGCGGATACTGTGTGAACTGTTGGACTCGAACACCAGCACGCTCTGGCAGAAATATCGCGCGGAGGTGCTGGAGCTCGGCCTGCCCGCGGGTTACCCAGGGGAAGATGTGATGGTCCCCAGCAAGCGCGCCGAACTACTCACAGATCGAGCGGGGTATTGGGCTGCCCGGGAGCAAGATGAGGCGTTTGATGTGGCCAACAGTTTACTTTCTCCACAGGCTGAGGTGGCCGTGGGGGTCGTGCCTGAAGCCGATGCGTCTGCCTCACAATTGCTCCGGCAAATGTGCGTGCGCTGCCACAATGACCTGACGCCTCCAGGACTGCGGCGTGCGCTGTTCAACGCTGAGCGGATTGATGAGCTCGAGCCCGCCTCGATTGCGGAGGTGGTCGACCGCATTCGGTTGCCCCGCCATTCCCCGCAGCTGATGCCTCCCCTGCGCTCCGGAGAGCTACCCCCCGCCGCCATTGAGCGAATTGAAGGTTACCTGATGGAGCGCTGCGGCAAGAACTGTCAGTAGTTGGAAGTCTAATAAATATGTGTAGTTTCAGATGCTTGCGTGCCTTTTTGAGAATAAACGCGGTGCTGCCAGGGTGCGGATGGCGCGCTGTATGTCAGCTCGCTGGGATTTGATCTCGGTGCGGTACGATTTCAGTAAGAATTTCTGACCGCCATTTCGCTCTGGTACGAATGCTGCCGCTTTCCAGGCGGGCGTGCATTCTTCACACACCCCTGCGAGGACGGCTGAAAAACGCTGGAAAAACAGCACAAAGCTGCTTCGCTTGGGGGATGCTTAACGCGCGGATGTTAACGCGCGACGAAAGGGTCAACTACCAGCACAGGTAGAAACTTTGCGGCATGGTTGTTGGTACGCTTTCGTCATCTGCTTCTAGAGAGGCAATTGCAGTAATAAGGGTTTGTTCAGGGCCCGCGTGTTGAGTAGTCTGCGCTCCTCCTCCTCCTCACTTCTTTGAAAACGTCGGGCGCGCTCTGCAGGCGGTGCAGCGCCGGCGGAAGGACCAAACTCACGATGAAATATTCACTTGCAACTTTCACTCTGGTGTCGGCCGGTGCCCTGGTCTTGGCGTGCGGGGAAACAGCTGAAGAGCCCCCCCCGATTTCGTCCCCTCCTGGCGGCGGTGCCGGTGGCGATATGATCGGCGCGGGCGGCACGGCCCCCATGGGCGGAGCCGCACCGATGGGTGGTGGCGGCGGAGCCGCACCGATGGGTGGTGGCGGCGGAGCTGCACCGATGGGTGGTGGCGGCGGAGCCGCACCGATGGGCGGTAACGGCGGAGCGCCGCCCATGGCCGGTACGGGCGGAGACATGCCCGGAGGCATGGGCGGTGACGGCGGCTCTGGCGGCGAGATGCCCCCGGCGTTGACCCTCGCTGACCTCGTGGGCAAGCTCGACGGGCACTTGCTTCAGACACCCTGCGGCGATACGCCGTCAACGGATGACTGCTCCGGTGGTGGTTGGAAGTCGAATGCCGTGCAAGGTGACACTCAATGCCAAGGTGGCGCTCTGGAAGCTGACATCGAGTTTCCGATCGGTGGCGAACCGGGTGTGGTCTATGAGACGAACATGCACTTCTACGGCGTGATGGAGCCCCGCGAATACGGCAACGTCGCGACCCGCGCACAGCAGCAGCGTCCAGATCAGGAGCCCGGTGGAAACATCTCCTTTGCGTGGATGGAAGCTGGCGCCGGCAACTATTTGTCCGCCGGTGACAACAACTACAACACGTATGAGATGCACGTTTTTGATCAGAACGGTCAAGAAACGATGATCTACTTCTTCAACGCCGATACCGGGACGGGTCACTACACGTTCGCGATCAGCTATGAGCAGCCCATCCAGTTGATCGGTGGCGGCAAGGTTCAGTTGCGCGTGTTTGACGCCAACTGCCGCCAAATCAAGAACTGCGGCCCTGGCGGCTGGCCTTGTGCAGACAAAGCGCGCCGCGTGGACATCCAGGCTGCCGATCCCCAACCACAGGGGCTTGAGCAACCAGGCCTTGGCTTGGATCCAGCGCACTCCGGCCAGTGGTGGCTGATCGACGTCTTGGACTTCACGCCGATGCCGTGAGCCTCTGCGCGTAGACAAACGAATCGCAACAACCAACAACCGGCCCTTTAGGAGAAGGGAGGGCCGGTTGTGCAACGAATTAATCAAGTGCGCTCCGCGCAAGTGGGCGGGTGCAGCTAGTCTCAGGTGGGAGATTGTAGTGAAAAGCAGAAGTATATTTCGTTCGGGCTTGGCCCTATTCTTGAATTGCGCCCTCGGCGCCACGGTGGTGTTGCAGGCAAGCTCTGCAAAAGCTGACATCAACCTGGTTGAAAACGATGATTGGACCGTGTTCGTGAACGGTCGCATGCAAGCGTTCTTGAACTACAACACCGGCGATGGCTTGCCCAAGTCTCCTCAAGACGCCAACGGCAACAACGTGTCGCTCCTGGCGGGTGGTGACAACTCGCCGGTGGAGATTGAGGAAGGCCAGGACGTCAATACTGAAGCGGGTACCATCCAAGATCTGCGCATTCGTACCGGCTTTGTCGGCAACGTGATTGGCTTCGGCTTCAAGAACCGCCTCACGGACACCACGGACGTGATTGGTTACACCGCAGTCACCACCTTCATTGATTCAACGGCACGTCGAAAGTACGCTGCGGTCAACGCAGACTGGCGTGAGAGTTACCTGAAGGTCATCGGTGACTGGGGCAGCCTGCTCGCCGGTCGTACCACGGTGCTCTACTCCCGTGGAGCCACGGAG
>JBNLEN010000008.1:0-77639 GCA_050304975.1 Polyangiaceae bacterium
CGCCTCGAAATCCCGTCCAGAACCACGCATCGACTGGTTAGCGCGCCTTGCCACACGCCAAACTGATGCCCCGTGAACAGTGCCGAGGTTAGTTCGTCGAGCAGAGACCGGGCGTCGCCGTTTCCTAGGAGTTCGCCAGCACGAACACGTTGCTCAAGACTGGGCCCTTCAACCAGCTCCTTTACAGCAAATGGAATTCCCTGGCTCTCGCCGAGTTCGAGCACTCTTGGAAGGCATCGGTTTTCTAAACGGGCGAGGGTGCAAATCTCGCGCCGGAAGGCGATGACCCGGCGCTGGTCCGCTCGCACCTCTGGAAGCGGCACATATATCGCACACAGTTCCCCGCCGTACTCCGCGCGGAACACCGCGCATTGCACACCTCGCCCGAGTTCCCGGAGTAGACGTGCACCGCCGACGTCCATCTGCCCATCCGACATAGCCCGGGTTATACCGGATATGCCGTATCTTGTCCCTTGGATGTACCTCTATCTTTCCACGCCTTGGAAATGCGGGGAACGCGTTACCGTATCGGGACAAACACACCGTGCGGTGGCGCCACAAGACCGAGCTCACCCCTGGGTTGCTGCGATCTCTCTCATGAAGTCCTCGAACTGGCCCATACTCTCCCTGAGGAATGCAAGGCTAGGACCGGCCACTTGAGGATCTGCGAGAAATTCTGCCGCCACCGAGAATCCTTCGTCCGCATGAGCCGCGTCAGCTGCGACGTGCTTTGCGACAACCGTTAGTGCGTTCTTTGGTATTCCACACCGATCCGTAAGCAGTTGTATCCAGGGAGCGCCCGCTAGAACCGTCATGTACTCCGCAAACAGTGCGTAAACGACGTACATCCTCGGGTCCCGGCCAGACTCAGCCTCCACAAACTCCATGAGGGCAATCACCGTGGGAGCCGGGTGTGAGTCAAACTCTTGAGCGAACCAACCGCTTAGCTCTCGTAGGTCGGAGTCCGCCCAAAGGTCATGCCCCGTTTCCTCAATTTGCTTCCTACGCAAGTAGCTCGCCAGCTCTGGCATCAGCATTTCGTCCGCACGCCTGGCCGCGAGACTCATGTGTTGCGGGCTGCAACGCATGACGTAGCGCAAGCTCATGAGATATTGCGCGATCGCGCACGGTCCGATCTCGCCTTTGCGCGCCTTCTCGAACGCTGGATGCTTGGCATTCAGGTCATTGACGAATTCTTCTATTTGCTGCTTAACAACTACTGCGAGTTCCACGAGGCCGAATCCCCTGCCGCGCGCGGACCGGCTATTATGTCCCAGTCCGTACCGGCGACCGCTTCAGAGTGGGTTTAGATACAGAACATTGCAAACTTCTTCTTCATAGATGTTCTCCTTTCCCTGTTTTGGTCACCCAACGGCGCAAAATTGCCGCTTGAAAACGCGGCACCCTTCCGGATCCAGATACTTCGTGAACATGGAAAGTGCCCCCCATCGCTCGCTCAGCACGGTGCCTGAATGGTGGAACCCGCACCGCACCATACCGCGGGCGCAAAATTCGTTGTCCGGCGAGGTGTGCGCTTCAACTCGCTCCACGCCCAGTCCAGAAAGCACCTCACACATGAACCGCAGGTAGGCACCTCCGGCTTTCTGGTCTCGGAAGGCCGGCAGGAGTCCCATACTGCGCAGGTAGTAGGAAGACCAATCCGTGGCGTTGCCGATAGCTAGGCCCACACACTCACCGTCATGCCGGAACTCCAGGAAATCTGCCACCGTTTGCAGGTAGCGCCGCTTGGCTGGCGTGTCGGGTGACACCAAAAACCGCTCGCACTGTCCAAAAATGTGCTCGTAGTGTTCACTAATAAAAGCGGACGCTTGCGCATAGCTGGAGCGCACCAACACGATCCCGTCCGGGGTCATGGGGGCGGGCAGGTAGTCATCCCATGAAAAATCCCACAGACGCTCACCCAGGGACATCTGTTGTCCCAACCCGACTCCGACTGGAGGCAACGGCGGGGAGAGCACCTCACGCGGCTCCGAATCCAATCCGGGTGGTATCGAGTCATTAGCGACTCTAGGTAACTCTGATCTCAAGTAAGCGCCCCTCATCAACACTGATTGTGACGGAACAACCCTAACCTTCAATGTACAGCTTAAGATTGACCACAGGTTTGCAGTCGCACCGAACCAATCTGCGACACGATTCAAGTGAAATAGCATCGCAACGAAGAGTTTTGTCTCACCCTCCTTATGTTTCACCAATCAGCGCCGCAAAGCGCTGCCAACGTCAACGCGAGCTGCCGCCACCCTCATCGCCCTCTTCTGGGACGAACATGGGCGGGGCGGGAATGGTCTGCGCGTTGCGACTATCGGGGGAGCTGGTGCGCTGGCTGTTGGGGCCGTCCCCCCAGCTAGACCGGTCACTTACGTCCGTCTTCTCATCATCATCGTACAGCGCGGGGCTGGGCAGGGGCACGCCGTCAGGCAGCGTGGGCATCGGCTCACGCGAGGGGGGCGGCGGCTGCGGAGTGCGCTCCGTGTCTGGCTTCGACCTGTCCATCGTGTCCCTGGTCCGGTGGTAGACGATGTAGGGAACGCTCGCAACTGCGAACTTGAGTAGCCCCTGCGTTGTTCGGAAACGGTGCGGCAATAGATCACCCTTTCGCGCCTCGGTGTTGCTGCCTGCGAGTGTGGCCCCGACTGTTGTTTGCTCCGCCCAGGCGCCGAGTTTTCTAGTCCCGCGGGTGTTTCAGGGACGCGCTCTCTGGCCTCAGGGCTGTGTTCTCTAGCCTTAGGGCTGCGGTTGCAATACAAGAACACGACCGTGACTGACCCCAATACCCTCGAAAATCAAGGAGTTCTGCTCGTTTCATGCCCGGACCGTCGGGGCATTGTGGCCGCCCTGGCCCAGGTGCTGCATGGCCACGGCGCAAATATCTTGAGCGCCGATCAGCACCGGGACGCCACCGCGGGCGAATTCTTTCAACGGATTGAGTTCGACACCACAGAGCTGATGACCGACAAGCTCACCCTGGAGTCCGCCGTCAACGAAGTCGCCGAACGCTTCGAGATGAACGTGCAGCTGTCGTACAAGCATCAGCGGCCCAAAGTCGCCATCTTCGTCTCCAAGTATGATCACTGCTTGTATGATCTGTTGTGGAGGCATCAAAGCGGTGAGCTCGCTTGTGAGATCCCAGTGATCGTCAGCAATCACGAAACCCTCGGGCCGATTGCCAAGCAGTTCGGCATTCGCTTCGAACACTTTCCGATCACCAAAGAGACCAAGGCCGCTCAAGAGCAGCGTGAGGTGGAGCTGCTGAAAGAGCTGAATGTCGACCTGGTGGTGCTCGCCCGCTACATGCAGATCTTGACCTCGGATTTCGTGCGCCAGTTTCCGCTGCGC
This sequence comes from Polyangiaceae bacterium, assembly GCA_050304975.1. Taxonomy (GTDB): domain Bacteria; phylum Myxococcota_A; class Polyangia; order Polyangiales; family Polyangiaceae; genus SZUA-265. Next base: position 3,358 of record JBNLEN010000008.1, read on the forward strand.
ATCATCAACATCCACCACTCGTTTTTGCCCGCGTTCATCGGCGGCAAGCCCTACCACCAAGCGCATGACCGCGGGGTGAAGCTGATAGGGGCGACGGCCCACTACGCCACGGCGGACTTGGATGAAGGTCCGATCATTGAGCAAGACGTACTGCGCGCCACCCATCGGGATGCGATCGAAGATCTGGTGCGCAAGGGGCGTGACGTGGAACGCGCCGTGCTAGGTCGCGCCGTGCGCTGGCACATCGAGCAGCGCGTCTTGGTGTGGCACAACAAGACGGTTGTATTTGAGTAGACGGGCCTCGCCCGACGACCAGCACATGATCAGGACGACGTTTGCGCCACGCAACCCTCCAGGCTAGCCTAACCAGGTGTTGGAGATAGCCCCGGCTCACGAGACGGACTTCCGCAGTGTCACCGCGTCTAAGACGCCAGTAGTAGTCCGCAGTTGCCACGAACTTCTGAGAGGCACGGAGAAGTGGAGCGCCGAATATTTCCGGGATATTGTCGGGACGCGAAGTGTGCGGGTATCGCTGGGAACGAGCGCATCCACTTCGGCTACGCACGCGGCCCCGCTACCCATCGGGTCGATGGGCATGGACGAGTTTGCCACGAGGGTGTTTCTAGACCATGACCCTGCGGCAAAGTACTTCTACCTGATGGACAACCTCCTCGGACTACCGGAGTTGAGCGAGGACTTCAAAGTTCCCGAATTTCTACATGCCAATCAGCTGGCGATCGCATTCCTCTGGGTCGGGGGCAACGAGCTAACGTCTCGCCTACACTATGACATCTTCGAGAACTTCTTCGTCCAACTCAAAGGGAGCAAACGGTTTACAATCTTCCCTCCAACGTTGCGGGGGTTCTACCCTAATCCGGTTTGGGGACATGCTCCTTTTGTAAGTCGGGTTAATCTTCGGGCTCTCACCGCCAATGAGTTCCCCGCATTCGATCCCAAGAAAGGTGAACACGTGACTCTACATGAGGGTGATTGCCTATATCTTCCCCACTGTTGGTGGCATGAGGTGGATTCGCTCGCAGACTTCAACGTCTCCGTGAGCATGTGGTGGTACCAAAGGCTCGGTGAGATTCTCCGCCTCTGGCCGCAATACGCGTGGACTTTGCCGCTCTTCATTCGCAAACAGCTCACGGGAACCATGCGCCGACTACAGTCGAACAAACGCCACTGAGCGCCGGCCGGTGTCATCTGCCCCCTAGCGACGATCACTTCAAGGTGGCTGTTAGTTCAAGTCGCTGCCGCCGCGACTGGGCATGACGCCAAGGCGCATGAGTGCGTCGGCCAAGACTGACGACCCGCTGCGAGACCAGCGCTCATACAGATCCAAAATGGCGGCGTCACTGCGTGGTGCGCGCGCGGCCAAGATGTCTGCCACGTGTTGGAACAGGGCCACGAACGCCGAGAACTTGTGCGACAGCTCATCAAACACTGGCGGGTCCTGCGCGTGGCTGCGCAACATGGACGCGACGCTGCCGTACGCTACCTGACCCAGGCCGGCGGCATAGCCCAGCTCCACGCCGCGCCGCTCTAGGTGATCTGAGAAGAAGCCACTCAAGAACAGCACGTCATCCCCCAGGGAGCGCAAGCGCTCAAAACGTTCACCTCCGCTGGTATCCATGGCTCGCGCCAGGCGCACGGCGAACGGCTGGGACAAGTCCCCCAACCCATCGGGGCGGCGGGCATGATCTGAGAGCAACGAAATCAGGTAGGTCTCAGACTGATGAGTGGCCTCAATGCCACGGTCTTCAATCGCTACGGTCACAACTTCCCGGAAGAAGTCACTAGCGGCCACGTCGATGTCCACGTTGCTCACTTCTTCATCCGGGGGCGGGTAATCGCTATCCGGCATGAATAGTAAGTGTTACTGCTGGCGAATCCACGCGCAAGCCCGGCCGCTGCTCAGGCACTCAAATGGCTGGTTTTCACCGCAGAAAGGCCAGACTTGCAGGCTAAGCGCAAAGCCCCTATGCCCTGCTTTGGCGGAACCTTTCACGACTATGAAACGCACTTGAAACCGGGACCGCCCCGTCACCCAGCGCTACCTCAACCATCAGGAGCACACGATGAAAGCCCTGCAGCAAGATCAAATCACGGAGCAACTTGGCAAGGTCCCCGGCTGGGAGCAGTCAGGCAAGTTCATTCGGCGTGAGTTCAAGTTCGGTAGCTTCGTCGAAGCGTTCGGCTGGATGAGCAGCGTCGCCCTCGTGGCTGAGTCGATGAATCATCACCCGGATTGGAAGAACGTCTACAATCGCGTCAATGTTGAGCTGTCGACCCATGACGCGGACGGCCTGACGGAGCGCGACTTCAAGTTGGCCAGCGAAATGAATCGGCTCTACGGCAGCTAGTCTCGATTCTGCGCCATGGATGATACCGAGCTGCAATCGCTGTTTCGGGCGCGCGAAGCCCGAGCTTTGGCTTGGTCTTTCACAGCCCGGCTGGCGTTCTGTATCGTGGGCGTGGCCGTCACGCTGCTGAACCAAACGCACGATGAGGGCGTGGCAACGATCAGCCTGGCGGTGATTGGCTTGGGCTTGATGGCTCACAGCTTGCGCAGCATTCGTGAGCACCGCAACCTGGTGCGCGTCGGTTGGACGGTAGCGGCGTTTGACGGCATCGTACTGTGTGCGCTGCCGCTGATTTGGTACTTGTCCGTGGGCGGAAGCAGCGCGCCGCCAGCGTTCTTGCTGAAGAGCAATTTGCCATCGGTCGCGTTCGTGATGATCGCGTTCAACAGCATGGCGCTGCGGCCGCAGTATCCGCTGTTCATCACCGGCGTCGCCGTGGCGCTGCTCCTGGGCACCGGATTTTACGCATCCCTCGATCCTCGGCTGGTGTGGACCGAGGACAACCTTCGGGGGCTGCTGTCAGAAGAGGTCAAAGGCGGGTTTTTCGCATGGCGCGTGGCCAGCGTCGCGCTGACCGGTGGCTTCATGACGATGCTCGCGCGCTGGGCCCGACAGACCATGAAGGACGTGGTCCAACTCGAGGCCACCAATCGGCACATGATCAGCACCGAAGCCAGCCGCTTGATCAACGCCAAGACGGACGCCGTCAGCAGTCTGGTCGCCGGCATCGCGCATGAATTGAACAGCCCGCTGGGCGCGCTGCAGGCCAGCACTCAAACCAACGCCCGCGCGGTTGAACGCGTGAGCTCCAGCCTGGATTCCGCCAAGGACATCGAAGCGCTGCGCCAAGACGAGCAATTGCAACGGGCAGTCCGCGCGCTCCGCCAGGGCATGAGCACGACCGAACAGGCCATGGCGCGGGTCAAGGCGCTGATCACGTCGCTCAAGAACTTCACCAAGTTGGATGAAGAAGAGCTGCAAGAGTTGGACTTGCGCGACGGGCTTGATAGCTCACTCTCGCTGATTGGTGATGACATCAAGGGCGCGGTGGAGGTCAAACGCGAATACGCAGAGCTGCCCACCATCACTTGCCGTGCCAAGCTGCTCAATCAGGTGTTTTACACCATCTTGAAGAACGCCTTCGAGGCCATGAACGGAAGCGGCGTGCTGCTGCTGGAAGCCCGCGGCGTAGAGAACCGTTTGCGCGTCTGCATCCGTGACACCGGCAAAGGCATGGACGAAGCCAAGCTGGCCCAACTGTTTGACCTGGGCTTTTCCGTCAAAGCCTTCAACGTCAAACAGGGCCGGGCGAGCATGGGCTTGGGCTTGCCACTCGCCCGTTCCATCGTGGAGGGCCACGGCGGCAAACTCTGGGCGGAGAGCCAGCCCGACGCCGGCTCTGCCTTTCACTTAGAGTTGCCGTTACCCGCGTAGCTCAGCGGGATACGGCCGCGGGGCGCTCGACGGCGCAAGCAGCTGTCAGTCGTCTTTGACGTCTTTCTTGTGCTTCTTGTACTGCGCGTTGTTGAACTTGTTGACCTGCTTGGCGTACTCCTCCGTCAAGCCCTTGGTCATCTTCTTGATCTTGTCGCGCGTGCTGTTCAGCTTCTTCTTGGTCTTCTTGTCGTCATCTAACTTGCCGAACTTGGCCCACAGCTCACCAGCGACCTCCATCGCCTTCTTGCCGTTTTCGGCCTCTTTTTCGGCTCGCTCTTTGGCAGCCTTGGCGACCGCTTCCTCTTTGGAGACGATCTCTTTGTCCAGCGCCTCAATCTCGGGACCCGCGCCGCAGATCTTGCCCGCGTGCTCCCGCCACTTGCGAGCCGACTCAAAGTCCAAGTAATCGTCCTGCAGTGCTTTGCGCGCCGTCTGCAGTGCCTCATCGCACTGGGCCTGGTCCTTACAGGCGACTGAAGTGGTGGCCAGACCAACGGCCACAAGGGTCCAACTCACGTAACGACTCGGTGCTTGCATTCTCTGTGTTCCCTCTACTGTCCTGAGCTTCCGCCCACGCGTTCCATTGGCGAAACCTTCGGTTCGCCCTGTCTATACATGGAGGCGGCGGCGGGCGCGATAGGGGCCCGCACGCGGCATCCCGCAACCCGCAATATTTTCATGTAAATTCAATCGCTTACAACCCAGAATCCAGACTTCCTGGCCTGTGGGTTGGCCCGGCGGCACCGGCTGGCGCAGACGGAGCCGGCCACGCTTACCGATGCAGTCGGGGCATTCCCGGGGGCTTTCGCGCGCGGCCCGGCTAGCGTCGGCTTCGCTTCGCCGTCGCGCCCCGTGTTCATTTTAGGCGTTCATTTTTTACGGACTCCCCGGCAGCGAGATCCCAACCACGCCAAGCCACAGCGCAGGCAGGCTATTCCCACAAAATAGCAGCGATTTCCCGCGTAAATCCGCGTGAGAAATAGTCGCGAAACCTCTGTTCAAAGGGGCAAGCTTGCATCAGAATCTGCGCCCGATATGTCCCCCACCAAGATCCTTTCCGCATTCGTCGTCCTCTCGCTCTGCATCGGCAGCGGTGCTTGCAGCAAGAAGAAGAAGGAAGAACCCAAGACTGAGGCCAAAGCCGAAGCGACTGCCAAGAAGCAAGATCAGTCGGCTTCCAAGACGGCTGACAAGAAGGAGATCCCCGCGCCGGACAATGTCGCCGCCGCGCCAGCGGATGCTGAGAAGCACCCCGGCGGCATGGCCAGCCTCGTCCTGCAAAAGGGCACGGGGGACAAGCACCCCAAGGCGAATGACAAGGTCAAGGTGCACTACACGGGCTGGACCAAGGACGGAAAAATGTTCGACAGCTCCGTGGTGCGCAACCGCCCGTCCACCTTCGGCTTGAACCAAGTCATCAAGGGCTGGACAGAGGGCGTGCAGCTGATGGTCCAGGGCGAGAAGCGTCGCTTCTGGATCCCGGGAGAGATGGCCTACGGCGACACCCCCCGCCGACCAGGGGCACCATCAGGTCAGCTCACCTTCGACATTGAGCTGCTGGAAATCATCGCCATGCCGGATCCTCCGGAAACCCCGGAAGACGTGGCGGCTGCCCCCAAAGACGCCAAGAAGACGAAGAGTGGCATCCAGTACCGCGTGTTGAAAGAGGGCACCGGCAAGAAGCACCCGGAGGCCAGCGACAAGGTTGAGGTGCACTACTCCGGTTGGACCACGGACGGCAAGATGTTCGACAGCTCAGTCACGCGCGGGCAGCCCGCCACATTCGCGCTGGGCGCAGTGATCAAGGGTTGGACCGAAGGCGTGCAGCTCATGGTCGAGGGCGAAAAGACCCGCTTCTGGATCCCAGGCGGGCTGGCCTATGGCGAAGCCATGGAGTCGGTTGGCAAAGAGCTCAAGCAGCTGGACGCCACACTCAAGAAGGAGTGCAAGGGCGCCAAGCTGACCGAGAAGCCCCCGGCAGAGGTGGATGACGCAGACGAAAAGACGGCCAAGATGGCGGCCATCAAGTTTCTGATGGCTCAAACCCGCGAAGCCAAAGGCAGCTGTGAAAAGCAAGCCATCCGCAAGACCCAGGGTCGCGTCCAAGGGGGGCGTCCCATGGGAACTCTAGTGTTCGACATCGAGCTGTTGAAGATCAACTAGTCAGCCCGTCGTCAGATGGAGCTGGATCATATTCACATCAAGGGCGCTCGCGAGCACAACCTCAACAGCGTCGACGTCAAAATCCCGAAGAAGCGCTTCGTGGTCATCACGGGCGTCTCCGGCTCCGGAAAAAGTAGCCTGGCCTTCGACACTTTGTATGCCGAGGGCCAGCGGCGTTACGTCGAGTCGCTGTCGGCGTACGCGCGTCAGTTCTTGGGGCAGATGGACAAGCCCCGCTACGACACGATTCGTGGTCTTGGGCCCACCATCAGTATCGAGCAGAAGACCACCGGGACGAACCCTCGCTCCACAGTCGGCACGATCACTGAAATCTCTGACTATTTGCGCGTCTTGTTCGCGCGCGTGGGCACCCAATACTGCCACTTGTGTGGCAAGCCTGTACAAGGCCAATCCGCGGAGCAAATCGCCCGAGAGCTGGCCAATCACCCTCCGGATACACGCCTGTGGCTGCTGGCTCCACTGCTGGTCAACCGCAAGGGTGAACACCGTGAGCTGCTCGAACAGGCGCGTCAGGATGGCTTCGTGCGTTTGCGCGTCGACGGCGAAATCGTCCGTAGCGAAGAGCTGCAAGCACTCGACAAGCGCAAGAAGCATCACGTCGAAGCCGTGGTGGACCGCGCGGTCGTGGGCAAGGTCTCGCACCCTCGGCTGCTCGAATCGGTGGAGCTGGCGCTCAAGCACGGCAAGGGCACTCTCCTGGCGGTAATTGAACCCGGCGCCAAGCCGCAGTCGACCAACGGCGCCAAAGAGCTCGTTTACTCAGAGAAACTCGCGTGTGACGCTTGCGGCGTTTCTTTCCCAGAGCTGACCCCCCAAGGCTTCAGCTTCAACAGCCCGCAGGGCATGTGCCAGTCGTGTAACGGTCTGGGCACTCGCGTGGAGATGGATCCGGCGTTGGTCGTGCCCGATCCCAAACTGAGCATCGACGGCGGAGCGATTGCCCCTTGGGGTGAAGACGCGTCCGAAAAGAAGACTTGGGATTTTCGCGCCCAAATTCTGAAGCATCTCAAGCTCAACACCAAAAAGCCCTTTTACAAGCTCAGTGACAAGCAACGCCAGCAACTGCTGTGGGGCACGGGTGACAAGAAGTACGAAGTGGTGTGGACCGCCAGCAGCGGCTCCGGACGCTTCAAAGTCTCGTGGGAAGGCATCATCCCACGTCTGATGCGGCGCTTTCGACAGACGCAAAGCGAACGTGCGCGCAAGTGGTACTCCCAGTTCCTGGGAACCGCCAACTGCTCAGACTGTGGCGGCAGCCGACTGCGAGCAGAGAGCGCCGCGGTGAAAGTCGCTGGCAAGACCATCGTGCAGGTCTCTCAAATGACGGTCGTCGAGGCGGCGGACTTCTTCGACAACCTGCAGCTTGCCGGGGCCCGTCAAGAGATCGCCGCCGAAGTCGTCAAAGAGCTTTCCAGCCGCATCGGCTTCTTGAAAGCGGTCGGTCTGGGTTACCTGTCACTTGACCGCGCTGGGCCAAGCTTGTCGGGTGGTGAAGCGCAACGCATCCGTTTAGCTAGTCAAGTCGGCTCCGAACTGACCGGTGTGATCTACGTTTTGGATGAGCCCTCCATCGGGCTACATCAACGCGACAACCAAAAGCTGCTGAAGACCCTGTTTCGCATGCGCGACATCGGCAACACGGTGGTTTGCGTCGAGCATGATGAAGACACCATTCGCGCCGCTGACCATGTGATTGACTTTGGGCCTGGTGCCGGTGTCAAGGGTGGGCACGTCACGTTCACTGGCACTCCGCAAGAGCTGGTCAAGAGCGCCAAGAGCCTCACGGGCGCGTATCTTTCGGGCAGGAAGTCGATTGAACCGCGGCCTCGTCGTGAGCCAACTGGCTGGCTAACAGTACGCGGGGCTCAAGAGAACAACCTGAAGGGCATTGATGTAGCTTTTCCTTTGGGGGTTTTGGTGGCGGTCACTGGCGTCTCCGGCGCCGGCAAGTCCACCTTGGTGAACGATATCCTGTGCCCAGCACTCGGGCGGCAATATCAGGGCAGCACCCAAAAAGTGGGGCGCCACGCCGGGATCGATGGGACTGAGCAGTTGGATCGAATCATCAACATCGATCAGCGCCCGATCGGACGCACGCCCCGTAGCAACCCGGTTACTTACATCAAGGTCTTCGACGACGTCCGTCGCTTCTTCGCCCAACTGCCCGAAGCAAAAGCCCGCGGCTACGCTCCGGGGCGCTTTTCGTTCAACGTCAAAGGCGGGCGCTGCGAGGGATGCGAAGGGGATGGCGTGCGCAAGATTGAGATGCACTTCCTGGCGGACGTGTACGTCAAGTGCGAACAGTGCAACGGCAAGCGCTACAACCAGGCCACCCTGGACGTCACCTACAAGGGCAAAAACATCTCTGACGTTTTGGAGCTGACAGTCAGCGAGGCGCTCGAGCTATTTTCCGCACACCCGTCCATTTCGGCCCCCTTGTCACTGCTGCAAGAGGTGGGGCTCGAGTACATGCCCCTGGGGCAGCCCTCCCCTACTTTATCCGGTGGTGAAGCGCAGCGCATCAAGTTGGCGCGTGAGCTGTCCAAGCGCGCCACCGGCCGAACCATCTACGTCTTGGATGAACCCACTACCGGCTTACACTTCGCAGACATCGTCAAGCTGCTTGAAGTGCTGCATCGCCTAGTTGACGGCGGCAACACGGTTATCGTGATCGAACACAATCTCGACGTCATCAAGTGCGCCGACCACATCATCGATCTGGGCCCGGAAGGCGGCCCCGACGGAGGACGCTTGCTCGCCTGCGGGAGCCCTGAAGAAATCGCCCGCGACAAGGCCTCCCACACCGGACGTTTCCTCAAGCACGTGCTCGCCCAACACAAGTCCCGCCCCCGCAGCGCTCCCAAGAGCACCAGTACCAAGGCCGCCTCCACCAAGCACGGCAACGGCAAGCCCAAGGCATCCACCAAGTCCAAGGCATCCACCAAGCCCAAGGCATCCACCAAGTCCAAAGCCAACGGTGCTCGGACTAGAAGCTCCCGAGCAGAGACACCCGGCACCAAGCCCCGCGTTCGCCAGTAGTGGTCCGTGCTCCCAGTCGTGGTTCGAGGTCTGGACGGCACCCGCTCGGTGTGGGGCCAAGCCGCCATCCCAGTCATCACCGCGTGCCAACACTACGCGCGGACGCTAGCGGCCAGGCCCACTGTTCCGCAGGTGCGTTTGTCGCTGTTTCGAAATCGTGTTTTTGTTACGGATCCGCGACATTTTGGCGCGCCGTCCGGATCGGTGAGAGACCGTGTCGTCGATCCATAACATTTTCGCGCTTTCTGAACCCCGACAAACGCGCAACGAGCTTGGACAACCCTACCCACGAAACTGCTGGCATGAATATCGCTGCGCGCTACAGCACCCACGCGAAGAGCCGTGGGTTAACGCAAAGACTAGCGCCGACGGCCGCGGAATGCGCCGGACGGAGGAGCACTCGCTGGCGGCGCCTCCGAGGATGCCGCATCCGCAGACTCGGAGGGCGATGATGGCTCCGATTCTGGCTTAGAGGCAGCCGCTGGCTCAGAGGCAGCAGCTGGCTCAGAGGCAGCCGCTGGCTTAGAGGCAGCCGTCGACCCGGACTGTGCTGGTGGCGGCGCGGGTGGGGCCGCCTCGGGGACAGGATCGGGCAGGTTCAGGCGTTCCTTCAACAGTGCGCCAAATGAACCAACAGCACTCGGCGACGTATGAGTGCGGGTTTGCTGAGTGAACTCGCGATAGTTCTGTCGTTCTTCCACGCCGGCAACGCGGCCAATGCTGAACGTGATCTTGCCAGCATCGTCTCCCTTGACGAGCACCACCTGCACCTCCTTATCCAGAGGAAACAGCTTGCGGTGATCCGCGCCGCGCGGGATCCCCAGTTCGCGCAGTGGCACCAGACCGGTACCCTTCGAAGTTTCGACAAAGATCCCGAACGATGAGGCCTTGGTTACTTTGCCGGTCAGAATTTGACCGGGTTGCGGCACGTCACTCACGGGAGCCGCCTGGGTGGCTCGAACGCTGAGTCGCAATTTGGGGATTGGGCTCTTGTCGTTGGGTTCAATCGCGAGCACACGCACGGTCAGCTTTTCGCCAACGCTGAGCATGTCCTCCACCTGTTCAACACGATGATGCGCCAATTCCGAGACGTGGACCAAGCCTTCGACGCCGCCCCCAAGATCGATGAAAGCACCGTACTTCTGCAGCGAGCTGACGACCCCTTCGTAGTCACCGCCGACGCTGATGCTGTCCAAAATCTCGCGGCTCTTGCGCGCCCGCTCTTGCTCCATCAGCGCCTTGCGTGAGAGCACGACGCTGCGCCCATCGTCGCGAATCTCCAGAACCTTGAATTGCAAGGTCTGCCCTTCGAAGCTGCCCAGCTCAGAGACGTAGTTCACGTCCACTTGGGACGCCGGACAGAAAGCTCGGATGCCGCCAATCTGCACTTCCAAGCCGCCTTTGACGACCTTGGTGACGCTGCCTTCGACGGGAAGTCCGCTCTCGAGCGCAGATTCGAGCTGGGCGGTGTCAGGTTTACCTTGAGCGCGTCCCAGTGCCATAACCAAGACCACGCCATGGACGTCGCTGGCGCTGGCAACACTCGCTCGAAGCACATCACCAAGCTTGACGTGCAGGTTGCCCTTCTTGTCCTCTAGCTCAGCGCGATCGATGCGCGCCTCCGTCGTCGTTCCAACGTCGACGAACACACTGTCGCGGCCGATTTGCACGACCTTGCCCTCAACCACTTCACCGGGGCGCAATTTACGGCTCCGCCTCGCTTGATCCTGGACCTGATCGGCCGCACCAGATTCCATCAATGACGCGAAATCGCCCTTATCCATAGCGTGCGAGGATTAGGAGCAGGTCCCAGCAAAGACAAGCGTTTTATTCATCTGCCCCAAAAAGGCCCTGAGCCGCGAGATTACCGAGATTTTCGACCAGCCCCCCATCTCAATCCGGCTGTTTCGCCGCGACGGAACGCCAGGTTGCACGCCGCAATCTTTGACCTTTCGTGGGCCGGGCGCCACACTTTGCCCGACATGCGGACCTACCTTGCGGCATTCGCGCTCGCGGCATTTTTGTGCGCTGTCCTGGTGCCGCTGGTTCGCAAGTTCGCGTTTCGTGTGGGGGCGGTTTCGCGGCCAGGGGGGCGCAACGTCAACCAGCAGGCTATCCCGAGACTCGGCGGGATCACGATCGCGTTCGCGGCTCTCACGCCACTAGCTACATTGTTCGTTGTCGACTCGGGCGTGGCTCGCTTCGTGCGTCAGTCGCCAGGGTTGACCTGGGGTTTGCTGATCGGAGGCGCCGCTTTGTGCGTGATCGGCGCCTGGGATGACGCGCGGGGTGTACGCGCCCGCTACAAGCTATTGGTGCAGATCTTGGTGGCCGCTCTGGCTTACCAAGTGGGCTTTCGCATCGACAATATCTCGCTGCCGTTCTTGGGCACCGTGTCGATGGGCAGCTTCGGTTTCTTGGTCACGATCGCCTGGATTGTCGGCATCACCAACGCCGTAAACCTGATCGATGGGTTGGATGGGCTAGCCGCCGGAATTGGATTTTTTGCAGCTTTCGCCAATTTCGTCGTCGCCTTCTTGACAGGAGACTCCGCCGTGAGCGTGTTCGTGGCGACCTTGATGGTGTCGTTGATGGGTTCACTCGCGGGGTTCCTGTTTTTCAACTTCAATCCCGCCCGCATCTACATGGGTGACTCCGGCAGCTACTTTCTGGGGTTCGTGTTGTCGGTCAGCGCACTGATGTCGCCGCTGCAGAAGGCGTCGACGGCGGTGTCCCTGCTCGCGCCCATGGTCGCTCTGGGATTGCCGATCTTCGACACACTGCTATCGCTGCTCAGACGCTATCTGGAGAAGCGACCGCTGTTTTCGCCGGACCGTGGCCACATCCATCACCGACTGTTGGACATGGGCGTCACGCATCGTCGGGCCGTCGTGAGTCTCTACGGTGCGAGCGTGCTGTTGGCCGGCTCGGCCATTGCCATCGCACTGGGCCGTGATTGGGAGGTGGGCTTTGCAATCCTCGGTGCCAGCGTCGTCCTGATCGGGTTGGTCCGTTTTACTGGCTACTTCACGGATGCCCAAAGGCAAGCTCGACGGGACCAGCGTGTTTACGATCAGGAGGTGCAGCTGCTGCGTGGCGTGCTGCCAGAGACGATGACGGACTTGGTGACCGCAAGAACCGAAGAGGCTCTCTGCGAGAGCCTGCGTGAATTCGGAAAGCGAGCGAAATTCTCTCGCTTGTCGTTGTGGCGCTCGCACGCGGGCGAAGAGCAGCGGGTCCTCCAATGGCCGAGCGCTGACGCTGGTCCTCTTCCGACTGGTAGCGTACCAAAGCGCAGGGTTCAAACACGCAGTGACAGAACCGTAGTCCGCTACCCAGTGAGCACCAAGGGGCTACGGCTCGAGATTGAGTGGTCGAGCGATGTCATCCTCAGCGCGCGCGCCGAGGTCCTGCTGCAAGCTGTTGTCGACCAGCTGGCATACAGCCTGTGGAAGGCGGGTAGCTCTTGGGTTACTGAGCCCTCGACCTTGCCGCCAGATCCCGACGCGCTGGTCCCAAGCTTCGTGGAAGTCGAACGCCGGGCAGATCGAGACAGCTCCGAACATGACGCCCACAAGTCCGACAAGCGCCCCTCGCTCGAAATTGGCTGACCGCCTGCTGTGATCAGCCTGCCGTGATCAGCCTGCTGTGGTCGGCCAAGTGTGATCAAACTGTGCGCACCAGTGGCGCATCCGCTGTGGGCACAAACGCGCGTTTCGCCGATTTCGCCGCTCAGCCAAAGTTCTAGTTGGCATGTTTGGCTGCGATCGAGCGGTTCGACTTCGAGGCTAGAATTTGCCCACCTTCGAAACGCACGGGCACCCACGGATCAGGCGGTCGCCTAGCACGAGTTAACGCCGCCAATTATAGTCAGGTTGCTATGAGATTTGTCGCCACGGGCCCCGCCTGTTTGATCACCAGCTCGCTCAACGCTCTGCTGGCGTTGAGTTGCGCCCTAACCATGAGTTGTTCTGCCCCGAGCGACGATGTCGGACGTAAGCCGGGAAGCGGCGGGCAAAGCGGCGTCACGGTCGATCAAGACGGCAATCCGGTCGCACCACCACCGAACGGCATGGTCGACGGCTTCGTTGACGACAGTGATATGTCGCCGCTTGCCGGCGGGGATAACCCGCAACAAGCCGCGGAAGATTTGGTAGCCAAGCCCGCCTGCCAAGGCAACTGCCAAGACATCCCGGCCACCCCGTTCATCGATGAGGGGGCGAGTGTCGATGCTGCCAACCCGGCCGCCGCATTCGCGACCGCCAGCGGCAGTGGGGTTTGCGTCTTGGAGCCTCCCGACAAAGCGTTGATGCCCGCCAATTGGAGCCCGCCGCTGTTCGAGTGGGCTGGCACAGATGAGGCCTGGGAAATCACCGTTTCGAGCCCTCAGCAGGAGAATGATCTCAAGGGTTACACCAGCAAGAATTCTTGGCTGTTTCCCCCGGAGTTGTGGGTCGGGTTTGCCGAAAACAACGATGACAATGACGTCACGGTCACCATTCGCGGCAAGAGCGGAGCCAGCGCGACAACCACGTTCCACATCGCGCCAGTCCGCGCCACGGGCAGCATGGTGTACGCCGTACTCAGCTGCTTGGATTCAATGGACCAGAGCTGCTCGCTGCTGGACGGCTTCAACGTGGGTGACGTGAGCACGACCGAAGCGTTGACGCCAATGAGTATCGACCCTGGCATCGTGCTACGCGACGAGGGCGGCAACTTGCAGGCCGATCGCCCCGTGCGCTGCATTGGCTGTCACACTTCCACGCCCGGCGGTGCGGAAGTCGCGTTCACGGACTCATGGCCGTGGACAAACACCATTACCTCAATCACTGACGGCTCCGCCGGCACACGTCCGTCTTACCTGACAGACGCTGCCAGCGCCCTGATCGGACAACCCTGGATGGGCATCCAGACGTTCTCCAAAGCTCACTGGATCGACGGCGACCGCGTGGTGATCTCCAGCTATGGCACGGGGCTGATCGAGCCCCTGCCGGCGGATCTGGATCCAGGAGCGCAGGTGCTCACTCCGTACGCCACCCAGGGTGACAACAACCGCGGATCCAATCAGCCGATCGCGGAGCTGGCGTGGATCGATCTGGAGGCGGCTGCGCCAGATCCTTTGCCCATGCAAGGCTGGGAAGCGGGCCGCGCCATGGCGGCTGAGATCGGCACCACCTGGGGTTTCTTGGCGCGTGAAGGCGACTCCCGCGGCGCGATGGCACCCCACTGGTCTGCGGCTGGCGATACCGTGGTCTACGTTTCCACCGACTGCGGCAAAGATGGCCGGCTCGGGTGCGGACGCGACACGATGCCCCCCTCCGGCGACACCGAAGCGGACTTGTATACGGTACCGTACAACAATCGCGCGGGCGGGGCGGCTACGCCCGTGGCCGGTGCTAGCGAACCGGGCGTCTGGGAGTACTACCCATCGTTCTCTGCTGACGACAAGTTGATCGCGTTCAATCGCGTCGCCAACTACGCCAACGTGATGACGGAAGACAACCAGGCAGCCGCCATGTACTACAACCCGGCGTCAGAGGTCTGGGTCGTGCCCGCGGCCGGCGGAGAAGCCACACGCTTGGTAGCCAACGATCCTGTCGCCTGCGACCCACGCGGTGTGACGAGCCCCGGCGCCTACAATAGCTGGCCGAAATGGTCTCCGCGGGCAGTCACCGCTGAGAATGGCAAGACCTACTACTGGGTGATCTTTCAATCTGCGCGTGACCCCAACGATACCTTCAACTTCCAAGGGAACTTCTCCCTCAAGGGTCCGAACTCCAAGCTGTACCTCGCCGGTATCGTCACGGAGAACGGCGTGATCACCGAAACCACCCCAGCGGTGGACATCTGGTTTCAGAGGCGTACTTATGACGTGGGTGGTGAGTCCCGCACGGTCAACAACCTGACGCCCGCGTGGGATACCTTCCCGATCCCTCCGCCGCCCAAGATCCCCCGCGTCAAGTGACGCTTGGCTAGCCGCCTGACCTCGCCTGAGACTCAGCCGGGCGCTTCCGCGTGCAGCACACTTCCGCTAGGCTGGCTCGACCATGCCGACTTTTGATTGCAGTAGCTGCGGCTCCAGCTTTGAGGTGCCCCAGTCCGCCCTGGATAAGTTTCCAGGCTGGCAACCCAAAACCTGTCTGAAATGTCGGGGTAAAGCGGGTCCCAGCAAAGCATCGAAGCGGCGCACCAAACGCCCACCGTCCAGTCAGACGCGTGAGGAAGATCTGACCGTCGCCGAGGTGCTCGCCAAGTACACCGATGGGCCGGCAGACGGCGTCTTCACCGATGGCGCCGCGAACCCGAATCCGGGACCTGGCGGCTGGGGCGCCGTCTTCGTGAAAGAAGGCGAAATCGTCGACGAAGCCTGGGGCCACGATCCTGACACGACCAACAATCGCATGGAGCTGACCGCGCTGATGCGGGGCATTGCTTTGGTACCGGAGGGGGAATCCGCGGTCGTCTATACCGACAGCCAGCTGTGCGTGAACACTCTGACGAAATGGGCGTCCGGGTGGGAGAAGAACGGATGGAAGCGCAAGACCGGTGAGATCAAGAACCTCGATTTGGTCAAACAGCTCTATAAGCAGCTGGGCCTGCGCCCGGAGCTGAAACTCGAGTGGATCAGAGCGCATTCCGGCTACCGCTGGAACGAATATGCGGACGCGTTGGCCACGGCCTATCGCAGAGACACGAAGTGAAAAAACTGCGGCATCTCAAATTCGATCCCTGGTCGGTACCGGCGGGATTGACTCTGAAACCCACCCAGCGCGGACCAGATCAGGCCGGTACACAATCTTTGTATTGTGCCGACACGGTATACGCGCAAAACTAGAATTCGCCGCCCTCGAGAACTGACGGTGCCTGACGACGACTTCGAAGAACCGACTGCAATATTCAGCATCGGTCCGTTGGGGCAGAGCCTGCCCCCGCGCGACAATCGTCATGTATTGGTGCTGCTTGAGGGCTCAGATGTAGGCAAAGTCGTCGGTATCGACTCCGATGAGTTCACGATCGGGCGCCGCAGCGACTGCAACTTGGTCTTGAAGTACGAAGGCGTCAGCCGTCAGCACGCGCGGATCATGCTGCACAAGGGCGCCTATTGGCTGCAAGATCTCGAATCCGCCAATGGCACGATGGTGCGCGGCAAGCGCATCTCCAGTCACAAGCTTGAAGACGGCGATGTGCTGCAGTTTGGACCTTTGGTCAGCGTCCGCTACTCGATCACTGACGCTGATGAAGAGCAACTGCTGAAAAACCTGTACCGCGCGAGCGTTCGGGATCCACTGACCGGTGCGTACAACCGCGAATATCTGTCCGAACGCCTCAAGAGTGAAATCGCGTTCGCCAAACGTCACTCCACTGAGACCGCGCTGATCATGTTCGACTTGGACCACTTCAAGCGTGTCAATGATACCTTCGGGCATCAAGCAGGTGATGCCGTGCTGATCGAAGTAGTCAAAACCGTGAAGACGGACCTGCGCACGGAAGACGTGCTGGCGCGCTATGGCGGCGAAGAGTTCGCCATCAGCGTGCGCGGAATTGATCTCGAGGGAGCCGCCCTGCTCGGAGAACGCATCCGGGAGAGCAACCATCGCTACGTGCAGTTTGATGGCGGAGAAATCCCTATCAGTGTCAGCGTTGGCTGCGCCGCGTTCGGAGAGCTGGACAACCCATCCGTCGAAGGGCTGGTGGCCCTGGCTGACAAGCGTTTATATGCCGCCAAACAAGGCGGTCGTAATCGCGTCGTCGCGGACTGAACTCGTTCGGCCTGCGGAGCAATCCGCCTGAAGAATCCTGCTCAGTAGCAGCGCACGTCCCCGGAGCGATAGTTCACTCTGCGGGCCAGACTGCACACCCAGTCCTCGCGACGGATGGCGGTGCCAGACTGACTGGAGGGCGCATATTGCTCCACGCAGCTGGCAGCCAACGCGCGCCAGCTCGGAAGCCGCTCATTCAAGCCTGGCGTTTGTTCGCCGGAAAGGGATTCAACGCCCTCCAATAACTGGCTCAAGCCTCGACAAGCGCTCTCCCGCTGCCCTTGCGCGTGCAGCTGAGCCACCTGATCCACCGCGCCGCCGCGCAGCGCGGAACCAGACCCCACGCTGAACGTAAATAGCAGCACCAACACGGCGGGCGCGCCCCAGATGAAGCCAGCGTACTGGACTATCCTCTCGCGCTCCACGTCCAGCTGGTGCAAAGCTGCGACCGCCAGCAGCACGACGCAGACGGACATGGCGAGCAATATCCAAGTAGCGGTCGCTTGTTCGGCTAGCTCAGCGTTGTAGCGCAATTCATACGTCTGACAGGACAGCGGCGCGTCGACCCGGCGACAACCTTCGCGCGCGAGAAATTTTGCCCCATGGTTCATGGACCGCAGGAACCACCACGCCATGCCCAATAGCGAAACGCCACTAACCGCCAGCGCGGTGATCGCAGGCCAACGGCCGCGACCGCCGAACAGGGTCCGCGCCAGGGCGAAACCGCCGATCCCAACGCTAGAATATGTCAGCCATGGCACCAACATGCCGGGCATGTCGTGACCGAAGGCGTGGCGTAGCACTCGATCAAACAGTTCACGGGAGCTCCATTCGTACAGCAGCCCACCCATCAGGCCAAAGTACGAAAACGCCACGCTCGCGCAGGCGGCGCCGTAGAAGGTTTTGCCGCTGAGCATCAGCAGTAGCGCTCGCACTCCGAGCGCACCCAGCGTCCAATACGCCATTGCCGCCATCAGCTCTTTCGTCGTGCCGACCATCTTCTCAGCAAAGTAGATGCTGGCAACAGCCACCATCACCATGACGATGAACGTCAGGAAGCTAGCCGCTACCTTTTGCCCCATTCCCGATGCGTTTGGGTTGGCCCCCACCGCCCGAGCGAACTGCTGTGGATCATCGGGTAGAGCAGGCGGCGCGCCCACCGGAGGGCCAGCAGCTTCAGCGGTGGCCGGCGCCAACTCCGAATGCGGCTCGGCTGCGGCTAGCTCAGTTGACTCCGCTGGCAGTTCGGACTTTGACTCAGCGGGCGGCGCGGGCGATGCGCCCTCATGTTCACGTTCTTCGTCCACCATCTCAGCCCCCGATCCATGAGTTGCCGTTCCACTGCAGCTCAGTGGTGCCCTTCACCGCCAGCGCCAATTGTGCACGGCTCACCTTCGGAGGACCGTCGGCATCGGGCACCAGCGTCCGCAGTTGCACGTCGAGCGGCGCTTGGGGCGACAACCCCGCGTTGCGCTGCACCACCAGCTTGGCATCGCTCAGACCGTCAATATCGTTCCAAAACGCAAACAACCCCACGCCGTTGACCTGCAGATCTGGCTCCACCACTTCCGCGGTCTTGCCTTCGCCCCGACGGATCTCCAACTTCACGCCTTCCAAAGTGGGCGGCACATCTACCAACGTGAGCACGCGGCGCTGCGGGCTGCGCAACGTGAGCAGCGCTCGCTCCACACGGGCCTTGTCGTCCGCTGAGACGCCTTTGGCCCCCAGTGCCTCACTGAGCATCAGTTGCGAAAGCCCCTCCGCCAAGCGTGACAACCCGGAGTGCCCGGAGCGCCCGCCAGTCTGCGCAATCCGGGTCAGCGCGCGATGGGCGAGGTCGATTCGCCCATCTTGCCACAGTACGAGACCACTGCGCAGACCCACACTCGCGTCATCGGGCAGCAGTTGCTCCAGCACATCAAAGATCTCTTTGGAGCTGGCGAGCCAGCCGTAGCGTCGGGCCGTATCGCCCGCAAACGCCAGAGCCCAAGGATCGAGGGGAGCGCGCTCCAGCAGCTCAGTCAGCATCGACTGCGCCAGCGCATCCTGCTTCGAATGCTGCAATGCGGCTATCGCCTCGCCAATCAGCTGCGCGTCTGCGAAAGGATCGAGCCGGATCTGCTGCGCTTCGTTCAGCAACTGATCGACCTGACCTTCCGCATCGAGCAGGCGTAGCAGTTGCCGACGCAGCGTCGGCTCGTGCGGGGTGAGCACCAGGTAACGCCGGACGACTTTCAGCCGCTCCTGATTGTTCTTGGCCTGGTCATAGTCCTTGAGGAAATCTTTACGCGCGAAGCGTTCGTGAGCCAGCAGCAGATCTTTCAGCTCTGCCAGCTGCTCGTGCGTGGTTGCCTGCGCCAGTGCCTCGCGTTCGAGGAAAGCCGCTGCATCAGCGTGTCCGGCTTCTGCGAGTTTCTGCGCCAACTCCAACGCCTGCGTGGGAGTCGCTCTAGCCAGCACCAACTCCAGAAACACCCTTCGGTCGTTCCAGGTACGCAGCTCACACAGCTGCTTGCTCTCAGCATACAGTTGGTCGGCTTCGTGGCCTCGCTTGTTCAGCCAATCATTCCAAACCCCGCGTCGCATTTCGAGCGGCAGTTTCGAGGTACCAGAGCAGCCTTTGCGCTGAGCCGGATCATACCGCTTGAGCGTGTAGCTGACCCAAACCGGCTGTCGGATCCCACTGACCGGGTAGCGCAATCCTTTGGCGATGGACTGCAGGCAGCGTTCAATCATTCCTGGCGCTCGGCTCACCTCGACTTTGGTGCTACTGCCATCGCCATCGACCTGAACCTTCACCTCCACCGACGCTGGGCCAGCCGCGCTGACGTCCGCTGCCCAACACGTCGACAGTGACGGCGCTGAGCGTCGCAACGTCTCTTGAGCGGCGGAGCGCACGGACTCCTCCAGGGAGGTCTCATCCGCGTACGCAGGTGCGAAACCATCCAGCAGCGCACCGCGCCACACCGGGGTCCGCTCCACTGCGAGAAACGCACCGGACTGTCCCAAGGTGCGAGCCGCCAACGGGGGCGCATCATGCTTGCCCGAGGCCACACTCAGAGACGTCCAAGGCGTGATGAGCTGGAGCGAAAGCGCGGTGTCGAGCAGCGCCTCGCGCCCCTGGCCTGCAGCGACCAATTCGGCGACGCGCAGAGTCCCCCACTGACGCCGCACCAGATCTTCTCTCCCGGCCGGGACTTCCACCACCGGCCTCACGACTTCGTGGGCGCCGCCGGCGTCGTGCCAGCGCAGGGTCACCTGGCCCGGCAGCTCGCCGCGCAAGCGCCCGGCGATCATCAGCGTCGCTTGCGGGTGTGCACTGTGCGGCTCTCGGGGATACACGCGTTCCAGCTCTGGCCCGACTTCAATCTCCGCGCCCGTCACAGCGGGCTTGAGCACCTCGGACATCAAGTCCATGACCGCAGCTGCGGCCTGCTGAGAGTCATCGGCTTGCATCAAAGGACCATGGCCGCGCGTCAAGACGGACAGCGTCGCGTGGGCTGCGCCCCGCCCGATGGCGACTGCACCCAACCTCGGCAGCGCTCCCGTTCGGCGCCGCAGGCGTGCGTGCATCTCCGAGATCTGCCGCGTACCCACGGTCGCAAGACCATCTCCGACGTAGAGCAGCAATCCGGCGTGGGCATCTTTTGGCAAACGATCGAGCCCAGCTTCCAGAGCTTCAGCTAGGTTGGTCGCGCCCCCGGGCGTGAGCTCATCCAGAGCGGCGACGACCTTGGCTCTGTCTGCCGCCTGGGCTGCTTTCGGCCCCACGTCAGCAACGGTATCCGCGGCACTCACGACAGAGATGGTGTCGTTCTTGCCTAATGCAGAGATGAGCGCCCGAACGAAACTCTTGGCCGTCTCAAAGCGCGACCCCGCCATGCTCGATGAAGCATCCAGCACTACGCTGACGGCGACATTCTCACTCTTCACCTCGCCAGGCAGCTCCGAACGGATGACGACGAAGTCACCCTTGGGCCCACCTGAGGCACGATATAGCCGAGCGACGTCTCGGGGCAGCGGCGCTTGCACGTCCACGACCACATCGGCGGTTGGACGCACGTCACCCCGCGTCAGCTGCACCTTGTTGCCCTGGGGAACCAAGCCCATGCCAGGTGCGATGGCGGTGGGTTTGGCGGGCCCCGCATCAACCATCACCTTCAGCTCGCCGATGGGCGGCGCTTCTTCGGAGCTGACCATCGGATAGCGATATTGCAGTCTGCGTTCAGCGTCTGGCAGATCGACGGGATCCAACCATTCGACGTATTCGAATTCGACGTCAACGGTCTTGCCCGAAAGCACCGCTGGCAGGGTGGCGCGGAGCCAGCCGTCACCCGCCCACTCCAAGATACCTGACTCTTGTTCGTAGTTGGACGCGGAGCGATAGACCGGCACCACCTCCGCTGCGCCCGCTACGGACGAAACCGCAAAGTGTGAAACCATCGCCCCGCGTGGGATCGCCACACGATAGCTGCTCGTTTGGGTCGTGGTGCCACCATTGAAGTAGGTGGTCTTGACGCGGGTGGTCGCCATCTCTCCGAGCACCTGCGCTTGGACGTCGTGAGCGCGCACGATCATGGCTTGGCCATCAGCCGTGAGCTCACCGAGGGCGCGTCCAGGTGCCAGGGGGGACGCCCACGGCGAAGCTAACCCTTCCGTCCAATCATCAAACGCCCGCTCAGGCGCGACGCTAACCTTGCCGGATTCGATCTTGGCAGTCTCACCCACCTGCACTCGGTGATCTTTGCCGTCCAGGGTGACACTCAGCTCACCTTTGGCGGCGAACACGCTCGCTACCCCCTCTTTGAGCGAGATCCCCGAGCTACCGCCCGTCAGTTTCACCTGCGCCTGCCCCAGCTGCAGCTTGCCTTCGACCCCTTCCGGCGCCAGGACGAAGACGCGTCCCTGTTCGAGCCTCAACTGCTCTGTTTGGGCGGTGAGCCGTGTGTTTTCGTCCAGCACCGCCAAAGCGCCGGAATCGAGGCGCAAACGCGCACGCCCATCCCCATCCGTCTCAATCGCCTGACCATCCACAATGCGAGTATCCGAGAGCACAGGCGCGGCGGCGCTGAGCACCCCGGCATGGATGGGCTGCAAATCACCAATCGTGGCCTGGAGCTTGACGGCGACCGGTTGATGCAGGTGATACGCCCAAGCGCACACGCCGATCACGCCGATGGCCGCCAGCCACAACCAGCGCCAACTGATGGTCGATGCGCGGCTCCCGGCCGAGCTCGACTTCGGAGCAGAGCTCGGTTTGGAATTCGGTGCCGGGTTGGCATCGTTCGAATCAGCCATCGGCCACCTCCTCTTTGCCGTTGAGCAACTTCAGCTCGCCATCGGCGATGCGAAAGCGAAGACTCGCGTCTTTGTCCGACGGGTTCTTAGCGCGCCCCTCGGCTGGGACGAGCCTATCCCGCAAAAAGCGCACCGGCACACTGACGATACGTTCTTTGTCGCCCAGCTCATCAAACGCCACCGTGAGCCGGCCTTGCACGCCCAATCGAGCCACCGCATCCAGCTGCGCTGGATCGACTCGTACTTCCACGATTGGCTCTGGAGCGGCGGGGAGTTCCAGCTCCGCGATACCCAAGAGCGGATCCATCTTGGTCGCCACGGTGCCGCTGTCACCCAGGCTGCGCCAAAGTGTCGGATGAAAATCCGGATGATCCCAGGTCAATGTGACCCGCAAGCCGTTCGCAACCCCCGGCTTGGTCGCCGAGCGCAGCCGCCGAGCGCGCGTCAAGAGCGTCTTGGCGACGTCCGCTTCCTTGTCTTGGCGTGCCTGCTGTCTGGCCCACGCCAAGTACGTGGACGCGACCGCCAAAGCTGAACTGGCCACGCCTTGAGGGTTGTCCGGATCGCCCGACTGGCGCGCTTTGTCGAGCCAGTTCATGGCTTCTTCAATCCGTCCTTGTCCGTAAGCGCAGGTGGCGATCAAGACTTGCACCGTTGGGTCCTCCGGAGTCAGCTCGGCCAGGGTCTCATAGTGGCGGCGGGCTTCTGCGTACCAACCGTGCGCGCGCAACAAGTCACCCAGGCGGCGCCGAGCGCCCGGGTCATCGGGGGCAAATTCGACGATCTCGCCAAACGCCCGTTTGGCTTGAGCCCTATCCTCCTCTGCCTCTTTGGCGTTCTTGGCTCGCTCCGCCAGGCGCAAGTACAGCTCGCCAACGTAGGTTCGAACGGCTGCGTCGGCGTCGGCGCGTGCCCTCAGATCATGACACAGGTCGCGCGCCTGCCCGTAGAGTTCAGCATCCTCTAGCGCGCCCAACCAGTTCAGATGCAGCGCCAAGTCATCCGGCCATTGCGCGGCCAGGGCGCGCAGCATGTCCGCGCGTTCCTTCAGCGACTTCGCAGCCTTCAACTTATCCGCCAGAATGCTCGGGCTGAGCGTCTTGAGTCCGAGTGCCTCGTGCAGCTCACGCGTCTCTTGGGGCGTGCGCACTCGGGCCAAGATCCCCCGATACAACAGCTCGCGCTCAGTTTGGAAGCCGATCATCCGTTGCCACAAGTCCACCCGCTCTTCGACTGTCTTCAGGTTGTCGAGCATGATCGAAAGCAGTCGCGCACGCTGCTGCCAGGACTTGGCTTCACAACCATGCAACGTAGCGAAGTAGACGTCTTTGCTAACGAGCGGACTCTTGCCCGCCAGACGTTCACGCCACAACTTCAAGCGCTCAGAGAACGGCAGGGCCGCGGCTGGACTGCACGGGCTCGGCACGCGCTGCACGTTGTCCACCACCACGGTGACGCTCACGCGACCTTGGGGTTTGGATTCTTCAACAGGCTTGGGCGGCTCCCGAGGAGCACTTGCGCCGCCGCCGGGGCTGAACATGATCGGGTAGACGACGCTGACGCTGCCCTCCTCCGGTTTCGGAAAACTCAAACCATAAAATGCGCGGACTATGCAGTCGACGACGCCGGAGTCCGGCAAACTCGAGCCACCGTTGGCGACGTTGCCGACCGACCCATCGCCGGCAATCTTGAACCTGACAGAGACGCGCCCCTCGAGGTTTGGATTGACGCCCAGGCCCTTTTCGTAACACAGCCGGAAGCGTCCGTAGTTCTGACGCACGATGCGTTGAATGACCTCTTTGGGCAGCTTTCCGGTGACGGTCGTGGCTCCCATGCGCACTCGCGGCGCCGAAGTGCGATGGCTGCCACCCAGCCTGCCATGGCCGCCGCCAAAACCCTGCCCGGTCCCGGTGCCCGCGCCATGACCCAACGTGCCCAAGCTACCCAGGCCAATGCCATCACCACGACCGCCGCCTCCCTTGGAGGCAGCTTTGAGGCCGAGCCCGCCAGCACCATAAGCATCCCCCGCAGCCCAAGCGTCATCAGATTCTGCCTCCTCAGGCTCGTCTCTAGGCGCGGGATCCTTCATCGGCTCCGGCGGCGGCTCCCCACTCGCGCCGGAATTGAGCAGGCCGATCATCCCGAACTCGGCGGCTTCTCTCAGCGCTTGCTCACGCGGATTGTCGCTCGGCCCCTTGACGGCGTAGCGCTTGTTGGTTGCCCTGGAAGTCTCTTTGCCCATCGACCCCTCTTCGCCTTTGGCGCGAGTGCCAGTGCCGCCCTCTTTGTTGTCGGCGTTCTCGGTAACGAGCTCAACTTCTTCCTCTTCCTCTGGCTCGTACTGGCGGCGTTCTTCTCTCAGCTCGTTCTCCGTCGGGACGTAGAACGAGGTAAATGGGGTCAAGATCCCGTAGCGGGAGCCAAGATCCACCAACACCGCACGGCCTTCACCGGCGCGTAGCAGGTCCATCAAACGCCCGTTGGCCCAGCGCTGCCGCGAATCACCGTGGTCATCCAGGGGATGAGCGTCCAGCTCCACCGTTTGAGAGGAGTCCGCCGTCTTCAGCACCAGCTGCGAAGGCATCGCTTTGGTAACGCGCCCCACCACCCAGGTACTCTGGCCTTCAATCAACGTCAGCGGACCACTTGGCTGGAGCCGTTCGACGTTGCCACCGAAATCAACACTGACGTCCAAGAGCGCCGGCTTGTCTGCCTGCGTCAGCACTTCCAGCGCGGCTTCCGCCGCGCCATAGCCGTCACTGATGCGTTTGGAGAAACCACCGCGCGCGAGCGCACTCAGCAAGTCCATGCGGGCGTTCAGCCCCAACCCAAGAGTAAACAAGCGAGTCGGTCGCGGCAACGACTGCAGCTGCTTGAGCAACTTCACCCGGTCGAGCTCGCCCACCGTCGGGCGCCCGTCACCAATGTAGACGACAGCGCCGCGCCGCTTCGGCTCCAGCAAGCGGGCGGCCTCCGTCAGGATGCGCCCCAAGTCCGTGGCGCCTCCTGGACGCGCCTTGGCCAGCCCCGCTAGCAGTTGTTGACGCGCCTCATCAACCACGCTGACGAAGCCAAGCTTTCCAACCGCAGGGACCAGTGAGTCTGAACCCAGCATCAGCGCAACCCGGTCGTCAGCATTCAAGTGCGAAAGCAGAGCAGTGGCTGCCGCCCTAGCCACGGCTAAGTCTGCAGCCGTCGTGGCTGCGGAATTGTCCACCACGATCGCCAGATCCAGCCCGCCCTCTCGTGGCGGCAGACTTTCGGCGCGCAGCGGCACGACTACATAGTCTTGTTCACCTTTTGCGCTTTCTTTGGCCGCGTCTCTTTGGTCCGGAAACAGCACCTGAAGATCTGGCACGTGCTGGGCGCGGTAAGCGGTCGTCTTGCCAGCGTTATCAAACAGCTCAATCGCCAGATCGGAGCGGGGCACGAAATCATGACGGCGAATGACCACGCTTTGTCCGCGCTTCACTCCAGCAAACCCCGAGCGCACCTGGGTCGCCCCGGCTTTGCTCAAGTCGATCTCGGCTCGAAACTCCTCAATCACGGGCAGCACGCCATCGGCTCCTTGGGCGGCCATGGGGTAGACGTACAAACGCCTAGCAGCGTCTGGTCCAGTTCGGTCGAGCCAGTGGCTGTAGCTCACGACGATGCTGCGGCGCATTCCCGGGCGAATGGGGTACAGCCGGGCTCGGTACTCACCCGGCCCGACCCACTCCAAGAGGGCTGGGTTTTCTTGGGAGCCTTCGTAAACGTTGCTTTGATATTGGGCCGCCGCCGCATGCTTCTCCTTCACGCGCCCCCAAATCACTTGCCCGTCGCGATCGACTCCGAAGCGCACCAACTGTGCGCCTGGCGGGATCCGAAGCTGATAGATACCTTCAACCGTGTCCGAAGTGGGGTTGAAGAACTGTTGCGTGACGACGGTGTGCGCGAAGTCTTTCTCGATACTCACGTTGACGCGCATGTTTTGAATCGCCAAGGGGAAACGTGGACCGCCAGTCGCCCCTGGTCTGCGCGCCCCGATCGTGCCAACCCCAAAGGGCGGCGGACTCGGAGCGCGGTCGGTCGTGGCCAAACCTCCGGTCCAGTCGTGCCAGGCTAGCGCCGGCGCGATCTGTGGCTTGGCTTCGGCCGTCGCCGTCAGGCGTTCACCCGCTTGAACGCGGTGCTCATCACCGAGTCGCAGTTCGCCCCGGAGCACGTACGCCTCCAAGGCTCCCTTGGCGTCCACTTCAAGACTAGCCCGCACGCTTTCCAGGTTGAGCAGCCCCGCGGCGGTCTTCACGCGCAGCGAAATTCCCGTCGGCGCTTCGGCAAACAGACGCCCTTGCTGCAACTCCAGTTGGTCGTGTCGAAAGGTGAGCTTGGCCGGACCACGCAGCAGCACGGTGCTACCACCATCGTAACGCAGCCAAACCAGCTCCCCAGCTTCGAGCTCAACCCCAGCGCCGTCCACCAAACGTTCGCGAGGATAGGCGTCACGCACTTGTTCATCCGGAGCAGCAATCGCCGCGACTCCCCGCACCGAACGCAGCTCGGCCCAAGTCAGATCTTTGGGTTCGAGTCGCTCATCAGCGGTCTGCTTGCAGCCGCCGACCATCCCCAGCACAACCAAACCAACAACCATCCAGCAGCACCAGCGCACCGCCCGGACAAGCATGCTCATCTTGCCCCACCTTCCATCGTGGCCCCTCCGTTGCTTCGCAGCATAAAAGCCAAGTTGCCTTCTGACACCGCAATTCGACTGTGTTGGGGTTAAGAAGCCATTTTTGCGGAAACTGCTCATCGTCCATCCCATCCCACAAGGTGCGCATGAGAGGAATGTCACGCGAAAATCTGCGGGCGAGGAAAGCAGACAGCAGAACTCGCAGCAAGTTGCCCCAAAAACTTCCGTTCCGGTTTTCGTAAACCGAACGCTCAGCGGAAAATGCTTGCCAGCTCTGCGTGGGTTGCGGTCACTTGATGCTCATGTGGTTTTCTTCGCGGCTCGGCACTTCTGCCCTTGGCTTCCTGCTCGCTGCCTGTGGTTCAGATCCGGAAGGCAGCGCCAATACTGGAGGAAGCAAGTCCAATCCTGAGCCGAACACGCCCACACCGATGCTGGGCGATGACGATGGGCTCGCTACTGAAGACGGGGACGGCGCCGAAGCGGGGGATGATGCCCTGCCCCCGGGGCCGCTCGATGGCGACGGCGCGGACCCAACGGATATGTCGATGACCCCACAGGACGACGTCCCGATGGACGAAAATCCCCCGATGGCTGAAGACGATGCCGGGGCTTCAATACAGCCAGACCCGCCGCAAGATCTGCCGCCGCCGCTGCCCGGTGAATATGGAAGCCGCGCAGACCTTCTGGAAGCCAATTCGGAAATGGCCGTCGCCGAACTGGATGGTGTGATCTACGTGGTTGGCGGATATCCGTCATCGCGCGAGGTTCAGACGACTGTCCAAGCGTACACCATCGCGTCAGACAGCTGGGACTTTGCCCGTCCGCATCCGATCCCGATCCACCATCCAGTGGTCAAAGGTGTCGCCGGAAAGCTGTACAGTCTTGGTGGGCAAGAAGACACGGGGCGCAGCTTCGCCTACGACCCGAGCGCCGCAGAATGGACGGAGATCGCCAGCATGCCCACCGCACGCGGCGGCGGTGCCGCGGCCGTGATCGACGATCAGATCTATGTGGTCGGCGGGCGCCCACCAGCTGGTAACGCTTTTGAAGTCTATGACGTCAGTGACGATGCGTGGACTCAGCTGCCGCCACTTCCCCAAGACTACGACGAACGCAACCACCTCGCCGCGGCGGCCATCGGTGGCAAAGTCTACGTCGCTGGCGGCCGCTACGACGGGGGCGGCTTCGGCAGTCCGCGCACGGATGCGCTCGATGTGTTCGATCCTGTCGCCGGCGAATGGAGCCGCGCGGCGCCCATGCTCAGGCCGCGCGGGGGCAACAACGGCGTCGCCGCCTACGGCTGCTTCTACACTTGGGGCGGCGAGGGACAAGACATTGGCGAACCCAATGATGTGTATCCCGATCACGACGTCTACAACCCCGTGACGGATGAATGGCGAGCGCTGGATCCACTGCCCACCCCGATCCACGGCGTGACCGGGGCGGCGTTCGTGGATGGTCTGATCTACATGCCGGGTGGCGGCACCCAATCAGGCGGAAGTAGCGGTTCGGTCTTTTTCCAGGTGTATCGCCCCGACGTCCGCTGCGACCAGTAGCTCGAGCTTAGCGCGAGCATCAGCCAGCAACGCCCGAGCCGCAGGCTCAATCACGTCGGACTTGGTCCGGAGTTCCAGCTCGTCCATTTCCATCGGCGTCAGACGACCAGCAGCGTGGTGCGCCTCGATACGCTGCGCAGACCATTGGCTTGCCTCAGCGTCAGAAGCGCGAAATTGCCGGCTCGACAACGCTTGCTCAAACGCGCGCTCGACGGCATTGATGACTGACTCGTCCTGAGTGGACGTGGCCTGTGCCAGGGCCCAAGCCACGAATCTCCAAGCCAGCTCCGCATGGCGCGCCTCATCTTCCGAGATTTCCGAGAGCACTTGCCGCACGATCAGCTCTCGCGATCGCTCCAGCTGCTCACCGGCCACCAAGGATGCCAGGGTCTCCCCCACACAGCCCTCGTGCACAGCCAGCGCAGCAGCTTCCGCCAAACTCGAACTCAGTTTGACGCGACTTAGATCCAACGCCCCCGGTCCCTGTCGCCGGCCGGAGAAGTGCTGCGCCACACGAAAGCAGGCTTTGGCATGCTCGATCTCTTCGAGCGCTGCCCGGTGCGCCGCCTGGACGAGATCCGGCGGAGCCCCAAACGCCATGAGCTCTAGTGAGAAGCGAGAGAACGACGCCACCGAAGCGTGCTCCATCAGCGCGTCCCGTTGCCAGCACTCCGCAATTTCCGCAGCCCAATTCGAGCCGGGATCTAGCTCTGACGCGAATCCCAACTCGCGACTCCAGTCCCCACGCTGAACCAGCGGAGCCACGAGCGCCCGCCCGTCCACCTGCAATGGCCTGCCGCAACAGGCGCCGGTGCAGAATTGGTAACAACACTGCCCATCTACCAGCACCGCTTCGGTCGCCGCCGGATTGCAGCAACCGTCACCAATGAACTCTTTCTTGGCGCAGCCATTGTCCAAGAACGCCGCTTGCACTTCTTCGTCGGTGCGCGGCGGCTCCAACGGGATTTGTCCGTACCCGGTGCGCGCCATGCGCTCCATGCTTTCCGCGTTGAAGCACTGCATGCCCGGCTGCCCAAAATCGCACATCAGCTCTTCTGGCTCCGGCGTCATTTCGGGAGGACTCGGCGGGGGGATAGGGTCGACCTCCTCCGGGCCGTCTGTGGAATTGTTCGGTGGATCCGGAGTCTGAATGTTCGGCTCATCCGGCTCGTTCATCTCATCCGACATAGGCGTCGACGGATTGTTTTTTCCATCCGGATTGAGTTGAGTTCCAGTGGTCTGGGCCGAAGTCGAATCAGCTTGGGCCCCGCAGGCGGGAACGAGCGCCGCACCGGCGATCGCAGCCAGCAGGCGCCACTTCATCTCGGAGAAACGACGGGCAGAACGGATTGTCATCACAGAACCTTTGCTAAGTGTCCATCCGTTTTCGGATGAGCAGCTGCTAGTGTCCATTAGGGTTAGCTGCTGACCCGACTGGGTGCAATTGTCGCACCAGCCCCCACCCGAGAAAGCGTATACCAACGGTATACGCCGCGATTTCGACGCCGCAATTGACGACCAAAAGTTCACGCGATGGGGCATCAGCGCACAAAGTTCGCTCCTGACACCAATTTCTTGAGCCCGCCTGGCCCCCGGGAAGCGAACCAGGTAGCCTTTTCGACGCATGCCGAGAGGGAGAACTCCAATGAGTCCGGGCGCGTCGCTGCGCGCGCTCAAGGGCTTGTTCCCAGATCAGTATCGCAACTGGGTGATGACAGGCACGCTCGCCGCCACCCTCGGCTATGCGGTTTCGGCCCTGGCTCGGCTGCCGGCTCTCTACCCGTCCGAGCTGGTCGTGGTCGCGGTCGCCGCGCTTGCGACCTGGCTCGTGCGCCGCGGGCACGTCGAATTTGGGGCCTACGTGGTCTTGGCCATCGTTTGGCTCGAGTTTCACTATTCGTATCTCGTCACCAACGAAGGTCTGGGCTCCTCGACCACCTCCGCCCTGGGAGTCTACGTACTGGTGGTCGGGCTGTATTTTGGAGGGCGCGCCGCCGTGTTCATGGCTGCGGCGCTGACGCTCACAGTACCTGGCGCCTTGTTGCTCGGTGCCCGGATATATGGCACGCGCGGACTGCCCGAATCGCAGCTGCCGCACTTGATGATCGCCGTCGCCGTCATGGTGGCCACTGGCGCCATCCTGCTCGTCTATCTGCGCACGCTTGGCCACGTCATCCAGATTGCCGAAGAGCACGCCGCGCGCGCCGAGCATCTGGTTGAGGGGTCACCGGATGCGCTGGTGGCCGTCAACGCAAACGGCAAGATCGACGCCTTCAACAGCGCTGCGGAAAGACTACTTGGGATTGAGCGCCGACGAGCGCTGGGCCATGAACTGTCAATCTTGCCGCTGGAATCCGACAAGGCAGCCGAGCCGCCGCTGAATGAGCTGCTTGATTCTGCAACGCGTCTGGAGCTGAAAGTGCAGGGCACCGATCGGGTCGTCGAGGTGCGAAGCCAGGGTACGGCAGGCGGCGGGGCGGTGCACATTCTCGTGTTCAGGGACATTTCTGACCGAAGACAGGCCGAACAACAGGCGCGCCAACTGCAACAGCAACTGCAACATGCCCAGAAGATGGAAGCGGTCGGACGCCTCGCGGGTGGCGTCGCTCATGACTTCAACAATCTGCTGACGGCGGTGGGTGGCTACGGTGAGTTGCTGGGTGACGCCGACCAAGACTGGGTGCAAGAGCTAGGCAAGGAACTGGTCGACGCACAAGAACGCGGCAGCGCGCTCACGCGGCAACTCTTGGCTTTCGCACGTAAGGAAGTCGCGCAGCCGACGATCCTGGACGTCAGTCAAATCGTCACCAAAGCCCGCCGCCTGATCGAACGAATTGTGGGCGAGCAAGTGCGCGTCACCCTGGAGTTGGAGGAGCGCTGCATGGTGCTGGCTGACCCGGGCCACATCGAACAGATCCTGCTTAACTTGGCCAGCAACGCTCGCGACGCGATGCCTCGGGGCGGCCAGCTTTCCGTCTGCGTACGCTCCGTGCCGGAAGACGCGCAGGTTGAGCTGAGCGTGGAGGATACCGGCGGAGGCATCGAGGCCGGCACCGAGGGTTTCATTTTCGAACCCTTCTTCACCACCAAGGAGCGCGGAAAAGGAACCGGTCTTGGCTTGGCTACGGTGCATGGCATCGTCACCCAATACAACGGTCGGATTGATGTGGAGTCCAAGCCGGATGAAGGCGCGACGTTCCGCATTCGTTTCCCTTCTGAGGCCGGCACAGAGGAGTCTGCCTCCAACGAGCGCGAAGCATTGCCACTCGTCACCGGCTCCGGGGTCGTGCTGGTTGCAGAGGATGACGATGGAGCTCGACGTTACGTGACGCGAGTGTTGCGCAAGGCTGGCTTCAATCCGCTCGTGGCCAGCAACGCGACTGAGGCGTTGGAGTTGGCAGCCAGCAGCGGCGCGCCGCGGCTGCTGCTGACGGATGTCATGATGCCCGGCCTGAGCGGAGTCGAACTGGCGGAGCGTCTGAAGCGCCGCTTCCCACAGATGCCTGTGCTGTTCATGACCGGATATGCGGATGACGTGCTGGATCACCAGCTCGAAAAAGCCGGCGAAGTCCTGCTCAAGCCGTTCACGAGTAGTGAACTGCTGAAAGCTGTCGAGCGCAAAGTATCCAGCCGTGGTGAGCCTCGACGAGCGCTCCCGGAAGAACGGCAGCCGACGACCAACTAGCGTCAGCCGGCAACCAACTAGACGCGGGCCCGCGCCTCAGGCGCACGACGCGGAACGCCGCCGACGATACGCGAGCATCAGTCCGAGCGCCGCCAGTGCAGGCCAGCCTCGCTGCTCGTGGCGTGAGCCCAGGTGCGCGACGGCACATGATGACCCGTCAGGTTCCAGCGCCGACTCCGTGCATGCCTCTTGCCCCAAAGCAGCCTCTGACACACCGGGCTCAGAGCACTTGTTGGGCATGCCTTCAGGTGGAAAAATATCGCAAATGCCATCGACGTCATCTTGCGTCAGCGGGCGTTCGAGCAGATCCCGGTCGTTGTAGCGTGCCGCCATCACCGCGTCGGGATCATCGGAATGGGCCAGTCCAAGAAAATGCCCAGCCTCATGCGTGGCGATCGAGAGCAATACCGCCCGAATCGCCGCGCGTGAAAAGCCGCCGTTTTCGATTCTTTCGAGATGCAGCTCAACATCCGCGTCAAACACTCGTCCGCCTGTCACCTCATAGGTGCTGGTGGTGTAGCCCAACGAGCTCTGCTCGTAGCCCCAGGGATCGCTCGTGGTCCACACACTCATGTTGAGGGTCGGGCTGTCCTCACAGAAGAACTTACCCGACGCTTCCACCAGACCTGCCGTAGCAAACTTGAATCCGGGCCCTTCTCCGTTGCCACAATCCACGTCTGCCCAACGTTGGAAGGCCTCATCCACGACCTCCAGGAAGTCCTGATCGGAAACGCCCAGCGATTCCACCGAACCTTTTGCCACCGCAAAGCTGAGACATGGCGGATCGTAGAACAGCTCTTCGCCCTCAGTGACGCAGCCACGCGTGTTCATCGCGCAGTTGGTCTCATCGGGGTTACAGGTCCGCAATCGGCAAAATGCCGCGCTGTCCCCGGTCCACAGTACGAGCGCCGCCAGCGCTGTCGTTCCAACTAGACCACCAGCCCAGCTCACCCGTCGGGATTTCATCCCCGCAAACATGCTCGGCCAAACGCCGCGTAGCAAGCACAGAATACGCCACGCAACCGGATGGCGGGTAGATAGCGGACCGTGCAATAGTGGCACGGTGAGCCGTATCACCCGCGTCGTTCCCGACGAACTCGAGGGCCTGCGACTGGACCAGGCCCTCGCTAGACTGATCCCCGAGCTTTCGAGGAGAACGGCCCGCATCGCCCTGGATATCGGCTGCGTTTTCGTCGACAAGAAGCGCGTCAAGGTCTCCAGCAGAAAGGTGAAGGCGGGACAGATTTTGGTGGCCAATTTGGGTGGCGCATTCCAAAGAGCGCTCGCTCCGGCAGCCTCGGCCAAGCCCATCTCGGTCCCCATTTTGTTCGAAGATGAACATGTCGTCGTGGTCGACAAGCCCTCGCGTTTGCTCAGTGCCCCCACGCCGGAAAGCGACCGCAACAACGTGCAGCACTGGCTTTCACAGGAGCGCGATCCAGTGTTCGTGGTCCACCGGCTCGACCTACAAACCAGCGGGATCCTGATCTACGCCAAGACGGAGCAAGCCAATCGCGCGCTGGCTGAAACATTCCGACAGCACGATCTCGTTCGGCGCTACAGCGTGTTCGTCGACGGGCACTACCCCGTTGAGCACGAAACGCTCACTTACCCGGTTGGCGATCGCCATGCGATAACCCACATCGAACTGGTGCGACACCTGAAAGAGTCGAGTTGGCTGCGCGCCACCCTGGAAACAGGACGGACGCACCAAATCCGCCTGCATCTACTGCAGCGCGGCTTTCCGGTTCTTTCCGATCCTCGGTACGGGCCCCAAGGCGCCTCCAGGAAAGAGCGCCAACATCTGCCGCGACGGCTGGCCCTGCACGCAGAAAAACTGAGTCTGGCTCATCCCGTCAGCGGACGCCCCCTCGACTTCGAGTCTCCGTTGCCCCAAGATCTGACTGTCTGGTTAGAGAAACAAGATGTCTGATTTGGCCCGTCAAGCTTTGACGCTGCTCGAAAGCGTCCGCGGACGCCCGTTGACTCAAGCGCAGCGGGCACAGCACTCCGTTCAACTTGCTACGCTGCTGCACGGCATGATGCAGCAACTCTCGTCGCGCAAGGAACGCCGCCGCGATGAGCAACTCGCTCGCATGATGAATGACCAACCGGGCCAGGCCTTCACGACCGCTCTGACTGACCGCGCCTACCGTTCGTCGGATCCGCGACGCGCGCTGGACCAAGCCAGCTACCTGCTGGAGCGTTTGGGCCCCCCCGCCTACCTGAGCGCGCTTGAACAATTCGGCCTGGGCGCGCTGAAGGCTGTTGGCGCCTTGGCTCCGAATCTCAGCGCGGGCGCCATGTTGCAGCGCATCCGGCAAGAAACGAGCGACTATATCTTGCCGGCTGCCAAAGATGAGCTGAAGCAATACCTCCGCCGGCGGAGCCAACAGAACTGTCAGGTCAACGTCAACAACCTCGGAGAAGAAGTCCTCTCCGAGGCCGAAGCCGAACGCCGCGTGCAGACCTACATCGAACTGCTGCGGCGCCCGGAGGTCAGCACCATCAGCGTCAAGATCTCCTCGATCTTCAGCCAAATTGACGTACTGGCGTTTGAACAGTCGGTGACAAAGATCTGTGAGCGGCTGCAGCCAATCTACGAGGCGGCTCTCGCCTCTCCAGTGAGCAAAACCACCCCCGGCGCCAAAGGGGCGACGGGCAAGCTGGTTTATCTCGACATGGAAGCCTACCGCGATCTTCAGCTGACCGCTGAGGCGTTTCGTAGGACGCTATCGCAACCCGCCTTCCAACAACTGACCGCCGGCATGGCGCTGCAAGCCTACCTGCCAGATTCCTACGCGATGCAGCAAGAGCTGACTCGCTGGGCTGAGGCGCGGGTCGGACAAGGCGGCGCGCCCATTCGTCTGCGGCTAGTCAAGGGAGCAAACTTAGCG
The DNA here is from genome assembly GCA_050304975.1 of Polyangiaceae bacterium. Classification (GTDB taxonomy): domain Bacteria; phylum Myxococcota_A; class Polyangia; order Polyangiales; family Polyangiaceae; genus SZUA-265. The sequence goes on from JBNLEN010000008.1 coordinate 38,252, forward strand.
ATGGAGACTGTCGAAGCATCGCTGAGAGGCTGGCCTCTACCCATCTACCCGAGCAAGCTGGACGTGGACGCCAACTTCAAGCGCATGCTGAACCACGCGTGCACACCGGAGCGAGCACGAGCCGTGACCCTCGGAGTGGCCACCCACAACTTATTTGACGTCGCCTACACATTGATCACCAGCCGCAGCACCCAGACGCCGCTAGAGCTGGAGCTATTGGAAGGCATGGCTGAAGCCCTGCGTCAAACACTGCTGCAGTTGGACAGCCAGGTGCTGGTGTACGCACCGATTGTTGATGAGTCTGGCTTCGCTAGCGCCGTGGCCTATTTGGTGCGCCGCTTGGATGAAAACACCGCCCCGGAGAACTTCCTCCGACACAGCTTCGGCATGCGCGTCGGCGACTCCGAGTGGAAGCAGCAGAAGCGGGTATTTTGTGACGCGTGCGATCGCATCGACAGCGTTTCCAGCAGCGTGCGGCGCACTCAAGATCGCGCTCTAGATCGCACGCAGGAACCGCGGGCATTGCCAGGCGATGCCGCGTTCGACAATGAACCCGATACGGACTTCACACTGCCGGCAAATCGAAGCGCGTTGCTGGCCTGGGTAACAAAGCTGCAGGACGCCAACTTCAGCGTCAGTTCGCAAATCCCTGGCGCCGATGCGGACCTGGCTCGGGTCTCCGTCAAAGGGATTGATCCGTCACGCCCCAACGCCAACACCTACGACATCATTCTTGCAAACGAGCAAGACGTACAACAAGCGTTGGCCAATGCGGAAGCCGCCCTGCCCGCTTGGCAAGCACGCCCGCACGAAGAACGCATCGCCCTAGTTCAAGCCGCAGCCCATGAACTGCGTCGTCACCGCTGCGAACTGATTGCCACGATGCTGTTGGACGCCGGCAAACGTCTCGAAGAATCCGATACGGAGGTATCAGAAGCGATCGACTTTGCCGAATACTACAGCCGCAGCTGGCGCGCGCTGTATCAGCGTGCGGACGTGAAGCTGTCGGCGCGGGGGCCGTGCGTGGTCACTCCACCGTGGAATTTCCCGCTGGCCATCCCACTTGGCGGCGTGTTCGCTGCGCTAGTCAGCGGCAACAGCTGCATCCTCAAGCCGGCCCTAGAAACGCCCCTCGTCGCCCAGCGCGCCGCTCAGCTTTGTTGGCAAGCGGGCCTCCCGAAAGACGTACTCCAGCTGGTCGTCTGCGAAGACAGTGAAGCGTCGGCGTTGATCCAAGATGAGCGCGTCAAGACGGTGGTACTCACTGGCGCCACCAGCACAGCGAAGCTGTTTTTCCAGATGCGACCAGACCTGCACCTGTTGGCGGAAACCGGTGGCAAGAACGCCATGTACATCTCGCCCATGTCCGATCGGCAGGCGGCCATCAAAGATGCCCTGGCGTCAGCATTCGGGCATTCTGGCCAAAAGTGCAGCGCGCTGAGCTTGCTGATACTCCACCAAGAGCTGTACGACGATCCAGCGTTTCTGAAGGAGCTGAAGGAAGCCGCCCAGAGTCTCAAAGTCGGCTCCGCTTGGGATATCGAAAACAAGCTCACCCCGCTAATCCAGCCAGCCAGTGACCTGCAGCGGCGCGCACTGACTCAGCTCGAGGAGGGCGAGAGTTGGCTACTCGAACCCGACATCGACTCGGACAATCCACGAATCGTCAGCCCGGGGATCAAACTGGGCGTGCAACCGGGAAGCTTCGCGCATCAGACCGAATTCTTCTGTCCGCACATCTCGCTGATGCGAGCCCGCGATCTCGAACACGCGTTGCAGCTGGCGAACGGCACCAGCTACGGTCTGACCTCGGGAATTCATTCCCTCGACGAGCGTGAACAACAGCGCTGGCTGGACGGCGTGCAGGCAGGCAACGTTTACGTCAACCGAAAGATCACTGGCGCCGTCGTCCGCCGCCAGGCATTCGGCGGTTGGAAATCCTCCAGTTTTGGTCCCGGCGCCAAAGCCGGTGGTCCGAACTACGTCGCCCAATTCATCCACGTGGAGGATGTTCGTCCCGTGCTCCAGGCGGTGCCCAAGACGACCTCGATTCCAGCGGACGCTTCGGCGCCAAGCTCAATGGGTGCAGGGCATGCGCGTCAGCTTCGGGACAAGCATCCGAAGTTGTATCGGGTGATTGAGTCGCTACCCCAGGCTGAACGTCGACTCCTATACGAGCTGCACAAGGCCTATCTGAACCGCTTTGGGAGCTGCTTCGCGAAACCGATCGATGAAAGCGAGATCGTCGGCGAGGACAATCATCTGCGCTACGCGCCGCTGCAGGCTGTCTTGGTCGTGGCCGACGCACACAACAAGAGGCGCGAACTGTTGCTGTCATTGGTGGCGGCTGCGGTTTGTGGGACTCCAGCTGTGGGCTGCGCCCTGAGCTCTCAGACACAAGCGCCTTCGGAGCTCGACGAAGTCGCACGTGCGTTGGGATTGTGGAGCTACTCCGATGCCGATTCATTGCTCCGCTGCCTCGAACGAGCCCACGCGGAGGCGAATATCGAGCGTATCCGTTTCCTAGGAACACCCGATATTCAGTTTCTCGAGCGCGCGCATGAGTTGGGCCTACACGTCGCGCGCCAGCCGCTCGTGCGTGAGGGGCGTTTTGAGCTATTGAACTACCTGAAGGAGCAGTCTCAATCGGTTTGCTACCACCGCTACGGCAATCTAGGGCTGCGCGGCCTACAACGATCCCAGTAGCGTGAGCACTCCAGCAAACCCAGGGTTGGAATGCCGACGTACTGTCGGCCAAAAAGCGCTGCTAGACAGCGACGTTGCATCAGCCGGCAAAAAGCCGCGGAAAGCGGCTTCTGCTGGGGCCCGCTTCTGTTAGTCTGCGCGTATGGCGGATGCATTAGACCTAGTCGTCCGGGGCGGACGCTGCTTCACACCGAGCGGCCTACAACCGATTGATATCGGGATCCGAGCTGGAAAAATCGTCGAACTCACTGGCTCCAGCAAGACGCCAGCTAAGAGCACGTTGGATGCAAGCGGATTGGTGGTATTGCCCGGCGTCATCGACTCCCAGGTGCATTTCCGTGAGCCTGGGTTGGAACACAAAGAAGATCTCGCCAGCGGAACGGCCGCCGCCGTTTGCGGCGGAGTGACGACCGTGTTCGAAATGCCCAATACCAAGCCCAACACGGACACGGCAGAGCGCCTCGAAGACAAGCTGCAGCGAGCATTAGGGCGAGCGTGGAGCAACTACGCCTTCTTTATCGGCGCCACCGCTGAAAACGCCGATCACCTCGCCGAACTCGAAGTGCTGGAGGGGTGCTGCGGCGTCAAGGTGTTCATGGGCAGCTCAACCGGCTCGCTGCTGGTTCCTGACAAGCAGACTTTGGTCCGCGTACTCAACAGCGGACGGCGCCGCGTGGCCGTGCACTGCGAGGACGAAAATCGACTCAACGAACGCAAGACGCTGCTCCAAGGAGATGTCAGCGTGAGTCAGCACCCTGTCTGGCGCGACGAAGAGACAGCCCTGCGTGCTACCAGCCGCCTGCTGTCGGCGGCGGAGCACGTCCGACGCCCGGTGCACGTGCTGCACGTCACCACCGCCCAAGAAATGCAACTGCTCGAGAAGCATAAAGATATCGCTACGGTGGAGGTGACCCCGCAACATCTGACGCTGTTCGCCCCCGACTGCTACGAGCGGTTGGGCAGCCACGCCCAAATGAATCCCCCAATTCGTGACGAACGACACCGCACGGCTCTGTGGCACGCGGTGCGTGACGGTCTGGTGGACGTGATCGGTTCGGACCATGCTCCTCATACGCTCGACGAAAAGGCCAAGCCCTACCCCCAGAGTCCGTCGGGAATGCCTGGGGTGCAGACGCTCTTGCCGCTGATGCTCAATCACGTCGCGGAAGGTCGCTTGACTCTGGAGCGGCTCGTCGATCTGGTGTGCTCCGGCCCGGCGCGCATCTACAATATTGCGGGCAAAGGCCGCATCGGTGTCGGTTTTGATGCCGATCTGACCATCGTGGATCTCGAGGCCACCCACACGATCAGTGTGGACGAAATGAAGAGCAAGGCCGGCTTCACTCCGTTCGACGGGATGAAAGTGAAAGGCTGGCCGACGGTGACCGTGGTTGGTGGTCACATCGCCATGCGCGACGGTGAACTGCTGGGCGAGCCCAAGGGCAAAGCCGTGCGTTTCTGGGACGTGCCAATCGAGTACGAGGAACGTGGCTCAGCGGTACCGCCGCCGCCGAGTGTGGCCTAGCTCCTCTACGGACCCCGTAACCTGGATAGGCGCTGAAGCAACGCCGAAGGCGGAAACGGTTTAGGCATATGCTCGAATTGACCATCGGCCAAACTCCGCTGGGCCAGCTCATCACCCAAATAGCCGGAGCACAATACGATTGAAGCTCGCGGATGGGCCGTGGCGAAACGGTCCAGCAGCTGCTTCGTACTGCCGCCCGGCATGATGCCGTCCGAAACCAGGACGTGATATTCGGCGTCATTCAGCGCAGTCAGCGCGCTTGGCACATCGGGCACCGCCACCACGTCGTAGCCAGCCGCCCTCAAGGCGCGCGCTAGTGTGCTTCGGACGCTGGCATCGTCTTCCGCCAGCAGTACGCGCTTTCCAGAGCCGTCGGCCTGAGCTGGTTCGGGCGACTGCCCCTCATCGGCAGAGCGCTGGAGAGCTAGCGGCAGGTAAATGTGAAATTCAGTACCAACCCCGAGTTCACTGTCGACGACTACGGCGCCATGGGCTTGCTGCAGCACCCCGAAGACGGTCGAAAGTCCGAGCCCGGTTCCGGCGTCACCCTTGGTGGAGAAGAAGGGTTCGAATACGCGCCGGCGCGTCTGTTCATCCATACCGACTCCCTCGTCACGCACATATATTTCGCACCAGCCGCGGGCGTCAGAGGCATGAGCGGAGCCATTGGCTGCAAGCTCCCCCGAGATGAAGGGCTTTTGGGCGCGCAGTTCCCGCGGCAACTGCGCAGTCTCGACAATGCGGGCACCGATCTCCAAAACGCCACCGGTCGGCATCGCATCGCGTGCGTTTACCACGAGATTGAGTAGCACCTGGTTGAGGTGCGTCTCGTCCATCCAGGCGGCGGGCTCCCCCTGCACCCGCACGGACAACTTCACGTCGTCCGGCAACACCCGACGCACCGAGTTTTCCCACGAGCGCAAGAACTGAGTGATGTCGATATGGCGGGCCACCTGCAACTCCGGACGGCCAAACGCCAGTAGCTGACGGGTCAAATCCTTGCTGCGCTCAGCTGCGACTTGGATCTCTTGGATACCCTCTTGCACAGTGGCGGGGTTGGTCTCTCCCCGCAGCAGCTCCGTCCAGCCCAGGACGACTTGCAACGTGTTGTTGAAGTCATGGGCCACGCCGCCAGCGAGGCGGCCCACTGCTTCCATCTTCTGAGCTTGGAACAGCGCCGTTCGAGTTTGATCCAAATCGGCCTCGGAGGCTGAACGTTTCGCCTGTTCCTCACGCAGCTGGTCCAACGCGGCTTGACTATGCACCAAGGCCGACTCGATGCGGCGCACGATCTGGGTCACGACCAAAGCCAATGCCAAGACCGCACTGCCATACATGATTGCCGCACCGCGAGCGTCATACAACTCCGGCGCGATAGGCTCACCCAGCGCATACACCACGCAGGTACTCGTAACTAGCGCCACCCCCAGCCCCACGCGACCCAAGAAGATGCTCCAGCAGATCACCGCCAAAGCCAAGACGATCAGCGGCGCTGGCGCAGCTCCGCGCATCCAAATCGCGCTCGAAGCCGTCACTAGTACGCCGGTGCACAGCACCCACGCCTGCACCCGGTACGCAACCCGAGGCAACCACACCAGTGCGAGCACTGAAAAGTATCCCCCGAACATGCCGTAAACCGCAGGATGGTCGAGGGAATACGTGCTGACGAAGTGCAAGACCACGACGCACAGCGCGATCACTCCTCCCGTCGCCCCTACCCAGCGCACGACGGAGCGCAACAACTCCTCCCGCCAATTGCTGGACGGCGACCCCCTGCCCCGAGCTTGCGCCTGAGGCTGAGGGGTCGAATCGGACGGATCCCTCACACCGTTGATTGTCACCTGCCTGGCGGCGGAGTCAAGCCGACACCAGGCCGGCTCAACTCAGGGCGCTTTTCAGCGTCTCGATCACGAACGGTCGCACGCGCAGCGCCGGAATGATCTCTTCCAAGGACCCCACGCTACGAGCGCGCTCAACGCTGTGGACCTTGTCGAACTCGGCGGCAAGCTCCGCTTGCTTTTCGAGCCGTACGTCTTCCAACAATTGCTCCGCCGCAGCCCGTAGCTCTGGTGTGCCATGGCGCGCAATCCGTTCGCGCATTTGAATTACCCGAGGATCCTTCGACACGCGTTCGCGTACTTCTCGCGGAAACACCACCGTCGCGGCAGGACCGCCGCCGATCACCGACGCGTACGAGCCCTCGACGGCGAACGCTCGTAAGTTCGGATTCAACTCGCGTGAGAACACGACGTAGGCGCCTCCATGGTAGCGCGACACCACCAAGAAGATCAGCGGTCCATCAAAGTTGACCACCGCACGCGCAATCTCCGCTCCATACTCGAGCTGAAGCTTGCGCATCGACTCTGGTGATCCGTCGAATCCCGAAAGGTTCGCCAAGATCACGGCGGGCCGGTTACCGCTGCAAGCATTGAGCGCGCGCGCCACCTTCTTCGAAGAGATGGGGAACAGAGTTCCGCCGTTCCAATCGGGCGGACCATCCAAAGGACGATAGCCCCAGCGTGCGATATTCTGGCTTTCAATCCCCATCAAACACACGGGCATTCCACCGATGTGGGTGTCCCAGATGATCGCGGTCTCCCCACCGACCTGAGCCTGCCAGCGTTCCAGGTACGGGCTGTCGCTGTCAGCAACGGCACGCATCAACGGACGCATCGCGAAGGGACGTTTGCGCCCGGGGTTAGTGCTCTGGTCGAACACCTCGCCGACGCTCTTGAATTCACTGCCGTCATAGGCGGAGTCCCCGATATCGCGTTCGATAGGATCTTCGCTCTGGAAAGAACGAGGCCGCAGCTCGCCGGGCACCACATAGGAGAACTCGTAGTGCCGGTAGAGGATCCGATAGGCATCGCCCAAGTCTTCCGCGTAGTACTGCCCCTGGCCGTTGGGCCCCATCACGCGTTCGTAGCCGCCGATCGCCACCTCGTCTTCGGCGGAGACCGAGCCACTAGCCGCCAACGCAGCCCGACCCGTGAGCACCATCGAGGCCCGCGGCGTCATGATCAAGATGCCACGAGTGTGATTGAGCATCGTCGCCAGCGAATCCCAGTAGCTCTGGGCTCCGACGTTGACCCCAGACACGATGATGTGGATCACACCGTTGTTTTGGGTAAAGGTGACGATACGTCGGACCACACGTGCCGTTGCATCCAGGTTTTCGGTACCGCTGTCCATCGCGATCCGAGCGCCACTGGACACGGGCAGCCACTCGACGGGAAGCTTCAACTGCTCAGCGAGGTCCATGGCTGCCACCACACGGTCACATTCGGCGTCCGCTAGCGCTCCCATGCCTCGGGTGGGGTCGCTGAGCACCAACACCCGCCGCATCCCCTCCGGCACCTTGGCGGTCGGGGTGGAGATCACACCGAACACGATGGCGCTCTTGTTCTGGCCGTGGGGGCGGCCAGCCACGCTGATCGCCCTGGGCGTCTCCGATTTGGGATCGAGATCGTACTCCTCGAAGCTGCCCGGAGGAATGGCCCCGTCAGAGAAAGCACTCACGCCGTTGGAGCCGTTGCCAGTCTCCGCGTCGTCCGGCGCCAGCATGCGGATGATCTCATATGGGTAGATCAACCCGCGACGGCGCGCCGCCACAACGGAGCGCTCGTACGGCGCGACGGGAGCCAGCGGTTCCTTGTGCGGCTCGCGCCAATGGATTTCCATGCGCGTGCCGGTGGGGTCACTGATCACGACCTCGACATCGTCAGCTTCCGTCGCCTTCTCATTTTCCAGCACCTTGAGGCGCACCGCGACGCGCTCCAAGCCCAGATGGCGGGTCGCCGGGTAGAGCTGCTGCGACAGCCACTCGGCGGTGCCCGCTTCCAGCACGATGGGGTGAGCGACGAACAGCGTGATGCGGTTCCACTGCAGCCTTCGACGGGGATCGCGGGAGCCGATGGTCAAACGCAGCGTGCGCGCCGCTTCGTGAAACGCCCGCTCGAACAGCGGGATGTAGAAAGCCGAGCGCTTCCCCTCTTGCGGCGGGCTGCCCAGCACCTCGGCGAGCACGAAAATGCGCTCGTCATCTGGAACTTGGCGGCTCTTGCCATAAAAGCAGTAGACCCGATCCGCCGCTGGCAGGCGCTCCAACTCGAAGCTGGCGTAGCGTTGGAAGTCCACGCGTGCCGCAGTCTCCGGGTGTAGACCATGCAGTTCCACGCGCTGACCATCTTGCGAGATCGTCTCGTGCCACAAGTCCAGGTTCGGCTGTACGAAGGTGAGCGTCACGCGTCCAGCGATGCGCCTGCCTTCGAGAGTAGACACTGCAGCCTGGACGCAGCTCTCGATGGCATCGCTACGCTCGATGGGGACGAGCAGTTCGAGCGCGTCCGGAGCCTGGCCGGAGGCGGAGGTCTTGGCGATTTGCTCAAGCTTGGCTGAGATCTCGCTCTCCTGCGCGGACAGCGCCAACACGACTTGATCGTCAAACCCCAATCGCTCGACGCCTGTCTTGTTCAGACTGACCTCTGTGGGCACACGGGGCGCGTACAAGCGCCGCAGCGTGGCGCTCAACGCGATGGACAAGCGGCGCGGCTCCGCGTCTCCGAGCCAACCGAGCACTTTTCGGAAGCGTCCGGGAGGCGCCAGCGCCAGATCATCCAAGTTGGGAGCGGACGGCAGCTCACTCTGGGCCTGCGAAAGCCAATCTTCTACCTGACGGCGTGTTCGCTCGGCCGCGTTGTCCAGCTCCGGGCGCTGATAGATCGAATAGATGGCCTCAATTGCGGAATCACATAGGGAATTCGGCAGGTGACCACGCATCGAGGCTATATTGCCCAAGGTGCGGCGCAGTTCCCGGTCCTTGTCCAGCTGCAGTTCGCGAGTGCTCAAGTTCTGGATGCGCTGCAAGATCGCGCTGGCCAAGAGCACGCGCTGCCCCTGATCGAGCTGTGTGGAAAATAGGCGGATGACCGCGCGTTCCAGCGCGCCGCCATAGTTCAAACCGTCCACCTCGTCGTAGTGAGAGAGCGCCTTCTTCAATACCTCGACGAAGGCCTCGGGCAGACCGCTGCCCCCGGCTCGCATACGTCGCAAGTAGATGCGCAACAGAGCATTGTTCGACAGCTGATCCAGCTCACCAGCTCCCAAACGATGCCGCGTGCTTCGCATCACCAAGCGTTCGATGTCGAAGAACACCGACAGCTGTTGTTTGACCTCCACCAATTGTCGACAGAACTCGAGTGAGAGTTCCTCGGGCAACGGCGCCTGCAAGAACTGGATGAGTTTTTCGACGCGCGCAGGGAACACATCATACCCGAGCAAGATCCGACGGATCTCTTCAGTCACGACATTCATCGCGGCGCGCCGGTCTTGCTCGGAGGCCGAGTCTGCAAGCGCCAAGTTGGGCTCCGCCAACTGGCCATCTTGCTGATCGAACAGCAGCGCAAGAGGATCCCGTACCACTGGCAGCTCGAGCCGAGATTCTTGTTTGTCGGCGTCTGCAGCATCACTGGCGGGATCGATCACCAAGATCACGTCGCCAGCGGCCAACTGCTGCCCTTTGCGAGCCCGCACCTCGGTCACCGTACCACTGACCGGCGCATCGAAGCCGATCTCCATTTTCATCGCTTCCACGAGACCCAAGGGCGTACCGGCTTGCACTTGATCGCCCACAGACACGTTTAGAGCGACCACCATCGACGGCGAGTTGGCTCGCACCTGACCAGCCGTCTGCCGCCCTAGCTGATGCACGAAGCCTTCGATCTCAACTCGGATATTGACGTCGGTGACGTCATACACAACGCGCAAGTCGCGGTTGCCGATCACCAGGCGCGCGGCATGGCCCCCCGAGACCGACAAGCGTGCCGCCACTACCCGACCGTCCATGTGTACTCGGTAGCGCGCCGCTCCTGAGGCATACACGTTCACGCGGTATTGGGTACCCGCATAGGTCAGGTCAAACTCCTCGCCCGAGCTGGGCGGGATCTTGTCCTGAGTCAGGTTGCTGGCATCGGCGTAGAAGTTCGCACGTTGGGTCGCGCGCGCCGCGCGATAAGACAGAATTGCCGCCAGCACCATGGCTTCGGCAGCAAACTCACGCTGTTGCGAGCGCGTCTCGTTCCAGCGGTCGAGCCAAGTGGTGTCCACACCGCCAGCTTTGAACTCTTCTGCATCCAGCAGCTCCAACAAGTAACCCTTGTTGGTGGCGCCTCCCTCGATCACCAGATCAAAGTCTCGCAGCGCCGTCGCCAATCTGGCACGCGCTTCTTCACGCGTATCGCCGCTGGCGATCACTTTGGCGATCAACGAATCGAACGCGGGCGGAACGGTCGACTCTTGTGCCACGCCAGTATCGATCCGCAGACGTGGTCCGAGGGCGGGGTCAAATCGTGCGACCTTGCCCGGCGCCGGCAAGAAACCAGCATCTGGATCTTCGGCACACACCCGCGCCTCGATCGAAAAGCCACGCTCTCGAATCGGGGCTTCCTCCGGATCTGGCAGTTGTTCACCGCGCGCGACCCTGATCTGCAGTTGAACCAGATCAGTACCGGTGATCTCTTCAGTAATGCCGTGCTCCACCTGAAGGCGGGGGTTCATCTCCAAGAAGAAATAGTCGGGCCCATCCACTAGGAACTCGACTGTGCCAGCGCCGCAGTAGCCGACCTCTTCGGCCAATGAAACAGCGGCTTCCTTCAAGGCTCGGAACATCAGTGGCGGCAAACCGACTGGCGGCGCCTCCTCGATCACTTTCTGGTGGCGACGCTGAACAGAACAGTCGCGACACCCAAGCGCCAATACGCGCCCATGACGATCGGCGATGATCTGTACCTCGATGTGACGACCCTGCTTGACCATCGCTTCGACGAACATGCGGCCGTCACCGAAGGCAGACGTGGCTTCCGACTGCGCTGAACGAAACAGTTCGTCGAACTTGCTGGGCTCGCGCACCACGCGGATGCCGCGACCACCACCACCAGCCGAAGCTTTGACCACGACGGGGAATCCAATGCGTTCCGCGTGTTTCTTGGCTTCCTCCAGTTCAACCGCTCCGCCGCTCCACGGCGTGACGGGCACATCCACGCGCTCCGCCAACTGCTTGGAAGCGATCTTGTCTCCCAGCGCTCGCATGGTGGATGCGCTCGGCCCGAGGAAACGAATCCCCGCGTCTGCCAGGCGGTCCACGAACTCGGGCGACTCAGCGACGAACCCCCAGCCAGGCCAGACAGCATCCGCGCCGACGCGTTTGAGCGTCTCCAGCAGCAGGTCATGATCGAGATAGCTCGCGACCGGCGTCGTCTTAACCGGCAACTCAATCGCAATGTCGGCATGACGCACGAACGGCGCCTCTCGATCGGCGGGGGTGTACATCGCTACGACGCGAAGCTCTTCACCTTCGAGCGCCCGTAGAGACTTCACAGCACGAATGCAACGCATCGCGGCTTCACCGCGATTCACGATGGCTAAACAACGGATAGGTTCGGTAGTCATCAGTCCGAGAAAAGTTGAGGGCCAGCTTCTACAACCATGGAGCTCGCCTGACCAGACCTAGAGCTCTCCTGGCTAGTGTCCGTCCTGAAAAGGCATTCCTTGACCGACACTAGCCCCTCGACGAGGGTGCCGACTCAGTTCCGGATGGACACTGGCTAGCGGGGTGCGAAGTCCGGGTAGCGTCCAGGGCCCCTCACGAGCCAAATTGGTCAGACCACTGTTTCATAGGTCTGCGTCTTCGCTGGTCCCATCGCTCGGGGAAGAAACGAACCGGTATCCGACTCCCCTGACGGTCTCGACGTAGACTCGGGCAGCCCCGAGTTTTTCCCGCAAACGCTTGACGTGGGTATCGACGGTACGAGTCGTGACGTCTGCGGTGACTCCCCACACGCCATCCAGCAAACTCGAACGCGACTGGACGCGATTGCGGCGTTCATACAGTGCGAGGAGCAAGCGAAATTCCAACGCTGACAACTCGATTTCTTCGTCGTCAACCCAGGCGCGATGGGCCTCTTGATCGATCCGCAGGCGACCAAACACGATCTGCTCGTCCTCGGAAGGATTCGCTTTGGTACGTCTTAGAACGGCGTTCACGCGCAAAAGCAATTCGCGCACGCTAAAGGGCTTGGTGACGTAGTCGTCCGCGCCCAACTCGAAGCCTTCAACCCGATCCTGCTCCTCTCCTTTTGCCGTCAACATCACGACCGGGATGCTCGAGCTAGCGGGATCGGACTTGACCATGCGGCAGACCTCGGTCCCCAAGATGTCGGGCAGCATGACATCGAGCAGGATCAGATCTGGGTGATGCTCCCGAGCCAGGCGCAGCCCGTCGCTCCCCGAGCCGGCGACGAGCACCTCATGCCCGGCCTGCTGGAAGTTGAACTGCAGCACCTGCTGGAGGTCACGCTCGTCTTCGACGATCAGTACCTTTGCCATCGCTGCCCAGTCTAGTGGCCTGGTCGCCGCAATTCAGTCTCGTATTCGTACGCTCGGACTCGGCGAGGTTCGACTCCTCGGCCCCTCGTCCCAGACAGGACCAAACTCGCCTGTCAATCTGTCACGGCGTCACACGAATGCGCGCGCGGAGTGTCAGCGTGACGCGCGAGCGCTCCCCTGACGGCAGCTAAGTAATTGAAATGTAATGACCTGAGTGGGCGGCACAGAGGTTGCTTTAGCCGCCGCATGCGTCAGATCCGCATTTCGAGCCGTCACAGCAACCCCCAAGCGCGAGGCGTCACCCGCTTCGAGCTGATAGCTGGCGGCGCTTTGCTGGCAGTCCTGGTTGCCACAGCCAGCTTCTGGATGGGCAGCGAACAGGAGGACGCCAAACGCGGTAGCGCGGAGAAGGTGGCCAAGAGCCTGGCTTCGGCAGCTTCCGAATGGAAGCGCGAACACGCCCAGATGGGTTGTCCGACCGTCTCTTTGTTGCAGCACGAGTCCAGGTACGACCGCAAGGCGCCAGCCGATGACCCGTGGGGCGGGAGGTTTCGCATCAGCTGTTCGGCGACGGGGCTGAGCGTCAAGTCAGCCGGCGGGGATGGCCGCTTCGATACTGACGACGACATCTCCGTCGATAGCGACTTCAGCAGCTGATCGCTGGCGGCGCGTCGCCGCATTTTCTTTTGCGAGCTTCCGACGCGGCGCGAGATATGCTGCAGGCCGCAAGTGCGACCCGCTCTCCTATCGTCCGGCGAACCCGAGAGCTTTCCAGATCCTGAGCTGTTCGACGACGAGGGGCTGGTGGCGGTCGGCGGGGATCTATCTGAGCAACGCCTGCTTTGTGGTTACCGGTCCGGGATTTTTCCCTGGTACAGCGCGGGCTATCCGCCTCTTTGGTGGAGCCCCAATCCGCGCACCATCCTGCCGCTTGACGCGATGCATATATCGCGCAGCATGCGGAGACGTTTACGTAAGCAGGACTTCTCCGTGACCTGGAATCAAGCATTCGAGCGTGTGATTCGGGCCTGCGGCGAGCGACGTAACGAGGGCACCTGGATACTACCGGAGATGATATCCGCCTACGAAGGGCTACACCGCGCAGGGCACGCGTACAGCATCGAAGTCTGGGATGCGGCCGGAGATCTCGTCGGGGGACTTTACGGCGTGCAGTGCGGCGGGTTATTTGCCGCTGAAAGCATGTTTCATCGTGCGGCCGATATGTCGAAGGTCGCCCTCTTGTATGCCGGCTCCAGTCTGAGGCGGGCTGGGATCAGATTGTTTGATGTTCAGTTCCTGACCAGTCATCTGGCGAGTCTCGGCGCCTGCGAAGTCCCAAGGAAGCAATACCTCGAATCCCTACGTAAGCACTGCACCCTCGACGTAGACCTCAGCCAGCTGGTGTTGACCCCCCCGGTCGACAGCTAGCTCGAACTACGTCACCGTGTGAGCTAGACTGCACGGACCGCTGGGTGCTAAGCGGTACTTGGTCGCCCATTATGAGCGAAAGCGAATCGATCCCCACTCTGGCAGCGCTCCAACGCAGCGCGCACGAGTACCTGAAGAACAGTCAGTGGGTAGCAGCGCGTCAAGTGCTGCTTCAGGCAGCGCAACACTATGCGGAGAGCGCAGATGTGTTTAGCGATCTGGCCGCTGCGGAACGCGCGCTCGGTCAATTGGACCAAGCGATTCTGCACTACCAACGTTCTCTGGAGCTCGATCCCAAGCTCGCGTTCGTACACAACAATCTAGGCAACGCGCTGTCGGAAAAGGGACAGCTGCGCGACGCCATCGACTGTTATCACCGCGCGTTGGTCCTGCAGCCGCGCTACCCCGAGGCGCTGAACAATCTGGCGAAGGTCTTGCTTCGCGAAGGACGGCTGGACGAATCTCGCCGCGCTCTGGAGCGATTGTTCGCGATGACTCGTGACCATCTGCCCGCGTTCGAGACGCTGGCGGTGCTGTGCGAGCGGCAAGGCAACGTCCAAGAGGCGCTGCAACATTACGTCTCGTTGGCGAGCCATTATCTCAAAGGCGCGGACCCGGAACGCGCGCTGTGGGCGATGGACGCCTGTCGCCGCTTGGGACATCGCAGTGCAGGTCTCGAGGCCAACCGCTGCGCAGCATTCCTGCAGCTCGGCCGATTCGAGGAGGCCCGAGACGCCGGCATCGCCGCGCTGCGGCTCGATCCGAACCACGCCAATGCCCACGTCAACTTGGGCTCTGCCTACGTCTCCCTCGGCGACTACCGGAGCGCCCTGACGCTACAAAAACGGGCAACTGAATTGGCCCCCAACCTGGCCGAGGCCTTCATCAACTTGGGCAACACCCTGGTGGAGTGCGATGACCCGCAGAACGCGTTGATCGCGCAGAACCGCGCGCTCGAGCTGGATCCAAGCAGCCCGCGCGCGATGTGCGGGTTGGCGGTCTGTTACCAGAGCCTCGGCCGGCGGGTGGAAGCAGCGGACCTCTACCGACGCGCTCTGACGTTGGCTCCCAACTACGCCGAAGCCCACTTCAAGTACGGCAAACTGTTGTTGAGTGAGGGCCAGCTGCCCGAAGGCTTCAAAGAGATCGAATGGCGTCGCTCCGAACCTTTGTTCCGTAAGTGGGCCGAACGCTACCCCGGCCCGATGTGGTCTGGTCAGGACGTCAGCGGCAAGACGGTGGTGCTCTACGATGAGCAGTCCAACGCCGACGTGCTGCAATTCGTCCGCTACGCCAAAGCTTTCAAGCAGCGCGGCGCGCGGGTGGTCGTCGATTGTCGCGCCCCACTGCACCGATTGATTGCTGCTCAAAGCTACGTCGATGGCGTCGCCGATACGGAAGAAGGGGGCCCAGTTCCCTTTGAAGCCTATGCTCCGATTCAGAGTTTGCCGCACATCTTCGGCACGTCGATGTCCAGCATTCCGAGCGAGCACCCCTACCTGCAGGCACCAGCGCCGGGCCCAACCCAGATCTCGCTCGCTAGCGGCGTCAAGATCGGCGTTGCTTGGGGGGCCGATCCAGACCAGCGAAGTCGCAGTCGCTCGATGGGCCTCGACCAACTTGAGCCGTTGTTCGACATCGGTGGCGTGTCTTGGTTCAGTCTACAGGTAGGTGCAGAAAGAGAACAGCTTCAGCGTGTGCCCCATCCACCGGTTGACCTAGGCGCCAGCTTCTCTGACTTCGCCGACACGGCGGCTGCCATCAGTCAGCTGGACCTGATCATCACCGTAGACAATGCGATTGCCCACTTGGCTGGAGCGTTGGGACGCCCGGTCTGGGTGCTGCTGCCCCAACACGCCGACTGGTGCTGGCACCTAGATCGTGAAGACAGCCCTTGGTACCCGCGGGCGCGGCTGTTCCGCCAGCAGCAAGTCTCGGCCTGGGAACCGCTCATCGCGCGGATGAAACAGCAATTGATCCAGTCGGTGGCTGCTTTTGCCCGCGCCGCTGGCAACCAGCCACCAGCGCAGCCCAGCCAACCTCCCAACGCGGGCCAGACGCCGGAGCCAGCCCGACCAAGCGCACCCCCGGCCGCTGCGATGGGGACGAGCGAAGTTCCCCAGGCGCGCTCGAATGACATGGGTGGCCACTCAGGACCGGCGCTCTCCCCCTACGGAACTCCTCCGGCAGGCGCCGGTGGTCCGTATGGCGGGCCGCCCGCTGCGGCTTCGCCCTATGGCCCTCCGCCTGCGTATGCGCCCGCTTCATCTCCCCCGGCCTATCCGCCCGCGTCTTCACCTCCATACGCTCCGGCTGCCGCGGCCCCGTATGCGCCGGCGTCCTCAGCAGCATACGCCCCCTCAGGCCGCAGCGGCAGCGCTCCTCCGGAGCCTCACCCCGGGTACGCGCCTGACGCGGCACGCTACGCTCCCGCAGGGGCTGGAACGCCCGGCCACAGTCAGCCTCCGCCGCCAAGTCAGGCGCCGCCGGCCGCAAGCCAGCCGCCGCCCGCGCCGATACCGGCTGCGGCCCCTCCCCCTCCGGCGCCGATCTCGGTCCCCGCTCCGCCGATCACCCCATCCGCTGTGGGCTCGCCGTACGGACGCCCACCAGCCGGCCCTGGCAGTTCGCCCGAACAGCCGGCGCCTCCGGCACCATCCCACCCGCCGCCTCCGCCGGGCCTCTACGGTCCTCCGCCGGGTGCATCCTCTTCTGCAATCCCTGGTCAGCCAGCGGCAGCCAGCCCAAAGCCTCCCTCGGTCTCGACAGAGCCGGGCTCTCCTAGTCAAACGCCGGGTGGGAACTCCGGGCCGGAGTAAATTTTTCCCATAAAAATCGGCTACTTAGAGCCTATTCCCTACCAACCCGGTCTGATAGGTGTTAAATGCCTGAGCCGGTAGGATATAGACCCTTTGAGCGGCCCCGAATTGGGGCGCGCGAAGCGACTAAGGAGACTCCGTGGAAACGGTGCTGCAGCAGCGACATTCCCATCTCAAGCAACTAGAGGCCGAGAGCATCTTCATCATTCGTGAGGTTGCCGCCGAGTTCGACAACCCGGTGATGCTCTACTCGATTGGCAAGGACTCCTCCGTGATGGCGCACCTAGCGCGGAAGGCGTTCTACCCCGGCAAACCGCCGTTTCCGTTCTTGCACATCGACACGACGTGGAAGTTCAAGGAGATGATCGAGTTCCGTAACAACTTCGCCAAAGAGCACGGCATCGAAATGCTCGTGCACACCAACCAGCAGGGCGTGGAGGAGAACATCAATCCCTTCGACCACGGCAGCCAGAAGTACACCACCATCATGAAGACGCATGCGCTTCTGCAGGCTCTTGCCAAAGGTGGGTATGATGCGGCGTTTGGTGGAGCCCGCCGGGACGAGGAGAAGTCGCGAGCCAAAGAGCGCATCTACTCGTTCCGCGACAAGTTCGGGCAGTGGGATCCGAAAAACCAGCGCCCCGAGTTGTGGAATCTCTACAACAGCAAGATCACTCAGGGCGAGAGCATCCGCGCGTTTCCCCTGTCCAACTGGACTGAGCTCGACATCTGGCTCTACATCCACCTCGAGAACATTCCGATTGTGCCTCTGTATTACGCCAAGGAACGCCCCGTCGTGGAGCACAACGGTCAGTTGATCTTGGTCGATGACGAACGAATCCCGCTGGAAGGCAAAGAACCCAAGATGGAGATGGTGCGCTTCCGCACGCTCGGCTGCTACCCGCTCACGGCAGCGGATCGCTCCAGCGCGACGACGTTGCCCGAAATCATCAAAGAAATGTTGCTCACCCGCCATTCAGAGCGCGCCGGTCGATTGATTGACTACGACGAAGAAGGCTCGATGGAGGCCAAGAAGCGAGAGGGATACTTCTGATGTCCTACACGGAAATCAACCCCGAGCAGATCGACGAGTATCTCGAGCAGCACCAACAGAAGGAGCTGTTGCGCTTCGTAACCGTTGGTTCTGTCGATGACGGTAAGTCCACCCTGATCGGTCGACTGCTGCACGACACCAAAGGTGTTTACGAAGATCAGCTGAGTGCCGTCAAAAAGGCTTCATCTCAAGGTGAGATGGAGATTGATTTTTCTTTGTTCACGGACGGGCTCAAGGCCGAGCGTGAGCAAGGCATCACGATTGACGTTGCTTACCGCTACTTCTCCACTGCCAATCGCAAGTTCATCATCGCTGATACTCCCGGGCACGTGCAGTACACGCGCAACATGGCCACGGGCGCGTCCACGGCGAACGTGGGGGTAATTCTGATCGATGCTCGCCTAGGCGTGATCCAACAGTCGCGCCGCCACGCGTACATCGCGTCATTGTTGGGAATTCCGCACCTGCTGGTGGCCGTCAACAAGATGGACTTGCGCGACTACGATCAGAAGGTGTTCGACGAGATCTGCGCTGACTTTTCCAAGTTTGCCAAGCAGCTGTCGTTCAAGGACGTCAAGTTCGTCCCGATCAGCGCCAAGCTAGGCGATAACGTCGTTCACAAGAGCGAACGCACGCCTTGGTACGACGCCGGTACCTTCTTGGAGTACCTGGAAACGGTACCGATTGCGCGCGACCGCAACTACCGAGACTTCCGCTTCCCAGTGCAATACGTCTTGCGTCCCAACTTGGACTACCGCGGTTTTGCCGGCGAGGTCGCCTCAGGCGCCGTCAAGAAAGGCGATATCGTGATGGCGCTGCCATCGCGCAAGCAATCCAAGGTGGCCGCGATCGACACCTTTGAGGGAGAGCTCAAGAGCGCTTTCGCTTCGCAGGCCGTCACCATTCGGCTGGAAGACGAAATTGACATCAGTCGCGGCGACATGCTGGTGCGGCCAGACAACCTCCCGCACAGCAGCCGGCGTTTCCAAGCCGACGTGGTTTGGATGAGCGAAAAGCCGCTCGACCGAAACAAGTCCTATCTGCTCAAGTGCACGACGCAGATGGTCCGGGTCAACGTCGAATCCGTCGACTCGGTCGTCGATCTGGAAACTTTGGATCGGCATCAAGCGCCCACGTTGGAGCTGAACGACATCGGTCAGCTCCACCTGGTGTGTCATCGCCCGATCCAGTTCGATCCATACCAAGAGAACCGCACGACCGGCGCCTTCATTCTGATCGATTCCATCAGCAACAATACGGTCGCTGCCGGCATGATTGTGGGCGCGGCATCCAGCCATTCGGTCTCTCCTGGCTCCTTGAGTGACCGGCCTCCCGTGGCAGGTCAAGTCAGCAACAAAGAGCGCAGCGACCGTCTCGGACAGGTCGGCGCATGTTTGGTCGTGACGGGCCACAAGCCCGACGAAACGGCCTACGCCATCGAGCGCGCGTTGTATGACAACAACCGAGTCGGCACCGTGCTCGATCCGAGTGACGAGATCTCTTCAGCGTTTGGAGAGCCCAGTGCGGCAGTGCTGAAACAATCGGTACTGCGCTTGACGCAGGTGGGAGCCGTGGCCTTGGTTTCCGCGAAACTGACGGACGCGGAGCTGGAGAGTCTCAAGCGGGCAATGCCTGAGCGGGTACTAGCGCTCGAGGTCGGTGACGAGCTCAGCGTCGACGGCCAGCCGCTCACGTTGGCGGGCAAAGCAGTGAGCCGGGGAGATTTGGAGTCCCAAGGCCGAGCAGTGGTCGCGTTGCTGAAGCAGCGCGGTTTCTTGCTCGACGACTAGATCTCCCTCGAGCGGGGGCTGGCTCTAGCCCCCGCACTCACATCTCTTATTTAAGAGTCTCTTATTCAGAGGCGACGGGCAGCCGTTGTGGCATGCATGCACCGGGGACGCATCAGTGGCCGTCGCCTGACCGTGACGTCGGCTGCGGCCAAGCTCCGCAATTTTCCCCGTTTGGTTTTGCCCCACCTGGCGATCGCACTGGCGGCGGCTTGCGCGTTCGACGCCGACGACCGCTGCGGCGCTCACCAAAGCTTCAATGACGTGCTCAACGTCTGCGAATGTGACTCCGGATACGCGCTGGACGGGGAAGAGTGCGTGCGCTGCGGCGACAACGAAGTACCCGCTGATGGACAGTGCGTTTGTGAACCGGGATTCGTTCGTTCGGAGGAGGGCGACTGTGAACCTGCGGGAGGCGACCTATCGATGGAGTGCGAGCCTGAGTCCTCGGACTGCGCCGGTGAGTACTCCTTTTGCGCCCTAGCCCCAGCCGGTGATGGGTACTGCACGGCCGCTGACTGCGAGAGCAGCGACGATTGCCCCGACGGGTTCACTTGCACCACCTGGGAGGCCAGCCCCTTTTGCATGCGCCCCCCGACTGGCTTGGGTGATGAGTGCGACAGCCATGAAGATTGTGAGGGCAATGACGCCAGCTTTTGTGAGTCACTGTTGAATCGGGCGTGTGTGGTGGCGGGCTGCGACCTAGAGCTGGAAGATTGTTCCGATGGCTTTGAGTGCTGTGATATCAGTGCCTTTGGAGTCGAGGACACGCTGTGCGTACCAGAGGGTCGCTGCCCATGAGTCGCTGGCTCCCGGCTCTGGCGCTGATCTGGCCCGCGTTTTGCGCCTCAACCGCGTTCGCTCAGCCTGCACCTGAGCCTACGGAACCCATCGTCGAAGAAGCTGCACCTGCTGATCGAGAAACAGCTGATCGAGAAACAGCTACTGAGGAGCCTTCGGAGCCGCCAGAAAGCGACTCCCCCGCGCCGCCTGTTTCCGAGGAAGCAGCTCCTGCGGAGGCCGCTACCGCCAGCAACGACGAGTCCGAACTAACAGGCAGAGCACCCGGTGACCGCGCCGAGGGGGCTGAAACCGACCTGAGCGGCGAGGCCGAGAATTCCGAGGTCGAGAATTCCGAGGTCGAGGCGATCTTGGAAGACCTGGCGGCGGATGAAGCCGCCGAAGAAGTGACTGAGCATCCGTTGGACATCTACGGCTTCGCCGCGTTCACCTTTGATGTCCCCCTCTACGACTCCGACAGCGTGTTCGTGGCCCGCGGCTTAGGCGCATATCCCCATTTCCAGGTATCCTCTTTGAACCTGTACGTAGGCAAGCGTCTGGACGACGTTTGGAGTTTCTTGGGCGAAGTGCGCTTCCTCTACAGCCCCAATGGCGACGAGGATCCGGAAAACCCCACCAATCGGATCCGCACGGTCGCCGCTGACAGCGCCGACGTCCAGCGTCCTCTACGCTATGGTTCGATAGAAATTGAGCGCGTGCACGCCGACGCCAACATTCATGAACTCTTGTCGCTGCGGGTCGGTCAATGGTTGACGCCTTACGGCATCTGGAACATCGACCACGGCCATCCCGTGGTGGTCGCCATCCGACGGCCGTACATTGTTGGCGAGGAGCTTTTTCCCGAGCGACAAGTGGGGCTGTTGGCATCAGGCGGCGTGTTCTTCGACGCATTTCGCTTCGGCTATTCTTTCGGCCTGTCCAATGGTCGTGGTCCGCTTGACGCCCAACGCGACTTGGACTCCAACAAGGCGCTCACCGCCAGGCTGGAAGCGCGTTACCGGGGCGACTTCACCCTGACCGTTGGGGGCTCCTACTACCGGGGCACGTACACGGATGCAGGATTTCCCGAGCTGGACGTGGCCAACGAGCGAACGGTCACTGAAACCCTCGAAAGCTATGAGGAGCAATCCATCGGTGCTGACCTGCAGCTGGACTGGGATTCGCTCGAGCTGCGCGCCGAATTCGCTCACAACGAGCAGATCTACCAAGACGGCCGACGTCGATTGATCGCCCCGGGTCAGCTCTCACCTGACCGCAAACGCACCGGAATGTATGGGCTGGTTGGCTACCGCACGCCGCTGTGGGGGCTGATGCCCTACGTTCTGTACGAACACTACTTGCTGGGAGATGACCCGGCGCTCCCGCAGATCAAACGCATCGCCGCCTACCACGCTGGGCTCAATCTCCGTCCTTGGCCCCGCGTCACGTTCAAGGCGGAATACGTGCGCGCCGAATTCGTCGACGCGATCGACATCGTCGAGCAAGCCAGTCCTCTCGAGGTGCTCGACTTCCAACTGGCCGTGGCATTCTGAGGTGCAAGACTTGCTCAAAGCGAACCGCCGCATGTTGCTGCTAGGCTTGTGCTCCGTCGCGGCTGCCGAGCTCTCGCGCACCCACCAGGCCGGGGCCCAATCGAATCGCAAGTTGGTCGTGATCGTGTCCTCCAAATCGGACATTCACGACATCAGCCTGCGCGAATTGAGACAGCTGTTTCTTTCGGAGATGCGAAACATCGGCGGAAGCGACCGCACCCCGCTCAATCATCCGCCCAAGACGTCAGCGCGGATCCAGTTTGACCAGACGGTATTGCGAATGAATCCGGACCAGGTTGCCAGATACTGGATTGACCGCCGCATCCGAGGCCAGATGGGACCACCTAAGAGCGCTTCGGCAGCGCTGGTTCCGCGCGTGGTCAGTCGCTTGAAGAATGCGATCGGCTACGTCTTCGAGACAGATCTTGTCGCCGGCGTCCGCGCGCTTTCAGTCGACGGCAAGTCCCCGAATTCCGACGGCTATCCGCTGAAGTAATGAGTTTTCTGCGCTATTGAGTTTTCGGCTCTGACATGACACCCTCCGCCGCTGGAGGCACATGACGAAGTTTCAGCTCGGTTTCGCTCTCAGCGCTATGGTTCTCTGCTGCGGCAGCTTGTTCGGCTGCGGATACTCGGAGGATGAGTGGCAGGCGCAACTAGCCAAGTATTCCGACCTCGAGGCTCAGCACGCCAACGAAAAACGTGAACACGCCGCGGCTCGCGAGGAACTGGAAGCAGCCCAAAAACGCGTGCAAGATCTGATGGCGGAATTGCAGAAGCTCGGCGTGGATGTCGATCAGCTGGCGCAGCAACTCGAGCAGGAAGGCAGTGAGAAAGAGCGTCTCGCAGCCGATCTCGACCAGACCAAGCTGGCGCTCGCTGAATACATGAAGCGCGCCGAACAACTGGAGCGCATCAAGCGTCGCTTCGAAACCCTGCGCAAGAAGCTGCAAAAGCTCACCAACCTGGGTCTGAAGGTGCAGATCCGCCACAACCGCATGGTCATTTCGCTTCCCGGCGACGTGCTGTTCGCCAGCGGCCGAGACGATTTGAAAGCGGAAGGCAAAGACGTGCTGACGGCCGTCGCCGAAGTCATTCGCAACGACTCCCAACTCAGCAAGCGCTACTTCCAAGTTGCAGGCCACACCGACAACAAGCCCCTGCGGGCAGGCACCCGCTTCCGTGACAACTGGGGCCTATCCGCGATGCGGGGGCGTCAGGTACTCGTGTTCCTGATTTCCCCAGTTGATGACAAGGATGGCGGTGGGGGACTCGACCCTCGGCGCCTACATGCCGCAGGCTATGGCGACACCGATCCAGTGGCTGACAATTCGACCGACGAAGGCCGACAAAGCAACCGCCGCGTCGAGCTGGTGCTGATGCCGGACGTCGAAGAAATGCTCGATCTCAAGTCCCTGCTCTAGGCGGTGCCAGGGCCTGCATACCTGCTCGCGCGGGAATTTCCATTGGGCGAGCGGTTCCGTCGCCCACCTGAAACCCGCGCCAAAGCTGACGCGTAGCGCGTCATTGATGGAACTGGCCGCGACGCTAGAAATGTTGTCCGCGCACAACCCACACGAGATGGCTGGCGCTCAGGGGCCCAAACCCGTAAAACCGACCGCGTTGAGCAGTCGCGGCACCACAGACGCTTCGGGCGAAGCCAGCGTGGAAACGCTCATGGCGAGGTACGTCGCGGGAGACGCGCCCGCGTTCGATGAACTGTATCGGCGAGTATCCCCGAAACTGTTTGGATACCTGCTACGTCTCACCAAACACCGAGAACGCGCAGAGGATCTGCTGCAGATCACCTTCACCAAGATGCATCGAGCGCGCGCCAGCTACTTGCAGGGCGCTCCGCTGCTGCCGTGGCTGTTGGCGATCGCGCGGCGCTCTTTCTACGATGAGGTACGCGCTGGCAAGAGCCGCCGAGAAGACCTGAGCCACGATGGCACGCTTCCCGAGCCAAAACAGGTGGAAGACGAAGTTCCCCTCGACATCTCCGATGCCTTGGAGCAAGCCCTTGATGCACTGCCTGAAGCCTATCGAGAGGCTATCCAACTGACCAAGATCACCGGTCTCAGTATGGCGGAAGCCGCCACCGTTCTAGGAACCACCCCCACCGCGATGAAGCTGCGGGTGCACCGCGGTTACAAGGCTCTCCGAGATACTCTGGAAAAATACGGCGACCACGGCGATAACCCATGAACCAGTCCGACGACAGCTTTGACGATCTGCTAGCGCAGCTGGACACGAATGCCAGCGGGCCTTCTGCGCGGGTCACTAGCAATATTCGTCAGCAATGTGCGGGCAACTTGGAGCCCACGTCCAGCATGAGCCGCACGACGCGGGTGCTGCTGTGCGCTGCGCTCGCGCTCGCTGTGGTACTCAGCTTGGCCTTCGCTTTCGCGGGCGATGGCGTGCATGAAATCACCGTCGGCGCCATTTATGGCACGGCTGGTTGGGCCACCGTGATGCTGGGCGTGCTGGCTGCGGGTTTTGGCAACCAACGCGCCGGCAACAAGCTGCTGCGCGTTGGGCTGGCTCTAGGGGTTCCGCTGCTCTATTTCGTGTACCTCACCCTGTGCCGGACCGGCTGGCTTCCGCTGAATGAGTTTCTTACCCACGACACCCACTGCGCGCAGACCTTGAACTGTGGCGCCATGGCTTTGATGTTGGGCGCCGTGTCGTCCGCGGGAGTGCTGTACGTCTGGAGGCGTTCCGATCCGTTCAATCCGACGCTGTCTGGAGCTCTCGCCGGCCTCATCGGCGGTCTTGCCGGCGCGCTGTCGACGGGGCTGATTTGCCCGGGCAGTGAAGGTTGGCACCTATGGCTAGGACACGGGCTGAGCGTGCTGGCTCTGGTGGTGCTTGGCAGCCTGCTCGGGCGTCGAGTGCTTGCTCCGTAAGCGGATGAACAGCAGCCTCACCCATTGCACGGCGCTTCCTGAGTGGCGTCCGCGTAAATCCCTAGGGCATCAGCTGCGAGTCCAACCACGCCATACGCTGCGGCACCCAGTCGCGTAGCTTCTGCACCTGCCCTTCCCAGGTTTCAGGCTCGTCTTCGTCGTCACCGCCCATGCCGAAGTCGAAGCCGCCGCCTTCGCCAACTGGCCAGCGCTCAATGTCGCGCGGTGCGGCGTTGGCCAGAGGCGCGGCGATCTCACTGATGCGGGTATCCAGTTGTGCGTCGGACAAGATCCCCTCGCGCAGCTCCCGCCAGCGGACCTTGACTTGGTCCAAGAACGCAGGATCGACGGCCAAGATCTGAAACCAATCATTCGTCCCGCGACGCCCATCCTCCCACTGCCAGCCTTCGATGTCCGTGCCGAGGGAATCAAGCGAGAAGTTGTAGTCCCAAACAGGACCCGCGGTGAGCAGTCCCTCGCGGTCCTTGTGGTAGTAGTGGCTGCGGATGTACGCGTCGACGTCCCGTGTGATCTCGTTGATGATGAAGTGATCGACGAACGTCAGCGCATCGATGTACTGCATGTAGTCGCCGAGCGGCTGTGCGTGCAACGCGTCGTGAAACTCCTGAACGTAACCCGTGATGTAGTCCAACTGCTGCTGATTGATGGGCTCAGGGTCCACCACAACCAAATCCGCCCAACACGTCCCCCCTTGGTCGCCCTGGTTGCCGAAGCCGCCACGCATCGGCTCCGCCCCCGTGCAAGTGAGTGTCACTTCATCGTCATCCACTGCGGCTTGATCAAACTTGAAGATGTAGCCTCCGCTGATGTCCGGCAGAGTGGTCACATCCTCACGCAGCTGCCGCAAGTCGAGGCGGGTCTTTTGATTCTTGATGGTTTGCGTGACTGCGTAGACGCCCTGGTAGTCGCTTTCTTGCAGTGGCCCCCCGTCCTGATTGATGAACACTTCGGCGAAGCGTAGCTGCATAACGCTCAGGCTCATTTCGGCAGCTAGCGAATAAACGAACGCATTGCGAATTAGCGACTTGTCCCGATACGGCCCCACCATCGCCCAGTCGGCTTCGCGAGGCATCCCGAGCATCGGGTGGTCCGCGTCCTCATCGTTGTTGTCCCAGAGCTCTACACGGTACGGTGCCTTGTCGAAATTGGCGGACGACTGACCGCGCAGGCGATAGCCGGCTCGGGTGGACAACACGGGCACATTGCCTAGGGAGGCAGCGCCGCCTTCGGGCTCGAACACCATGAACGCCAAATCAATGAATGCGGATTTGTCCGGTTTGCCGCCTGCGTACCCCTCCATGATCACGATGGGAATGTCCGAGCTAAAGTCGAAATCGCGAAGGATGTAGATTGCGGTACTGGGTAGACCGGCTGGAGCGCCTTCAACGAAAGCCTGAGCCCGCAACTGAGTCGTCGAGGTGAGCGCCAGGGGACTTCCGTCGTACGCGGTTGAATTCACCGTCGGCAGCTCACCGTCCGTCGTGTAACGAATTTCGGCGCCAGCGACACCCGTGCTCATCGCGACACTCAGCTCACCCAAGAACGTTCCACTGGGCTGCGTGAAGCTCACATCCCCGATCAGCGTCGGACCCGATAACTCGGTGGGATCCGGCTCGTCAGGGTTAGCCGGATCCCCGGCGCTGGGCGCGAGGGGCTGCGTGTCTCCGTCACCCGACGCGGGGCTGTCAGACGGCGCGGCTTCATCACCCGGCGGGGTGTCTGAAGGACCAGGTATCGCTGGTTGATCTGCCATGGATTGCCCATTCGAAAGCGAATCCTGATCGGAGATGCGAGATTCGGAGCTCGAACAAGCAGGGGCAGCGCCTGCGGAGGCGCACGCGAGCCAGAACGCAACGAGGGACCTGCGACTGCTGTCGACTTCTGAATGCATAGTAGACAATGCATGGAAGCGCGGAAAACGAGGCCGACTTTCTAATCCAGGGTAAGAATTCGGCCTTCTCAAACACTCGCGGTGCCAAGTTTGCCTAGCGCTGCGTCTTGTAAGATGCCGAACCTGAACATTTACACCGATCACGCGAGGGAACCGATCCTACGCGGTCTGTGAGCGCGTTCCTTTCCCACGACACCTTTGCACCGCTAGTTCCAGTGTGCCCGGTTCCCCACCCATGAAGCAGAGCTACCCTGCCGCGGGTCAGTCGCGGAAGCAGGAGTGCTGGTAGCGTGCCAGCAGCTGCCGCAGTGCATTTTCTCCAACTGGCGCGCTCGAATCATCGGCGGTCGGCAAGTCTTGACTGGAATCGGCCTGTTCACCCAGCAGAGCTTGCAGAGCTTCGGCACTGGTCGCCGCATAGATTGACGCACTGGTACCTTTGGCCCGCGCGGTCCAAAAACCTCCAGTCGGCGACCTTTCAGCATCGATCAGCTCGGCGAATTGGCTCGCTTGCTCGGACGAATCCCACACGACTTTCCAAATCGCGCCGGTGTCCTCGTCCGAAACGAATACGGTGAACGCGTCCCCGCGCCAGCCCAGGGCTAGCTTTGGCTTCTGCGCCTCTCCCATCACAAAGCTGAGAAAGCCGTGCAGCACCCACGGCCCCATGCGGTCGTGGCCTACGTACTCGAAGCCGTCGGGAGTGGACACCGGCTCAACCTCCCGGGTGTCTGCGTCGATCGCACTGCGGCGGTGCCGCCGGGCGAGATCTTGCAGCGTACTCGGCGCGGTTTGCTTGCGCAGCTCCGCAAACCCACGCCGCCCGCGATCATCCCAAATGTCATAGCTGCTGTGCCCTCCGTAGGTGTACGGGAAAACGGCAAAAGCCGTCGAATGAGGCTCAGGCATCTCTGCGGTGAAGTCGTCTGCGGCGTCCGTCAGCTCATCGTAGAATGACTCCCAGTCCACGTTGTCCTGAGAGATGTCTGACAGCTTGGCTTCGATGAAGCGTTCATAGAGTGTTGCTTCACCTTCTAGTAGCGTCGTTGCGGCGAGCTGCTGGTCGTAGCCTTCTTCCACCACGTTACGATACTTCTCAATGTCGAAGTCAGCGTGCTGAAGCGCGTGTACGAACTCATGGGCAAGCGTCGTGTTGGCGCGCAGATCATCTAGCGGCTGCTGTTCAAGTTCCAAGACGACAATCTGATTGGTGATCGATGAGTAGAATCCCAACAATCCTTCGAGTGTGACCTCGACCTGGGTATCGGCGGTCAGCTCCGCTGGCTCAACCAAACCAACCAACGCGAGCGCCGTGTGAGCACGGATGCTCGTCTCATCGAGTTCAAACTCGTCAGCCTCCTCCAAGAGCAGATCTCTCGCTTCACTCTCGGACAGCGTGATGACCCCGGGGCGCTTCAGCTCTTGCTTGGTATCTCCCCGCAGGCAGCGCGTGTTGTCAAACAGCTGGGCTTGGCACCCCTCAGAGCGAATGTCACAAGTGACGATGCCTATGTCTCGGCAATTCAGCTCATCGGATCCGGAGCAAGCGGCAAGCGTCGACAGGCAGAGGCAGGAGGCAAAAGTAAAACCGGGTCGCACATGTAGGCGTATAACCCAAATCCCGCACGCGACCAGCGTCGAAGCGCCGTGACGAAGCGCTAGCTATGCAATTTCCGGCAGCGAGGTCGGCGGTGAAACATCTACCGCCGAACGCACCCCGGCTCGGGGTTTGAGCGACTCGATAGAGCTGTTTTGGCTCCCAACAACGCGAATACGGTAGTCCTCAGACAGCTGGTCGCCCAGCGCGTCCGCCAGATCCAGGATCCAGGAGGCATTGAGGGCCGACCCCTCTCTCAGCCAGATGAGATTGCTCACCCGAGCCGTCGTGCTCGTGACCAGCCGGACGATTCTGCCGCTCAACCCCACCGCGGTTTCCCCTGTTTGCTCCACTGCCAGAAACACGGTGCGCTTCCCGAGGAGTTCCGCGGTGACCCAAGACTGCCAGCGACCGCTGCAAGACAAAACCACGAGGGTCGCTTCCTGGCTGGAGGAGTCAAAAACTGATTCCAAGCCGGCGTCAGCCTCACCACCCAATGGATCTGGAACATCCAGTGGCTCGGGGATTTCGTGCTCCCCGCTAACGTCAACAACTCGCAAACCCATCAGAACTGACCCAGAATCCCCGGCGTGGTGGCAGTTTCCGTTTGAAACATGATGCGACTACAAACCATTCCCGCCACCGCGCAAAAACGGCACACAAATCGGTGCACCAGCAATCGACGCCCGCGTCTGGAGCGTCGGCCCCCCCTTGCGCAAGCTCTGCGCCTGGGACTGGAGCCACTGATACGTCCAGATTAAGAGTCCCGAATATCCCTATCGTCGCGAAATCGAAACAAAAGCTAATGCTGCCAGAAGGGCTGAGTGCCGCCAGCCGCAACTGGAGAGGCACCCCGTAGCTGGGTTACCCCCACGGTCCCAACTGCGTCCCATCTTGCAAATGTGAGTGGTCGTTGACAAGCCTATTTGTCACTCGTCGAAAGCTTGTCACTCAGATAGTCCTGAGAGTGAAAATAAGCGCCGGCCATTCATTCAGAGGGTGGCCGCCCCTGGTGATCTTGACGCGGCGGCCTACCCAGCCGCGGCAGCGCGAGGGTCAGTTCGGGCAATGATTTCACTGATGCCCGTCTGGTTAAACCCCTTGTAGCCTGAGTTGCGCTCCAGAATTTCCAAGTGGGAGCCTAATGCACCGTCCAGCTGGAAGGTCGCCGCCTGCTGCGGAGTGATCCAGCCACTATCCAAAGCTTTCTGTAGGCGCAGCGCGGGGACAGGCCACACCTGCCCGTGGGTGAAGCACTGCTTCAAGTAGCTGAAGTCGGTGAACGGCGGCATCACTCCCACTACGTTCTCCAGCTGGGCGCAAGCTGCAGCAAAATCAAATTGTGCCTCCAGGTGATGGATCCCCGCTTCCAGGAACGCTTCGCCGTGAAGCTTGCACCACAACCCCACAGTTCCAAGCTGGTCATGCGCCGCCAAGCCATCGTGGGCAAAGTCGCCCATGACTTCGTCCGCTTCGAGGTCCACGTCGGCAAAAACCATGACGCCGCTGCGTGGATGCTCGAGCACCTGAGCGCCCCAGCCTGCTTCCTTGCCCGCATAGAACCGCTCACGGCAACGCAAACCCAAGAGTTCCAAACAACTGATCAGCGACTTGAAGTATTCGCGACTCGAGCGATAGGTGTGGTGATCTTGGTTGCCCCAACCAAGTCCCAACGCATCCTGGCGCGCCTTCTGCACTCTCGCGGCTTCATTTCTGCTTTCCCAATATCGTCGTTCGGCAAGGAAGAACAAGTCGCTGGTGTAGTCTTCACCAACTAGTCGATGACCTTCTTCGATCAACTGGCGCGCACGCGCGAAACCCTGTTCGGGGTCCGCGTGGTCTCGCTTGCGATTCGACAGCGCCTCGAGCACGTGCCGCACGGCGTCCGGCGCGGGTTGTTTGAAGTCGGTAACAAAACGCCCGTGGTGGCGCTCAGTGGCCCAGAGCTGCATGCGCGCGTCCACTTCGCCACAGGCACAAACCAAAACACGCCGGGTCGGCGCGTACTCGTCCCCTTCGATACCCGCAACCGTGTCGTTCTTCTCACAGAAGTCCCCGACGCTGTCGACGCGCAGGCTAACCGCGAAACAGGTCCCCAGCTCGATCACTGGGAACATCCCCCCCGCGTGCGCCAACAGTTGTGGGGCGCTGGTATCCGCCCCGTTGTCCGAAACGTAGGGAGCGAAACCCAGGCCATTTAGTTGGGTTAACGTGCGCTCGCGAGACAGTTCGTTGCAGGGGAGCACGATCCGCTCCACCCAATCTTGGAACCGCGTGCCCGTATCCTGAAGCATGCGCTGCGCCAATGCTTTCGCTGGGGCGCAGCGGCCGAGAAAATCATCCAGCCGCTCAGCGACCCAAGCGGCGGCTTCGGGCTGGGGCTGGAAGTCAAATTCCTGGAGTGAGTTCGACACGATAACCGTATGAATGTAGCCTACGGATACACGCTCGACAAATCGGAGGTGGCGATGAGCGGCAGTCAATTGAACAACGTGCTGATACTGGGCAGTGGCAAGATCGGCAGGATGATCGCTAAGTTCCTCGTTGACTCCGGGGACTACTCGGTGCGCATTGCCGACGCAGATCCTGCGTCACTGAAGCGCTTGCGAAGTATGACCCGCCCGGAAGACCCAATCGAAGTGCTCCAGATTGACGCATCTTCCGAACCAGAGCTGCAAAAAGCGATGCAAGGAATGGATGGCGTCGTATCCGCGTTGAGCTATCACTTCAACCCGCGCGTGGCCGAAGTCGCCGCGCAGCATGGGCTCCACTACTTTGACCTGACGGAGGACGTCGAAACCACCCGCGCCGTCAGGGAGTCCGCGAAAGGAGCCAAGCATGGGCAGCTCTTCATTCCTCAATGTGGACTGGCGCCTGGCTTCATCTCGATCGCGGCCAACCACGTCGCCAAGTCGATGGATGAATTGGACAAGGTGTTCATGCGTGTCGGCGCGCTCCCACAGTTTCCATCCAACGCACTCAAGTACAACCTCACCTGGTCAACGGACGGCCTGATCAACGAATACTGCAATCCTTGCGAAGCAATTCACAACAGGGAGCTGCGCATGGTGTTGCCCCTCGAGGGCCTGGAGCACTTCTCCTTGGACGGTGTCCGCTACGAAGCGTTCAACACTTCGGGGGGCCTCGGTTCGTTGTGTGAGACCCTGGCCGGCAAAGTCAACGAATTGAACTACAAGACCATCCGCTACCAGGGGCATCGCGACCTGGCCGCTTTTTTGGTCAATGAGCTGCAGCTCAGCCAACACCGCGACGAGCTCAAGCAAATTCTCGAGCGCTCGGTACCGGTGACATTTCAGGATGTTGTGGTCATTTTTTGCACGGTCAGTGGCTTCAAGAACGGACAGTACCTCCAGCTGACGGACGCTCGGAAGATCTACCATCAGAAGATTAACGGCGTGCATTGGAGCGCCATTCAAATCACCACCGCGGCAGGCGTGTGCGCCATCATCGACCTGGTGAGAGATACCAAACTGACCGGCACCGGGTTCTTGGCGCAAGAGACGGTCGATTTGGAGGTATTCCTAAACAATCGCTTCGGGCAATACTATCGTTCCCAGATTTCGTCGCGCTACAGCATCAGTGAAGAGGAGCTTCGGCAGCGCATGAGTCGCGACTCACAGGTAGGAGAGTAGGACATGAACTGGCACGAAGCGCGAGCCGCATTAGGCCTGGAGGGCAACCAGTACGCCGTCCATATTGGTCCAAACGCTGCGGAGGGCACTGGTAGTGCTCTGCTCAAGACTAGTCCGATTGACGGTCATGAGTTGGTCCGCATGAAGCAAGCGTCCGCTGAGCAGGTCGCCGAAGCGGCGCACCACGCGAGCCAGTCGTTTGAGCACTTTAAGCTTTTGCCAGCCCCGCGCCGAGGGGAATTTGTACGCCGCTTCGGGCAAGCGCTGCGCGAACACAAGCAAGCCCTGGGACTCCTGGTCACGCTCGAAGCCGGCAAGATCCTCCAAGAAGGCTTGGGTGAAGTCCAAGAGATGATCGACATCTGTGACTTCGCCGTTGGACTCAGTCGGCAGTTGTACGGCAAGAGCATCGCCAGTGAACGTCCACAGCACCGCTTGACCGAGCAGTGGCTACCGTTGGGCCCGATTGGGGTCATCTCCGCGTTCAACTTCCCCGTCGCTGTGTGGGCGTGGAACGCCGCTATCGCCTGGGTTTGTGGCGACCCTGTCGTCTGGAAGCCTTCGGAGAAAGCTCCGCTTTGCGCATTAGCGTGTCATCGCTTGGCCCAGCGGGCAGCCGAAACGATGGGTGATGATTTCCCTGTTCCCAGCAGCGTCGTGATCGGCGGGGCTGACGTCGGCCATGCATTGGCCAGCAGCCCTGAGCTGCCGTTGATCTCCGCCACTGGATCCATCCCGATGGGGCGCAAGGTCGGCCAAACCGTCGCGGCGCGACTGGGCCGCTCGCTATTGGAACTTGGCGGCAACAACGCCGTGATTGTCGCTCCCAGCGCGGATCTAGAGTTGGCGCTGCGAGCCATTGTGTTTGCATCTGTGGGAACCAGCGGGCAGCGCTGCACCTCCCTTCGCCGGCTATTTTTGCACGAGCAAGTGTACGACCAATTGCTCGGCAGAATTCGCGCTGCCTACGGCAGCCTCAGCATCGGTGATCCTCGCGCTGAGTCGACGCTCGTGGGTCCGCTGATCGACGAGACGGCGTTCGAGCAAATGCAGCGTGCTCTCAGCGAAGCGAAAGCCCAAGGCGGTACCGTGCACGGAGGCGAGCGTGTGACAGAGGGCGTGCCTGCGGGAGGATACTACGTGCGTCCGGCCCTGGTCGAGATCCAGCATGACGCTCCGATCGTGCAAACAGAGACCTTTGCACCAATCGCTTATGCCATGCGCTATGCAGAACTCGAGACGGCCATCCAGCAGCACAACGCGGTACCCCAAGGATTGAGCTCCGCGATCTTCACCAACGACATCCGCGAGGCGGAGCTGTTCTGCTCTGCCGCCGGTTCGGACTGCGGCATCGTGAATGTCAACATTGGCACCAGCGGCGCCGAGATTGGTGGAGCGTTCGGCGGCGAAAAAGAAACCGGCGGCGGGCGAGAGTCCGGCTCGGACGCGTGGAAAGCCTACATGCGGCGAGCCACCAACACCGTCAACTTCGGCGCCTCGCTGCCGCTCGCGCAGGGCATCAAGTTCGACATCTAGTGGGTTAGCTAGCGCAAATCCAACTCGTAGGGGAGCATGTAAAACGTGCGTGCTTGTCCCAGGTCTTCGGCGCGTTCGATCGCGCTGCGCACTGGCGCGGGGAGTCCGGCAGCCAGCGACGCTTTTGCAGAAGGCCTGATGCGCGCTTTGAGCGTCTGGAGCAGTGTCTGCCGGTTGAAGTCCACGAGCGCCAGCGGTGAGTCTTCCTTCAACCTCAGCTGCTGTCGGACACTGTTCAAGACTTCTCTAAAGCCGCCCTCCTCGTCAACCAACCCGCGCTCGCGCGCTTGAGAGCCTGTCCAGACGCGCCCGCGCGCCACCTGATCCAGCTGCTCGAACGTCTGTCCCCGCCCGCGCGCCATTTTCCCGACAAAATCTTCGTAGAACGCATCCACTTCTTCCGAGAGCCGTTTCAGCTCAGCCTCCCCCCAGGGGTGCGCTGCGGAAAAGAATGCGGCGTGGGGATGCGAAACTATCGACTCGCTCTTGATCCCAAGTTTGTGCAGCAGACCTGAAATCGCAAACTTGCCGGCCACCACGCCAATGGACCCCGTGATGGTGCTTGGGCTAGCCCAAATCTTCACGCCCGAAAGCCCGCTGACGTAGTACCCCCCAGAAGCCGCGACATCTGCCATCGACACAAACACGGGTTTCTTTTCCCGGGCACGCGACAACGCATGCCACATCAGATCACTAGCGAGGGCACTGCCACCAGGCGAATCTACCCGCAGCACGATGGCCTTCACGTCCTTCGCCTCTGCCGCTCGCTCTACCGCTTTGACAAAGCTCCTGGCTCCGGTAGCGCGCGGTCCATGACTGCCCGGAGAATCGGAACCGGTCTTGATGCTCCCCGTGACCCGCAGCAATCCGATCTTCACTGGCCGAGTAGGGTACCAACGGCGCTGACGCCGCTTGAGATATCTGTGGGCGCGAATGAAGCGTTCGTGCTTGGCGTCCTTTAGGGGCTGCACGATTTCGTCGGGGTACGCCAGCTTGTCAACTAGCCTTTGTTGCAAGGCTTGGCTTGCCCGGAAAGGCCCAGCCTCAACGGCATGATTGGCCTCCTCAGAGGAAAGCCCTCGCGCTTGCGCGACGCGCGCGAGCAACTGTTGGCTCAAGTCGCCCACCAATGCGGTGAGCATCTCACGGTTGGCTTCGCTCAGCTCGCGTTCGGTAAAAACTTCGCGGGCGCTCTTGTACTCGCCTCGAGCCTGGAGCTGCGCCTCAATCCCAGCCTTGTCGAGCAGCCCGCGCAGCAGCGTGAATTCACTCGCTACGCCACTGAGGTTCAGGCTTCCGGTTGGCGCAAGTACAATCTCACTCGCCCCAAGCGCTACCCAATACGAGCGCAAGGACAGCTCTTCCGCGAGCACGACCACGCGTTTTCCTGCGGCGGCTACACGAGCGAGTGCCGCCCGCAGCTCTTCGGCGCGGGCCAGGCCAGGCTGGAATTCCCGAATGTGAACAAGCAGAGTGCGGATTCCGCCATCCGTCTCGGCGAGCTTCAGCGCCGAAAGCAGGGGCAGCAAGGCAGTCACCGGTTCCGACATCACTAAACCGCCCGTTGGCGAGAGATCCACCACCGGCCCCTGGAGTTGCAGCTCCAGTACGGTTGGACGCGAGCGGCGCCCGAATGCCGCGCGCAGGGCATGCAGCGGCAACGCAATAGGAAGAAACACAAGCCAGAGCAGCCAACGCAGCAACATGCTCTTCCCCGTAAGACGCCACAGGTCGATAAGCAATGGTAAGCCCACCTCAATCTCCGTTTTCTCCCGCCGTTTTTCTCTCGCGAGCCCGCGCTTGGCCACTATGATGGCCCCATGCTCGAAACCGTGCGAGTACCGGCCAAGTTCGCGCCTCTGTTCGAGCAGGCTCAGGACTACGTCTCGCGATATTTCAGCAGTCTCAAGTCTGACCCCAAACAAGCGCGGATCGAGGTAGCTGGGCAGCGCTATGTGCTGGTCCGAGCGGGAGCCGTATCGGTCGAGTTCTTCGAAATGGTCGAGCGGTTGTACACGAATGACGAGCGACCCGAAGCGCTCGATGTCGCTCGCCGCTTGTTGTTCGACATCGCCCATGCCATGGGCATGGCGGACGCGCGCGCCTTTTCCGAGCGCATGCAGGTCACGGAGCCTATCGCCAAGCTTTCGGCCGGCCCCGTGCACTTTGCGTACGCTGGTTGGGCCTTCGTGGACATCGCTGAAAGCAGTTCGCCCACGCCGGATGAACACTGCTACGTGCTATTTGATCATCCCTATTCGTTCGAATGCGACGCCTGGCTCGAAGCGGGCAAACGCACGGACACTTCCGTCTGCATCATGAATGCGGGCTATTCCTCGGGCTGGGGTGAGCAAAGCTTCGGCGTAAAGCTGGTCGCGGTCGAGATCTTGTGCCGCGCCAAGGGGGACGAAGCGTGTCGCTTCATCATGGCGCCCCCGCACCGCGTTGAAGCGCACATCGAGCGCTACAAACGAGAACATCCACATCTGGCGAGCCGCGTTCAGGGCCACGCCATTCCCGGTTTCTTCAGCCCACGCTCGGACGAGCAACTGCTACGGCACAACCGCCAGCTCGAGCAACGAGTCACGGAACGCAATCGCGCGCTCGAGCAAGCGAACCAACTATTGCGGGACGACATCGCGGAGCGGCGCAAAGCCGAAGCCGCGCTGAGCGCTGCCCAAGAGCTGAACGAACGATTGATTGAGGCGCTGCCGGGCGGAGTGGTGCACGTGCACAAAGACGGTTCGATCCTTCGCGCGAACGCGGAAGCGCAACGTATCTTGGGTCTCAGCCACGAAGAACTCAGCAACCGCTACACCGCCGATTTCGACACATTGACGGTGTTCGAAGACGGCTCTCCGGCTTCCGTGGAAGACTTCCCGGTCACCAAAGCTTTGCTCACAGGTGAAGCCCAGCCAGGCCTGACGCTGGGCACGCGACGGCCAGATGGCACTACCAGCTGGGCGGTGTATCGGGCCGTACCCGTCAAAGCCTCGGATGGGAGCACCTCCGGCGCAGTGGTCACGTTTTTGGACATCACCGAGCGCAAGCTGGAAGAAGACCAGCGGCAGCGTCTGGAGTTCAAACTTCGAGACGCCCAAAAATTGGAGAGCTTGGGGATCCTGGCTGGCGGCATCGCTCACGACTTCAACAACCTGCTGGCCACGATCTTGGGCAACGCGTCCTTCGCCAAAAGCAAGCTTCGAGACCACCCAGAAGTCTGCGCGCTATTGGAAGAAGTCGAGCTGGGGGCCCAACGTGCCGCTGAACTCACTAAGCAAATGCTGGCGTACTCGGGCAGGCGCAAGCTCGCGATCGAGTCGTTGGAGCTACCAAGCGCGATTCGTGAAATCGCCAACTTGCTCAAAGCCAGCATCGCCAAAACGGCAGAGCTTCACTACCACTTTCAAGATCACATTGCGCCCATCCAGGCAGATGCCACCCAAGTGCGCCAGGTGATCATGAACCTCATCACCAACGCGGCCGAAGCCATTGGTGATGCTCCCGGCCAAGTAGACGTCACAGTTCGCCAGCTAGACATCGCCGCTGGAGAAACGGAGGGCTTCGTCGGAACGGAACCAATTCCTGGCAACTACGTTTCGCTGCTGGTCGCAGACACAGGCAGCGGTATGGACGCCAAGACGCGAGCCAAGATGTTCGACCCATTCTTCAGCACCAAAGCAGCAGGCAGGGGGCTCGGCCTAGCGAGCGTGCTGGGCATCATGCGTGGACACCAGGGAGCTGTGCGCATCCACAGTGTTCCTGGTGAGGGAACGCAGATGGAAGTACTGTTCCCTGTGAGCAGGCCGAAGAACGTCAGCCCTCCGGCACCATCCAAAGGCACCGTGTTGGTCGTGGACGATGACCACAGCGTGCGCTTGATCGCCACGCGGGCACTGACCGATGCTGGATATCACGTGCTGACGGCCGAGAACGGACGCGAAGCTGTGCGCCTGGTCGAGTCCCGCGCAGACGAACTCAATCTGATCATCATGGACCTGACAATGCCCAAGATGGGCGGCGTTGAAGCGCTCGACTGGATCCGCGACAGCGGTTCCCGCGTGCCCATCGTATTGAGCAGCGGATACAGCGAAGATGTCGCTTCGCTGGAGTCTACGATGTTTGAGGATTTTCTCGAGAAACCCTATACGGTCACGAAATTGCTGGATTTGGTGACGCGTCACATCGCGCAAGCCAAACCGTAAACGAGTTCGGCTGCCTAGCCGGCAAATCTGCGCGCGCACAACCTGAAACTCTTTCGTGCAAGCGCATGAAATTCGATCTTTTTCGCGTCCGGAACCAGTTTCTTCGCCCTACAGAAGCGCCGGACGGGAGATCCGAGCGGTCAGAGGGTTCTGACGGGGCTACACTTTAAAGCTCAGCTCCCGGTTTTTCTCCTTGTCTGTGTTATCAGCAAGTTCGGCGAGCCGTGTCGTGGCGGTGACTGAAGTCCCGGCTGTAGCGACGCAAACGGCACGCTTTTACCCGGGAGCCTTGGGCGAACCAAGCCGCTTGGCCTCATTGGATAGGGCGCGAGCGGCGCATCGCCCGCTCAACAAGAAACGCCACCCACTGGAGTTGATCACCGAAGAAGCGCATGACGAAGAATCACCACGAATCCGAAACCCGCGCCGCCCGCTTCCTACAGCGCGCGGCAGATCTGGACTGCTCCTATCGCCGAGGCGGCGGTAGCAGCCTAGCTGACTACGCCAAAGCCAAGGAGAGCGTGCCGAAACCGGCACTGTATTCGCCGAGTCAGGCCGCCCAATTAATCCAGCTCAACGTCGAAAAACGGATGAAGGTGAAGATCTCCGACCACTACAACCAATTGGTCGACGGCGGAGCAGACGCTCCCCCCAGTCGGCCCCTCGCCAATCTGGTCACGGCGCGGGGCGATGAGGTCTCCGATTTGAACGGTGAAGTCGACCCTTCCAATCAGTTGAAGTTCAGCCCGGTCCCTGGACTCCTACACAAGTACGACATGGCCTTGGCCTACGTTGCACTGACGTGCAGTGCCCACTGTCGCTATTGCTATCGCTCAGACCTGTTCAGCGGCATCTCCGGCAAGTCTTTGGCCAAGCCGAATCAAGTGGCTCAGTATGTTCAGCGCCACAATGCAGCCTGTGACGCCGCTGGAGGTTACCACCCGCAAACCGGGCGCCCTCCGCTCAAGGAGGTACTGCTCAGCGGCGGTGATCCGATGGTCCTAGGCAACAAGAAACTGGCGCGCTGGCTGAGTGCCCTAGCAGAAGCGGGCGTACGAAACATCCGCATCGGAACCAAAGAGCTCGCGTTCTTTCCCCAGCGCTTCGAGCACCAC
Source organism: Polyangiaceae bacterium (assembly GCA_050304975.1). Classification (GTDB taxonomy): domain Bacteria; phylum Myxococcota_A; class Polyangia; order Polyangiales; family Polyangiaceae; genus SZUA-265. The sequence goes on from JBNLEN010000008.1 coordinate 77,210, forward strand.
TTCTTCCAATTGTTGGATTCTTTCCACAACAGTTATCCCGGCGTACGCCTGATCTTCGTTTGCCACTTCACCCATCCCGATGAGTTCCTGTTCCGCGATCGGAACGGAGAGTATTCGCAGGACGCGCGCGGCGCTCACGCCTGGCTCGGCCCGGTCGAGCGTGCGGTGGCAAGCTTGCGACAGCGCGGGGAATTCATTTCCCTGAGTAATCAGACGCCGATCATCCGAGGCGTGAACGACAACGCCAACGCCTTGCACGTGCTGCAACGCGAGTTATTTCGTAAAGGCGTAACGAACCACTACTTCTTCCAGTGTCGGCCCATACAAGGACACAGCGCCTTCACTTTGCCGCTGGAGCACACGCTCCAGATCTTCATGGATAGCAAGCGACATCTTTCCGGAGTCGAAAGCACCGCACGCTTGGTGATGA
>JBNLEN010000009.1:0-76952 GCA_050304975.1 Polyangiaceae bacterium
GATCGGATGCGCTGCTTGCGCGTGCCCCTGGGGCTGGGGTGCGGGGGGTTGCGGGTTTAGTGGATTGCTACTCGAGGCCGGCCCTAAACGGCTGGTCGCGGAAAGGGCCTCTCCGTTGGGCAGCGAGTATTTGCGGTACGTCAGTACTTCATCGGTGGGCGACGGCGGTTGCAGTCCGGGACCGTGGAACTTGACGACGAGCACTGTGATGTTGTCGTGTCCGCCAGCCGCATTGGCGCGTTCAGTGAGTTCCTTGCAGGCGTCCAGTGGCTCAGGGACCCGCATCAGAACGTCTTTGATCTCACCGTCGCGGATCATGCCGGACAAGCCGTCAGAGCAGAGCAACAGGGTGTCGCCTTCGCGCAGATCCGCATAGGTGAGATCGACCTGCACTGTTTCCGAGGTGCCCAACGCCTGAAGAATGATGTTGTTGTGCTCGAAGGTTTCGGCTTCCTCTTCCGTTAGCTGGCCTGCCTCAATCAGCTGATTCACGAGGGACTGATCGCGGGTGAGCTGGACGAATTGATCGCCCCGCAGCAGATAGCCGCGACTGTCGCCCACTTGCGCCAAAAACAGGCGGTCATCGACCAGCACGGCCACCGTTGACGTGGTGCCCATCCCGCGGCGCGTGCGGTCGGCGCGAGCTTCATTGTAGATGCGCAGGCCCGCGTCTTCGATTGAGCGAACGAGATTGCGCGCCAGCTCATCGCGATCGGCGGGCACATGGGCACTGGCCAGCTTTTCGTAGATCAAGTCGACAGCCATCTGGCTCGCGACTTCACCGGCAGCGGCGCCTCCCATGCCGTCACAAACTCCGAACAGATTCCCGCACGGTCCTACGGTCCGATGGCGGTCTTCTTCTCGCAGGCTTCTCGACTTGGTCGTCAAATCCGCGATCAAGAAGTTGTCTTCATTGTGCTCGCGGATTTGCCCCACATCCGTCCGCCCAAATAGCTTCAGGTGGATCTGACCGGGTCGTGGATTCGGGGGTTGGTTCATTTGTAAATTCGGGGTCGTCGCTCTACGCCGGGTCATCCACTTTCAGGCGGAATAGGTGCTGGCCGATTCTGACGTGATCTCCGTCCGACAATGGTCGCTCATCTCTGATAGCGAGGAAAGTTCCATTTGACGAACCCAAATCCGACAACATGAAACCTTCTTGCTCGCGACTGATCGCCGCGTGTTGTCGGCTCATGAAGGGATCTTCAGTAAACACGATGTCCCCTGTCTCGCGCCCAAGGGTGGTTCGGGACTTCGATAGATAGAATACGTTGCGCGAGACCCCCTCTACCGTGCGTTGCACGAGCCGCGCATAGCGCGGAGTCGCGGGCGAACCGAACACATGAGTCCCTCGATCTATCGCTGGGGACTGCGCCTGTTCTGCTGGTCTCACTAGTTCGAACCTTAACACCTCGAGTCCGATCAGGACCAAAGAGCCATGGTGCAATGGCTCAGGAGATCTGAGCCGCGCGTAGATACCGTTAACAGAGCCTAGGTCAGATGCCCAAAAACGCCCGCCTTTCCATTGGATTCTTGCATGCCTGGGACATACGTAAGTGTCGTTCGGTAACAACACTCCGCCTTCGGTTCGGCCCACGTCGATCTGCCCGGCCTCGATCGGGTACTCGCGACCGGGAGTTCCGTCTTGGGAGATAACGATCAGGCGGGCTGGCGGTGGTGGGCCTGTGTGCGCTGCAGGAGCCGCTGCGTTCCTTTGGTCAGCCCCACACGCTTGGCAGAAGGCGGCGCTCGGTGGAACGCTGGCTTGGCAGCGCCAACAGGTCGATACCTGCGCGGCTCCGCCGGCATAGGCAGGCGCGTACGGCTGTTGGTTCGAGTATGCCTGCTGGTTCGAATAACCCTGCTGGTATTCATAGGCCTGCGCTGGGGCCGGATTTTGCGGCATTGGCGGAGGCGCGCCCGCTGGCACCGGTGAGGGACGCATGGGGGCAGGGGCGACCGGTCTCGGTGGCCCCGACGAACGCGAAGCCGCTCGGTAGGCTGCCGAAGGAGCGGGAGCGACTTCGCCGCCCTCCGGTTTGGTCGGCGTTTCCTTGCGCGGCAACGTCGTGCCGCACACGGTGCAGTAGCGTAGGTGGGCATCGTTTAGCGCGCCGCAGCGTGGACATGCCGTCTGCTGCTCGTGGACGGCCAGCGGTTGCGTCGGCCGAGGACTCAAGCTGAAGTCCGGTGCGGGCGGACGGGAGTGCCTCGATGGGGGAGGATTTGAACGGACTGCCAAATGATGGCCGCAGTGCCGACAGAAGCTGCACTCCTCAGGGTTCTCCCCCCCACATCGCTCACAAATCACTGTTTTAGTCCGCAGCCTTGGTCGGAGCCGGTGTCCCTGGTCCTGAGCCTACAATGAGCGGGCTCTGGTGTCCTAAACTCCTGAGATTACGGTCCCTGGATTCGCATTAAACCCGCCTGAACCCGACATTGCCAAATCCCCGAGAGACAATGTAGTCCAACCGGTCGTCCGAGTTTGCCCCGCCGCGGTTTTCTTTGGCCATCGCCACCCTTGACGGCAAAGTCTGGCTTTGTCTAAACGCGGGCAAGATTTCCCGAGGAGTATCGGCAAGATGGAACTGTACCTCGACCGACGCGCGTCCCGTCAAATACGGATCGCCGCCCAGGAAGCCATTGAGGAAGGCGACCTCGATGCGCTGCGCGAGGAGATTCTCGAAGCGTTCGGTGAAGAACAAGTTGAAGAGATCGAACGCCGTTTGGATAGCGCAGACTTTTACGAACATCTCACCGATGTGCTCGACGAGTGGAGTGGTGACGATACAGATGAGCTGTTTGAGTTGTTAGAAACTCAGCTGTCTGAGATCGGACTCGACCTGAAATTCGAAGCGCGCGACGTGGATGAAGACGAAGACGACGAGGAGGAGGACGAAGACGACGAAGAGGAAGTCGACGACGATCCCGATCCCGACGACTTCGACGACCCAATGCTCGACGACGAGTAGTCCGGTATCTGGGTAGTCCTCGGGGTCTAATTCGGGGGGGGCACTCGCTGGGCTTGTTGCACTGCGTAGGCGGGGCAGCGCCTTGGGCCAGGGGAGATCTGGTCGCAGACGAGGTGCGTGCAACGATTATATCGAGAGTCCGGCGTGTGCACGCTCAGGCGCCGGGCTGCCACGCAGGCAGCTTCGGGGTCGCCGTGTTGTTTGGAGAGCAACGCGGACTGCCACAGCGCATCGTCGCGCAGCAGGCTGGTCCGATAGGCGGCGGCGACCTCATCGAATTCGTCGCGCGCTGCCTTCCAATCGTTGCGGTGATCTCGTTCGATCTCGGCGATGCGGTAGTGCGCCGCGGAAAAGCGACGCTCGTAGCTGCCAGAAATCGTGGACGATTCGCGTTCCTTCAGCATTGCTCTCAGCGTCCCCAGCGCTTGGTCGGCGTGCCCCAGTTCAATCTGCAGTTCCGCGATTCGCAACATTGACTCGTCCCAGTACACGCCGGTGGGGTAGGGGAAGCGTTTCGTCAATTGCTGATAGGCCTGAAGCGCTGCCCCCGCATCTCCCTGACGCTCCAGTAGCTGCGCGCGTCTCCAGCCCAGGGCTTGCATCAACTCCGTATTAGCGAGTTGGGTTTGCAGCTGGGTGGTGAGGTCGAGTGCCCCTGCAATCCCCTGCTGACGCTCCTTGCGCTCGAGCAGCTCCAAGAGCGCACGGTCGGCGTTGCCGCTGTTCGGGTGGGAGAGCATCGCTCGAGCGAGCAGCTCGTAACCACGCTCTGTCTGCCCTTGTTCGATCGTCAGGTAGGCGAGATCAAACGCCGCGCGGGCTTGCCGCTCGCCCTGGGTGGATGCCAGTTTCGTATAGAGTTCCAGCGCGGCGGATGGCCTGCCGGCGCGATTCAGACTGGATGCGCGTCGGTAGCGGGCTTCGTCTCGGTGGTGCTTGTTGGGCGCGGCCTGCTCGGCTTTCTTCCAGAGCTGCGCCGCTCTGGCGTACTGTCCCTCAGCGTACGCGTTCCGGGCTGCGCGAAAGTTGTCTTGATAGGCCGCCGGTAGCGTTGGCGCGCAGCTCAGGACTGCTACCAGACTGGCGGCGAGAATCAGGCGACGTGCGACTTGGTGCGCGGCCGCGCTCCAGCGGATCATCCATCTCCAGCTTGCCGCTGTACGGCTCGGTCTTCAAGTCCGGTCGTGAACCACTCGTAGGCGATGACCTGGCAGGCTTGAGCGAGATTGATCGACGGCTGGTCAGCCGCCATCGGGATGCGCAGGCAATGCTGGCACAGACTTAGGTCCTCTTGCGAAAGCCCCGTCTTTTCGTTGCCCAACACGACGGCGACGCGAGAGCCCTTGTGTGCCGCAACTTGCGCCAGCTTGGCTGCCGCCCTCACCGTCATCGCGTGATGTCCGCGCCGTGAGGTGGTGCCGAAAACCAGATCGACTCCTCGCAGCGCCTCGCTCAAGGTGGCGTGCTGTTCGGCGCATTCCAAAACATCCCAAGCTTTGACGGCCATCTTGAACGCCATCTCATGTTCGGGCACCGCTAGGCGTCCGGGCTTCACCAGACTGAGTCGGGTGATGCCCATCGTCTTGATGGCGCGAGCTGCCGCGCCCACGTTTTCGGGGTAGTGAGGACGCACCAGGATGAGTCGCGTCACGTCACAGATCGGAAGGACCAGCATGATCAAGCACTACTCAGGCGTCGCCTCATAGTCCAGGAGCTAGATAATCCGGGAGCTAGCAAGATTGCGGTGCTAGTTGCCAGAGTGTGAGCTAGTGAGCGAGGACGCCTGGCGCGGAACGGGCACAGCGAAAACCGCGCCCAGCGTGGCGCTCACTTGGGGCGGCGGGATCCCGAGAGGCCCCCCTTAGCCAGGCCCTGGGGCTTTCGAAATTGCCCCCTCTCACGACTCGCTGGCTACCGGTGGCTGTCGCTACCGGGCCTCGTGGATCGACGAGATCCTTGGGATCGTACTCGAGTGCGTAGCGATCGTGCACCCACTCCTCCACATTGCCAGCCAAGTCGAAGATCCGCTCTGGGGTGGCCCCTGCTGGGTAGGAACCGACTGCTGCTAGCTCGGCATGCCCATCGACCGCGTCGGTTGGGTCAGAAGCCAAGCGCCCGTGGTTGCTGACTCGACTGTTGTACAGATTTCCCCAGGGATACAGTCGCCGGCTCGCTCCCCGCGCGGCGCGCTCAAATTCGGCTTCGGTGGGCAGGCGTGCGCCGACGAAAGCGCAGTAGTCTTTGGCGTCCTCCCAGGTGACCAACGTGACTGGGTAGTTGCCGCGAGCAAAACGCGTGGCGCCTTTGAAGTATGGGATAGCCGCGCAACGACCGAGAGCCACGCAGCGCGCGTACTCATCGACCGTGACCTCATGTCGATCGAGCCAATATCCTGATAGCCGCACCTCGCGCAGTGGAACCTCGTCGCTGAACAATTCGACCCGGCACAACTGACCTAATGGCTCCGTCGTGCATTCCGTGAATGCCTGCACGACGTCGTCCGGCGTGGAACCCATGCTGAACTTGGAAGCCGGCACGTGCACCGTTCTCGACAGCGGAGCCCGCAGCTCGAGCACACCCGGTAGCACCAGCGACCGGCCTGGAGCCGGCCCTTCGCCGGCTGGCGCCAGGCTCGGCTTGGTTCCCGGCTCGCAGTACACTGGACGCGGCATTAGCCAGGTGATCCAAAGCAGAGCGAGCAGTCCGGCCATGCATTTGCCGGTTCCCGAAGCCCAGGCGCGGTCGCTCAACGCCACCTTCAACGCTTCGGGCGCTCTCTATCACGAAGAGGTGATCGGGACTCCCCCGGCGCTGCCGGAGCCTCCTTGGTCGGCTTGTCCCCGGACGAGTCGCCGGACGCAGATTGACCCTCAGCGCGCGCTGACGTGTCTCGACCAGTTGGAGGCTTCGTACTGGGAGCGGGCTTCGGTGGCTTGGAAGAATTGCGATTTTCTTTGTTTGACGATTCTTCTTGTCGGGAAGGGCGCTCAGCAAGCCAGGCGACGGGCTCGGCTTCGTCTTCCACATCCGCAACTACAGAGCTTTGAGCCGGGGCCGGTTTTGGATTGATTACTCGCGCACCAAGCCAGATCCCCAACGCGCCGAACACCGCCGCGGCGAGCACCAGGGATAGGCTGGACCGCCCTTGTCCGAAGCCCGGCGCTGGATTTTGCTGAGCCAGGTGATGGGCATCGGGCAGCGTCACCATCTGTTTTCTTCCGCCGGGGTGAAGCGCTTCGCTCAGGGCGATGCCAAACTGCTCACAGTCGTTATAGCGTTCGGAGGGCTTCTTCGAGAGCGCCCGAAACAAGACCCGGTCGACGTTCAGCTCGAGGCCGCAGGCGGCGGCGATCGGCTTGGGTTCCTCGTTGGCGATCAGGGTCGCGACACTGACCGCATCATCACCGGGGAACGCGCGCCTTCCACTAATGGCTTCGTACAAGGTGGCAGCAAGGGAAAACTGGTCACTGCGTGGGGAAAACTTGCCGTCACCGATCGCTTCGGGCGCGCTGTATGCGGGGGTTCCCAGGATACTGCCGCCTTGGGTCAAGGTCGAGTCGGGGATCCGAGCGATGCCAAAGTCGGCGAGCTTGGCGCCAGTCTTGCTGAGGATCACGTTGTCCGGCTTGATGTCTCGGTGCAGTACGCCGGCATCATGCGCATAGCGCATCCCCGACCCAAGCTCACGCGCCAGAGTGGCGGCGCGACTGGCGGGGAGCGGTCCCTGTTTGACACGTGCCTTGAGTGTGGGGCCTTCGATATACTCAAACACGAGGAACAATCCCAAGTGAGGATCTTCACCCATGTCGTGCAGCGACACCAAGTTGGGGTGACTAACCCTGGCTGAAGCACGCGCTTCCTGGCGCATGCGCTCAATGAGTGGACCCTTTTGCTCCGGAGCGATGGCGAGATCGGTCCTGAGATGCTTGAGCGCGACGCTGCGTTGCAGAACGGGGTCATGACACAAGAGCACTCGTCCCATGGCTCCCTTGCCCAATTCCCGCTCCACGCGATAGCGGCCGATGCTCTTCGGGAGGCGCATGCTGGCACTGCATTTATCGTCCTCCGGCGCGCCGCGCCACCCATTGTGGCCCGATTTCCAGCTGCCAGGTCTCGCCAGACCTCTAGTTTTCCGCGCTGTCGGGAGATTTCTTGGACTTCGCGCCGTCTTCCGAGGGCTTGCTGGACTTTCCAGGTTCCTTGGAGTCGTGCTCGCTGTCACGGGACCGGTCGCGCTTGGCATGTCCGTCCCGCTTTGGCTCGCTGCTACCGTAGTCTTCCTGGAGCTTGCGAACCAACCCGTCCCGTAGCACCGTTTCGTGATAACTCGGCAACTGGGGCAGTTTGATCACCAGGCGAACCCCCTGCTTTGCCTGCACGATCTCGATCGCTCCGAAGCTGGTTTCGGACTTGCCCGGAGCCTGGTAGCGAAACAGCAAATAGGCGGTATCCGGATCTTTCTCTGTGATTTCGCAGCCGAGGTCGATGCGCAGGTAGCGTAACGCGCCACTGTAGACTTGCGGCAGCGTGTAGTGCACGGCGTCGCTGGTGCGCGCGCTAGCAGGGGCGTTCAGCAGCATCAGCAATACCAGCAGGCTCGTGACGTGAAAGATCTGCCGCATGCGGCAGCGCTATCATTCGTCCGTAGCTGGGGCCAAGTTTTGCTCGCTCTCGCCAGAACCGGGGCCCATACCGGGGCTAGGTTGTTCGGCTTCCTCCAAGCTGGAGTCACTACTGAAGGCTTTGCCCAGCGCGCCGCGCAGCAGCGGTGCGCTCAGTGCCGCGGCCCCGAAGATGATGCTGAGTTGTCCGAGATAGAGAAAGAACACCAACACGCTACCGGCGCCGAACAGCTGCTCTTCGACGACGAACATGGACAGTCCCGCGTACACGGAGAACTGGAACGCCCCGAAGAAGCCGGGGGCGTTCGGCACCATGATGCCGAGTGCCAACACTCCGGCCAGTACGCAGGCTTGGGCGTAGGTCAAGTGCTCAAAGCCCGCGCCATACCCCAGCAACCAGGTGGCGGCGGCGTTCAGCAACCAATACGCAGCCGTTACCGCGACGAACGGCAAGCTGTAGCGCGCCTTCGGCAAGAAGCTCAGACCCAAACACACCTTCTCCACCCGGTCGGCGAACCATTCCGCCAGCCCCACGGAAAAGCTGCCTACCAGCGTCCGCACCAAGCGTCGCGCGAAGTCTCGGCTGAAGTAGAACAGACCCATCACGGTGAATGCGCCGCCGAACAGCACCAGCGCGCTGTACGTTCCCGCGGGCACGACACGGGGCGAGATGGGAAGGTCTCCGATGCGATCAGGCAGAGGGGAAAGTTGGTCGCTGACAGTGATCCCAAACAGCAACATCAGGCTGAGAAACAATCCGTCTACGATACGTTCGGCGGCCACTGTGCCCATCGCGCTCCAACCGGACAGCTCCCCCTTCTCACGGACCAGCGCCGGGCGGACGACTTCCCCGGTGCGCATCGGGAGCAGCACAATCGCCGCGAAGCCCACGAATGACACGGGCAACAGTTTGCGTTGGGGGACATGCTTGATAGGGGCCAGCAAGAAATGCCAGCGGGCCGCCCGAAGCCAGTGAACCACCGACCACAAGACCAGATAGACCCCAAACGTCCACCACTTGAATCGATCGAGGGCATGCGCTTCGGGCACGAACGGCAGCGCTCCCGCCTGCAGCAGCCACACGAAGGCTGCCGCTATCAGCAGAGAAATCGCCAGCTTCAGGCGATGCTTCTTGAGCAACTTCACGCGCGCGCCGTCCCCGCCAGAATCTCGCGTGGACCAACATTCAGCAGTCGCTCCACTTCAGCCTCTCCGTAGCGCTTTCGCACCAAGTCGATTCCCTGGACCACCTGTTCTACATCTGCTGGTCGATGTGCATCGCTACAGGCGGCGACGTAGTAGCCATCCTCCAGCAGCTGCTCCGCGCACCGGCGAGGTTGCTGGCCGTATTTTCCGGCCAACGCCGCCACATCCAACAGTGCGACGGCACCGGCATCGAACAAGCGGTCCAAAGTCTGCGGCGCATTCCAAATCGCACGATAGCGTTCAGGATGCGCGATCACCGGGATCAGCCCATCACGCTTGAGCCTAGCGAGTAAGCGCTCCACGCTTGCCGGGAAGTCGACCTCCCAAAACTCCAGCAAGATTGCTCGGCCGCCAGGGTAGGGTAGAGCCTGGTCCGAAATGATGCGCTGGTAGACGATGTCGTCGAAGTAGTGCTCACAGCTGAGTCCAAGACTCAGATCCAGGCCTCGCACGAACTCGCTCATCGCCGCGTAGGCCTGGCGCAGATCGTCGCCAGTGTTATCAAACAAGCCCGGTCGCATGTGCGGGGTCGCCATTACATTTGCAAACCCAATGTCCTGGAGTTCTTGCAACAGCTGTGCGCCCTCTTGGGGAGTCCTCGCGCCATCGTCGATCCCGCTGACCCAGTGGCAGTGCAGGTCGGTCCAGGCGCTCATGCGCCGACTTCTATCGTGTCAATCAGCTGTCGAGTAGAGGTTCGGCAGGTTTTGTACGCCCGTGGGTCAGAATGCGCTGGCACGCGAACGCGATGGCATCTGCGGTTTCCGCCGACAGATCGACCCGCGTCAGTTGCTCGCGCGCGGCGCGGAGCAGCAGCCGCTGCCCATCCAGCGGGATTTCAACCGTAGCGGAGCAAACCTCCGCGTCACCCGCGGCCTGTGCCGACAACTCCTCGCAATCCCGATAGCGGCCTGCGCCCGCCACGACCAGTCCACTGGTGTCCGCCAGCGCGATCGCCGAAAGCTGTTCGTTCCGGCGAATCGTTTCCAGCAGATTGCACAGATCGAACTGCGCGCTGCCACGAAAACGGCTGCGGCGCTCCGGCAGTTCGGTGGCGCTGCACCACAGATTGGACATGCTTGAGAACGTCGATTTGGGGCTGGGCTGCATCGGCCAGCATGCTAAAGGCTCTAGTTCCCGTGGGCCAAGTTCCGGAACCCAACATCGAATCTTTGATCCGCACGAAGCGCGTGATTGTGTGCGCTGGATGCGGAGGCGTCGGCAAGACGAGCGTGGCTGCCGCGTTGAGCGTGGCCGCCGCGCGCTTGGGTAAACGAGTGTTGGCGCTCACCATCGATCCCGCCAAGCGTCTGGCAGAGAGTCTGGGGGTTGATGCGTCCTGCGCCGAGCGGCAGTTTGTCGATGCTGAGCGTCTGAAGTCCCTTGGGGTCAAGCGAGCCGGGGCAGAGCGCGACGCCGGTGGTGAACTCAGCGTGATGGTGCTCGATCCGCAACAGACGCTCAACGAGATGGTGGCACGCTTGGCGCCAGACGACGGCTCGTATCAACGTATCACCAACCATCGACTGTATCGCTACTTGTCCGACTACTTGGCGGGGGCCAACGAGTACATGGCGATGGAAAAGCTGCTCAGCGTGCTCTCTCAGCGAGATTATGATCTGCTGATATTGGACACACCACCGACGCGTCACGCGTTGGATTTTCTGAGCGCGCCCGAAAAACTGACCGATGCCATTGATGGCCCTATCATGCGTTCGGTGGTCAAGGCCGTGGATGGGACAAGTCGCTTCAGCCTAGATCTGGTCGCTCGGAGCGTTTCAGCGATCGTTCGGGGTTTCGGCAAGTTCACCGGCGCGGGGATGCTGGAGCAAGTGGCGACACTGATCGCAGAACTGAACAGCATATTTGGGGGCTTCCGCGAAAGGGCAGGCCAGGTGGCAGCCGCCTTTCGGGACCCTTCGTTTGCTTACCTGGTCGTCGTGCGCCCAGATGTGGCAGCGGTCGATGATGGGCGGTTCTTCGTCGAAGCGCTGCAGCAGCGTGAGATGCGCGCGGCGGCTGTGGTCATCAACCGCGTGCATCGGCCGCTCAGTGCCCCCACCATCGCGGAAGGCATTCGTGAGCTCACTACCAAGAGCAGCCCGGAGCTGGCGAAGGCACTGGAGCTCACGCTCAAGGAGCATCTGGCGATCGCGTCGTGCGAAGCGGAGCAAGTAGCACGCGTGCAGGCGTTTCCCGGCGCGGACCACCTGGCGCGCGTTCAGTTGCCCTGGTTACCGAGCGGGGTGAGCAGCCTTGCTGCTCTAGCGCGTCTGGCATCGCACCTGGTGCCCGAAGAGGTGGTCAGCTCCGAGCGGCCCGCACTGCAAGTTTAGCCGACGTTGCAACCCTGAACTCGGGACTGGGGCGTGTGAACCCAAGCCCGCAGCAAGACTGTAGGATTTCCGCGTTCCTGTTCGTCCGACCGCCTCTAAACAGGACGAATGCTGGACGGCGTCTGCAGTTGTACCGTCAGTGTGATTGCACGCTGGAATTTTTCGATTCTCGGTGCTTGGCGTTTGACGCTCGGCCCCATGCGCAAGAGCATGGGGGTGCCAGCCTGCGAAATGTTAGGCTCCGGGAGAAGCCCATGTTCCACGAGCACGACTTTGAAGACGAACCAACGCGCATCTACTCGGGCGCAGCGGGGCACGAGCCCGAGGCCGTCTATCGCATCGCGTTGGCGGCGGATGAGATCCGCGCCGCAACGTTTGAGCAACTGCTGACGATCCACGAGCGCCGATGGTTGCCCGGTTCGACGTATGTGTTGGAGCCCGGCACTCGGCAATGGCGCACGCTCGCGGAGGTGCTTGGCTCGCCCGTTGAAGAAGAAGAGGTGGAGGAGCGAGCGGATGATTCGGTGCTAGTGGCACCTCAGCCCGTGATGCCGAAGCCAGCGTACGTGCCCGCTCCCAACGCCAGCTACCCGCCGCCAGCCGTGGGACCGTCGGCCCCCAGCTGGCCTCCGCAGGTGCGCCCCACGCCCTCTTTCGCTCCGCAGCTGGTCGTGCCCACCCCACGGCGTCAGCCGCCGACCGTGGCACAAGCACAAGCTCCACTGCTGACCACCAGCCTGGCGGCGCCCAGTGTTGAGCCGGTCGAGGTGGACACGGATTTCTTCCCGCGCAAGAAGAGCTCCCGCGTCGGGGTGTTGATCCTGGGGTTCGCCGCCCTCGCCGGCTGCGGTTTGATGCTGCAGCGCAACGGCGTGCTCTTCGATTGGGCAAAAGGTCAGGGCCTTGAGGCGACTTATTTGCAGCTAGAGCAACGTCTGTTGGGTGGGCCCGCTCGGGAGACCCCCCGCGGGTTGGCGAAATATCTGGAGCAGACGCGCAGCCCAGCTGCCGCCGCCTTGGCCGTGCTGCCAGGGTCAGCGCCCTCGGAGACAGTAGACAACGCTGACCAGGCGCTTGAGGACCAGACCAAGACTCAGCCGGAGACGCAGGCCGAGCCAGCGACCGATGAGTCAGCGGCCGAACCCTCGGCGAACGTGCCAGACGACGCGAGCGCTGAGGCGGATGAGTTGAATGCACCCTCGGAGCAAACCGCAGAGGCGGATGCTGAGCCAGAGCCGAAAGCAGACCCGAAAGCAGAGCCGAAAGCGACTTCGGCCCGCGTCGAGGCGACTTCCGGCGACCCGGCGCGCCACAGTGCCGCTGCCAACGCCGCCTGGGCGTCCCGCAACCAAGCGAAGTCAGCAAAGCCAGCTGCAAAGCCACGCGCCAAAGGCGTCATCCCAGCTAGCAAGAGCACTCTGGACGCGGCGATTCGTCAAGCCGTCAACAACGGTACGCGGCGCAAGCCGAAGAGCAAAAAGCCGGCCGGTAGCGAGTACGACCCGCTCAACGCATCGCTGGATTGAGCGCTGCTTCGCTGTTGTCGTGCGGCCCCTGCGCCCTTTGTCCTATCGCTTAGCGTGCGGCGCGCAGACTCTCGTACGTGGTCGCCAATTCTTCGCCGATGCGGTGCCAGTCGTGGTGGCGTTTGACGTAGGCCAGAGCGCGCTCAGAGCGCGCCCGGTATTGCTCTGGAGGTAGCGTGGCGGCGCGCTGCAAATGCGCCTGGAGCTCTGCAACGCTGCTGGCCATCCACCCGCAGGCAGTCGCGGCCTCGTTCATCCGGCAGTGATCTGAGACCAAAGGCGGCAGGCCGTGAGCCAGCCCCTCCAAGGTAGCCATGGGCAGGCCCTCGCTTTGGCTAAACAGGACCGTGTAGTCTGATTGGCTCAGCAGTTCTTCTTTAGCGCGACCACTGACGTATCCGGGCAATGTCACGCCGGACATGTGGTGCGCCTTTTCCCGGACGCGGTCTGAGTACTCCCAGTCGCCCCCCCCGGCGAGGACCAGCTCAGCGTGCTCGGCGAGGTTGCCCTGCTGCCAGGCTTGGAGCAGCTCTAGAACTCGCTTGCCGTGATGGAAGCGGCCCATGTAGAGAAAGCGTGGCTTCTGATGTCGGGTATGCCGCACCGGGAGCTCCGGTAGCTCAATGCCGTTAGGAATGATCGTGATGCGTTGGGGCTCCACCCCGACATAGTCGCGGATCGCTCGCGCCTCGAAGTCGTTGAGTGCGTGGAAGTGGTCAGCCAATCTCAAGCAGCGCTTTTGAAAGGCTGCGTCTACCAAGGCTTTCTTCCAGTTGTGGGACAGGCCTCTCAGGTCCGCAGAAGCCATGCCGTGAGGGCTGACCAACACCTTCGCGCCCAGGCGCTGAATGAGCGGTATCAGGCCTATCATGCCTGTCCACAATGCGTGCAGGTGGACTACGTGTGGACGCAAGCTCAGCATGGCGGGGATCAGGGCTCGCGACAGTCGCAGTGCACCTTCGACGCGGTTGTGGGGCAGGTAGTGGATCTTGACCCCTAGCTGCTCGTGACCGCTGGGGGCCTGTCGCACGACAGCTTCCCAGTGGACGCGTTCCGGAAGATGCACAGACAGACCGCGCGCCGCGAGCGACTGTCCAAACCCTCGCTCGTCGAACCACTCACAGCAGCTCAAGACGCGGATCTTGTCAGCAGTCACCATCTCGAGCGGCGGGGCCTATTCATTTCTGCGTCTGGCTTTGAAGCGCAAGCGAATGGGGATTGATTCGAAACCAAAGGCTTGGCGCAACTGGTTCGTCACGAAGCGGCGGTACGCTTCCGGGATCGCGTCTGGGTGGCTGCACATCGCCACAAATACCGGCGGGGAACTCTGGGCTTGCGTCACGTAGTACAGTCTCGGCGCGCGACCACTCTTGGTGGGAGGGGGGTGGCGTTCCAGCACTTCTTCGAAAAACCGATTGAGCTGCGCGGTCGGCACGCGCTGAGAGTATTCGTCGTAGGATTGACCGACGCGTTTCATCAGGGCGGAGACCCCACGTCCTGTTTTAGCGCTCAACGTTACGACCGGGACCCAGGGCACGAAGTGCAGCACGTCGCGGGCTTTGTCCTCGGCTTGTTTGCGTTCGCTGGCGGAGAGCAAGTCCATCTTGTTCAGTCCGATCACGAGCGCACAACCACGGTCAGCAGCCAGTGATAGCAAACGCGCATCTTGCTCAGCCACAGCCTCGGACGTGTCACACATCAATACGGCTACGTCGCAGCGTCCCAGGCCTCGTATGGCCCGCATCACGCTGGCGGACTCGACGGCTTCTTTGACTTTCGAACGCCGCCGAACGCCTGCAGTGTCGATGATCAAGTAGTCGCGGCCGCCAAAACTCACGCGCGCATCTACTGGGTCGCGGGTGGTCCCAGGCCTCGAGTCCACCAGTGAGCGCTCGCTGCCGCTGAGGGCGTTCAACAATGAAGACTTGCCGGCGTTGGGGCGACCGATCAACAACACCCGAGGGACTTGCGTCTCGGGTTGCTGCTGCTCCGTGGGCTGCAGCGCTGGCAGGCTATTAACAACGGCCGCCTCCAGTTTTGCCATGCCGCGGCCATGCAAGGCCGAGCCGGCGATCAGCGGGTCGATCCCTAGGCGATGCAGCTCCGTTGCGTCCAGCTCGGCCTGACGATTGTCGGCCCGGTTGGCCAAGTAGACGACAGGCTTGTTTGAACGGCGCAGCAGCGCAATCGCCGTCTCATCGGCGTGCGTGGGCGGCGTGAGCGCATCCAGCACACAGACGATCACGTCGGCTTCTTCTATCGCTGAATTTACGTGGCGCGCGATGCCCTGACGCATGGGGTCGTCGTCTTCCGGATCGAACCCGCCGGTGTCGACCAAGACAAGATCGCGCCCCTGCAGGTGGGTGTCAGCGTAGTGGCGGTCGCGAGTGACTCCGGGCTCGTCGTGGACGATGGCCAGCTGCTTTCCCGCCAAGCGGTTGAACAGCGTACTCTTGCCAACGTTGGGGCGCCCGACCAGCGCGACGATCGGGATCATTTTCGCCCTCCACGCCGGGCGTTGCGTTTGCTCGCCTGTTTGGCTTTGGGTTGGGCCCCGTCCCGCTTGTTCAGGCTCTGGCTCTTGCTCTTGCTCTGGCTTCTACTCTGCGCGGCCGCGCGGGGTTTGGCGCGCTGAGTGGGTTTGCGTCGCGCGCGCAGTTCAGGCAGGACACTCTTCAGTTCCCGCGAGGTCGAACCGTCATAGCCCATCTCACTCAGCTGACGCGGTACGTCTTTCCAGCGCTCCGTGACTCGAACGAACAGCTCCAAGTACACTTCTCGTCCGATCAGCTGCTGCAGTTGTTGCCGCGCGGCGGTGCCGATGTCTCGGATCTGAGCGCCTTGGCGGCCAACCAGGATGGCTTTCTGTCCTGGTTTCTCGACATGGATCGTCGCGGTGATGGACGCGCGCTCTTTGCCGTCTTCGAAGCGGTCTACCGTCACCGCCACGGCATGGGGAACTTCGCTCCGAGTCTGCAGCATGACCTGTTCGCGCACGTACTCGCGCACGAAAAAGCTCATGGGCTTGTCGGTGAGTTCGTCATTTTCGAACGCAGCACCGCGCTCGGGCAGCAGTTTGCTGATCTCGTCCAACACGATATTGACTCCGTCATCGCGGAGGACGCTGACCGGTACAATCGCGGAAAACTGGTGAGCCTCATTGAAGGCGGCGATCAAAGGAAGCAATGGGCGCTTGTCTTTGAGTGTGTCCACCTTGTTCAACACCAGTAAGCAGGGGACGTCCTCCGGGAGTACCTTCAGCAGTCGACGGTCATCGGCATGGATCAGGTCGACGGCAGGTGTGAACTCAGACTTGCCTGCTGCTCGTTGGCTCTTCTGAGGTAGCTTCAGCACATCGGTCATGAACACGACCAAATCGTGGCTGCGCACGCTGTCCAGAGCGCGGGCGTTCATGCGGCGCCCCAGTTCGGTCTTCGGGCGGTGCAAGCCTGGGGTGTCTGTGAATGCGATCTGCACGTTCCCCGACTCCGCCGAGCCATAGTTGACGACGCCCAAGAGCTCATCGCGGGTGGTCTGAGGCAGGGGCGAAACGATTGCCAGCTTCTCTCCCAGACAAGCGTTCAAGAAGGTCGACTTGCCGACGTTGGTGCGTCCGACGATGGCCACCGTGCCGAACCGCGATGGGCGCGGGGTCTCGGACTCGGTGCGAGGCTGCTCTCCAAGAGCTGAGGCGCTTTGGGATTCGCTCTGCTCGACGTCTGTGGGCATTTCCGGTTCGCTGGAGGTCATTTCAAAGGATCTGTGAGCTTCGCTTGCAATCGGGCTTCTGCTAGGGTCTCGCCCGCTCGACCAGGTCAGGATGAACCTGGTCGGGTTGCGCCCCTTCTACTTACCTTGTCCCATTTATGCAGCAACCTTCGAGCGCCTCGTCGGGGAAGATCGGCTCCAACTGGACGAAACTTGGCATTGGAGCGGTGGTTCTGGTGGTCCTGGCCAGCCTGTTGGGGCCCATCGTGGGTCACGGGCTCTGGGAACCTTTCGAACTGGAACTGACGGATTGGGGGCGAAGGGCAGCGATTCACCTTCTGGGCGCTGAGCAGCTGGCGCTACCCGGCTCCAACAACGAGATCCCGACCGTCGAAGAAGTGGGCAGGGGCGAGCTACCCGTGCATTCCACAGCTCTAAGCCTCGCGCTGCTTGGCCTCCATGACTGGGCGGTCCGCCTGCCGTTTGCCCTTTGGGCGTTGCTCGGGGTGGCCGCCACGCTGCTCGTCTGCTGGCGCCTGAGTGGAAGGAAGAGCGCGCTTTGGGCTGGGTTGGTGCTCGCCACGATGCCGTTGTATTTCGCTCACGCGCGCACCGCGTTGGGAGATGCGGCAACCATGGCGAGCGTCGCGTTGGCCTTCGCAGGGTTGGCTTTGGCTTGTTTTGATGAGCATCTTGCAAAGCGCACTCGGGTCGCGGCGTTCGTAGCGGGAGCCGGATTTGCGATCGCGGCGTTCTTTTGCCGAGGAGCCCTAGTCGGTCTAACGCTGCCCTGGCTGAGCGTCGGTCTAGCGTGGTCGCTTTCGTTTCAGGTCCGCGAACCCCGTCTGGATCTGGGAGCAGTCGTCGGTGCCATTTCACTACTCGTGGGAGTTGGGTCCGCCGGGCTCGGCCTTTACGCGCTCTACAATGCCTCGCCCGATGACTATTTTCTCGCGCTCGGCGCTCAGATCGAGCCCGCGCGGAAGCTGCCCACTCATGACACTGTCGTCCACTACTTGGGCCACGGCCTGTTTCCGTACAGCGCTGCCATTCCTCTGATCATCGGTCTGCTGATGAAAGCGCCTGCGGGCGACGTCGAACACAAGCGTCGCGCTGGTGCCCTGCGGCTGAGCCTGTTGTTGATGGTGGCCCTGGGGGTTCTAGTCTACGGATTGATGGCGCCGCTCACGGGGCCCCTGCCGTTTGGTGGGGTGTTCGCGCTGGCGGCGTTGGTCGCGCTAGCAGCCGAGGAGCTCGATCGCCGTAAGGAAGGCGCTCCGATCTTAGCGATGGGGGGCGCCGCGCTGTTGGTGATCTTGTTCAAGGACTTCTACGATTCGCCAGAATACGCGTTTAGCGCTTATGTGGTTGGAAAGGTGGACTACCCGGAAGAGTTCGTCGCCCGCGGCAAGCGCTATCTATTGGTTGCCTTCCTGTTGAGCGTGATGGTCTTTGCGTGGCTCTCGGTTGAACGAGTGGGGTTCATTCATTCGGCAATGACTTGGTGCCGCAACCGCTTGGCGGCCGCGGTGCCCGCTTTGCGACGCCTGGGGCCACTTCGCGGCGTCGGAGTGATCAGTTCGTTGGCCGCCGGCGGACTAGTGCTCAGTCTCGGCTATTACCCGGCATTGGCGGCTCAGCTTTCGCCAGCGGGAATGTTTGATAGCTATCGGTCGCTTGCTGGCCCCAACGAGCCCTTGGCGACGATCGGGTCCGACCCGCGCAATGCAGTCTATTTTGGTGGCCGTCCAATAGAGAATTTTCGCCGCGAAAGCGAAGCGCTCGAGTGGTTGGTTGACGAGGCGGGACCGAGGCGATGGATGGTGCTGAAGGCTGACAAGCTGCCAGCGATGAACTCCAAGTATCGCGAGCGCAAATCTCAGCGAGGCGGTAACTTGCCGGTGTTGGCCACTGGTGGGGACAGCTATCTGGTCAGCAATCAGCTGCGCGAGGGAGAGGTCAACCAAAATCCATTGATGGATCAGGTGCTCGATGAAGCCCCTCAGATGCACCATTCGATGGACGTCGTATTTGATAGCAAGCTGCGCTTGCTCGGATGGGAAGTGCGAGATGAAAGTGGGAAACCGACCGACGTGGTGCGGGTGGGGAAGAAGTACGAGTTCCGCCTAGCTTACGAGGTACTCGGCCACATCACGCGCGATTGGGAGACCTTCATTCACATTGACGGACAAGATCAGCGCTTCAACGGGGATCATGAAACGCTCGGTGGCGCGTATCCCTTGCGCTACTGGGAGCAGGGCGACTTC
Organism: Polyangiaceae bacterium; assembly: GCA_050304975.1. GTDB lineage: Bacteria > Myxococcota_A > Polyangia > Polyangiales > Polyangiaceae > SZUA-265. The sequence goes on from JBNLEN010000009.1 coordinate 18,638, forward strand.
ATCCTCGACAAGTTCGAATTCAAACTGGACTCGAGTTACCCGCCGGGCACGTATCAAGCCTACTTTGGACTGTTCTCCGGCAAGAAACGGTTCAAGGTCTCGCGCGGCCGGCACACGGACGACCGCCTGCTGGGAGGAGACTTGCAGGTCAAGCGCTAGCGCTGTGACTCGCGCCATCGGCATGAATCTTTGCCTTGCTGTGATCGCCCCGCGCGTGCCGTCGACCCCGTTCCATCGACACTGTTTGGGCGGTTTCCTGGCTATTGTCCCCTCGTTGCGTGACAACGAGCAGACTTGGGGCTAACACGAAGTGGGTGAGTGGCAAGGAGCGGCGACAGTCGGAGCGCATTGATGTGTCGTGGGATGTGGACTGTGAAGCCGAGGATACGTTTCTCTACGCCGCTATCACGAACATCAGCGAGCTGGGGATCTTCGTCAAGACTCGAGAGCCGCTAGACGTTGGAACGCGGCTCGACTTGCGCTTCAACGCGCGAGTTCGCAACTCCGATGATGTTGAACCCTTTCACATGAGCGGCATTGTTCAGTGGGTCAATCCCGTGAGGCCTCTGTCTGACAATCGCAATCCCGGCATGGGCATCACCTTCGTCGACCTCCGGGCAGAGGATCGCGAACGGTTGGTGGAGCTAGTGCGAACAATCGCCTATGTGCGAGACTCAAGCAACTGACGGTCAGTCGCCAACGAACCGCATCTCGTTGGTTAGTTCGCCTCGAGCGCCGGGGCCGACTTCTTCTGCCGCGCGGCGGGTTTTTTCGCCGCTTTGGGGGGAACCTTCTTGCTTTTGGGTTTGGCGGACTCGAGGGCACGCTTGCGTGCCGCCACTTTCGCGCTGAAATCGGGCGATGCGTTCTTGGAGTCCGCTTTGGCGCCGCCGCTTTCGGAGGCCCCTGGCTTGGCTTTGGGGCTGGCCGGCTTCTTCGCTTCAGCCAAGACGGGGCTGCTGTCACCGGTCGCCTCCAGCTCCGCCAAGGCCTGCCTCGCGCGTGCCGCATACGCGGGCAGATTCACGAGCTTCTCGAAGTCCAGTACCGCACGTTTCGTTTGTCCAAGGCGTTTGCGGCAATTGGCGCTGTGCCAAATGGCCGTTTGCCCAAACTCGCCTGACTGGCTAGCTGCGACCGAGTCAAAGCGAGCCAAGGCTTCGTTGCAACCCAAAGCTTTTTCTGTAGCCTGCGCTGCGAGCAGTTCTGCTTGCGCCGCGTGCTTGCCGCGCGCCTGGACGATCTCGTCGAACTGCTTTTGGGCTGTGAGCAATTGACCCGCTCGGTACGAGTTCATCGCCACGCCAAATGCGTCGTCTTCGGCTTTGCTGCGCGCCATGTCGAGCTCTTCTTCGGCGGCCTCCGAGTCGGCTGCCGCCGCAACAGCGGGCGCGGGTTCTGGTTTCGGTCTCGCCGCTTCCGCCTTGGCGACTTCCTCCGGTTCCGCCGCGAGTTGCGCCGGAGCTTCCTCCATCACCGGCGCTGCAGCGCTGGCAGGTTCCTCCACCGGCACCACCACCGAGTCTTCTTTCGGGACGCCGCTCTCGGTCACGGTGACTGACCCGTGGGGCCCCGCCTTGGGCGGCAAAAGCACCAAACTCGTGCCGATCAGCAGCAGGAACAGCGCGGCCATTGCCAACTGGGGACGCATGGCGTAGCCGGTGGCGATGGTCACCGCGCGCGCCACCCGCTGTCTGAGCGGGAGGCGGCGGTGAACTAGCCGCTCCGCTTCCAAAATCCGACTCTCAAAACCGTCCGGCGGTTCGGTTAGCGGGAAGGTCATGCTTTCGCGGGTGTCCTTGAAGCCTGAAAGCAGCTCCCGACAACGCTGGCACTGGTCCGAGTGACGAGTTGCCGAAGCTTTCGTCAACTCATCCAGCTCGTCGTAGAGCAGGTCCATGAGAACCCGGTCGAACTTCTCACAGTCCATATGCGCCCCACTGCTGCTGCAAAAGTACGCGTTGGATCGTCATTTCAGCTCCCGCGCGTAGTCTTCGTATTCACCGAGCGCCGCCTGCAGCCGCTCCAGCGCATACCTCATCCTACTCTTCACCGTATTTTCGCCAGCGCCGGTTACTTCGGCGATTTCCTTGAACGGTAAGTTGGCGATTTCTCTCAACAAAAAGACCTCTTTTTGGTCCGCAGGCAAGGCATCGACGGCTCGCACGATATATTCGCCAAGCTGGCCCGCGACCACGCTTCGTTCGACGCTCGAAGAATGATGCGGATCTTCGATGCTTGCTCCGAGGGGGCGCCCCTCTGGGTCATCCCCCGCGGGCTGATCCAGGGAAGGGTGTCGCCTGAGGCTGTGCTTTCGCAGATAATCGATACACAGGTTACGGGCGATGGTGTAGAGCCAGGTTGAGAAGCGCGCTTCGTGCTTGAAATCCCCAGCCTTTTGCACGACGCGCAGGAATACCTCCTGGGCCACGTCTTCCGAGGCATTGGGATTTCTCAGGTGCCTCAGCACGAAGTTATAGATCTTCGTTTTGTGCCGCCGGACGAGGCTTCCGAACGCATCCCTGTCGCCGCGCTGGTACCTCACCATCAGCAGTTCGTCGCTGATGCTGCTCAGTTGCTCATAGCTGCCGGGTTTAGCGCGCCCCCGTGTCTCTTGAACGCCGCGATTCGAGCTGGGGGGCTCGGCGAGGGATGATCGACTGGCTTCCTTGTGCGGCAATGCGGTTCCTCGAGCGTGGTGCCAGTGGTTGGGACGCAGCCAAAAGGCGAGTAAGCGCGGAGGTTTTTAGTCTATTCGTCTTCGGCGAGCTCCGCGAGCAGAAACTTGCGCCGTTTTTTGGGTGCTTACTCCGGGCATTGCTCCTGTATCTTTCGCGCGTGCCGCTTTCCGTCGAGATCGCTTCAAGCCGGATGGCCAGGGTCTTTTTCCAAGATTACCCCGCTGTTGGGTCTGCTAGTGGGTTGCATCAGCGTGGGGGGTGCGACAGTTTTCTGTCGCCTTGCTCGGTCTGCGGAAGATCGAAAGCGCGGGCGGAGGCGAAGCGGGCAAGCGTGCAGAGAACATTACTGTGATCAAGCTGCGGATTTTGCGGACATTGCTTAAGAGGGTACCCATGAGATTGCGTCAGATTAGGGCGAGTGTGTTGGTCACGACCGTGATGGTCATGTGCTGCGCGCTGCTGGCATTCAGCTTGTGGCCCCGTGAAGCCGCCGCGCAGCAGCAGCCTCCCAAGAAGGAGCAGCCTGCCAAGGCGGCGGCGAAACCGGCGCCCGCAAAAGAAACCAAGGCGTCCCCAAAGGAACCTGCGGCCCAGGGGCAGTCGGAGAAGAAGCCGCCTGCGCAGGACGGGGGGGACAAAGCGGCGCCCGCCAAGGCAGACGCGCCCGCGCAGTCGGCAGGGGCAAAGTCAGCGCCATCCAAGGCCGCCAGCCCGCCAGCTCAAGCAAAAGCGGGTTCTGCGCAACCCGCCGCAGCGCCGGCAGGCAGCGCGAATACGGCGGCCGCCCCGGCCGCCGTGGACGCTGCGACTTACACGGTGCGTTTGCGGGACCTCGAGTCGCGCGTGGATGAGCTCAAAGAGCAGATCCGTCGAAGTCACACTCGCTTGAGTTTGCTCAGCGAGACCGTGCTGTCTGGCGGCATCGGCGGTGCCAACGCCGAGGTGGCATTCAGAAATGACCTCAGCAATGCGTTCCGCGTCACGAGCATCCTGGTCGTTTTGGACGGCGCTGTTCAGTACAAGAAACAAGATGACACGGGGGCTCTGTCCAATCAGAAGAGCATCCCGATCTTCAGCGGCGCGGTTCCCCCGGGGGATCACACTATCCAAGTCGTGCTCGGACTTCAGGGGCATGGCTACGGCGTGTTCTCGTACTTGCGCAAGTTCAAGTGGAAGCCCAAGTCGACCCACTCATTTACCGTGACTGAGGGCAAGACGGCGCAGGTCGAAATCATCGTCTACGAGAAGGGCGATGCGACCACGCCGCTGGAAGAGCGCCCGACAGTTCGCTTCAGCGCCAAGATCCTGAATCGCGAACAGGCCCGGAAGGCAAAAAAGTCCGGAGCTAAGTGATGAACAGCGGAAGTCCCAGGGTTGTCCTGGCGTTGGTTGCGGCGGCGGTGACCTCGAGCGGTGCCTTGCATACGGGCACCGCAGCGGCGCTCGATGACGACGCTGCGCTCGGCAGGGCCTCGTTGGCTATTCGAGATGCGGAGGCTGGCGTGCGCGAAGTGGCGATTGCCCGCACCACTCGCAGACCAGCAACGCCGGAAGAGCGCATTGCGGCGGGCGATTTGTTTCTGCGCAACAAGGACTACGCGCGCGCGATCACAATGTTTGATCAGGTGGTTGAGCTGCACCGCCAGGGGAAGGCGTCGGATACGGCGCACGCAGACGCGTTGCGCTGGTTGGGTGAAGCCTATTTCCGCGATGATCAGCTGCTGTCGGCACGCCGACAGTATCGGCAGCTAGCGGAGTTGGCAGTCAAGGCACCCTATGATCGCTACGCAGGCCGTGCGCTGGGGCGCCTGGTTGATGTGGCGCTACTCACCGATCGGCTCGAGGGACTGGATTTCGTCTTCCAGCAGATGAACCGACTCTCTGGGGGAGATGCGCGCGGTTCGCTCAACTACGCCCGCGGAAAGGCGCACTTTGCCAAGCGGGACTACCCCGCTGCCCAGCGGGCTCTGCTGCGCGTGGGTAAAGAGTCGGCCTTTCGCCATCAAGCGGCCTATTTACTTGGGGTGATCTTTACCAACTTGGCGCTCGGAGAAAACCCTGCAGCGCCCAGTGCCCAAGATGTGGGGTTGGTACCGGAGACGTCCAAACGTTTTGCCAGTGCGGTGCTGCAGTTCCAGCGTGTCACGCAAATGAAAGCCGACACTGAGGACCACCAGCATGTGATTGATTTGGCCTGGATGGCTTTGGGGCGCCTGTTCTACGAGACGGACAACTACCGGGATGCCACAGACGCGTACAGTCACGTGGACCGTCGATCCCCAGAGTATCCCACCATGCTGTTCGAGTTGGCCTGGGTGTTCGTGCGTCAAAAAGAGTTCACCCAAGCAGAACGCGCGCTGGAGGCTTTGACCATCATCGCGCCTGAAAGTCTTGAGTTTGCAGATGGGTCGCTGTTGCGGGCGGACCTGATGCTGCGTTCCAAGAAGTTCCCCGGGGCGCTGCGGGTCTATCAGAGCGTGCGAAGTCGTTTCGAGCCAATTCGGGCCCAGGTGGACGACTTTCTGAACAGCACGCAGGACCCTGCCGTCTACTACGATCGGCTGGTCGAAAATCGACTGGGAATTGAGACCCAGGCCAGTCTACCCGGTGTCGTCATGGACTGGGTTCGAGAAGAGTCCGAAGATGACCGGGTTTTCGCGCTGATTGATGATGTGACCCGTTCGCGCGACCTGGTTGTCAAGTCCCGCCGCCTGGCGGCGAAGATGAACGCGGTGCTGGGCTCATCCACTCGCGCCAAAGCTTTTCCGGACATCAAGCTGCGTTTGCAGCACTCCTTGGGCTTGGTGAATCAGCTGGCACTGGCTTGGCGCGACTTGGCGCTCGGTCTGGAGGACGTCGAAGACGGTGACTTGTCCGGGCGTATCGGACAGGTGCGCGCGGAGCGGCGCCAGCTAATGCGTCGCATGTCGCGTTTGCCTGTCACGCCCGGAGATTTTACGCGTCGCGAGGCGGCTGGTCAGCGCCAGTGGAACAAGGTTTCGCAGGGCTTGCAACAGCTCAACTTGGAGGCCGACAAGCTGCAGGCGGTGGTGAATGGTTTGCGCCGAATGCTCGCGGAGCCCGAGAAGTACGGCGTGGGCCTGAGCCAAGACGAGCTGCAACGCTTGCAGGCAGAGGTGCAGGCCAATGAACTGGACCTCGCCGTTTATCGCAAGCGCATTCAGGGCTACCGCGAGGCGATCGAGCGGGGACGTGTGCAAATCGGTTTCGGCGACAGGCGTTACGTGGACGACAAGCGCGTGCGGGATAGCTTCGAACGCGCATTCAAAGAAGAGTTGCAGCTGGCTGCGACTGGGGTCGCGGGGGATGACGCAGCCGAGTATGCCCAGGAGGCACTGAAGTTGGTGGCGCGGGGAGATAAAGTACGCGCTGATCTGTCCAAACTCTCGCGTGCCCACCTGGCGGAAGTGCAGGAGCGTGCCGATGAGCTGGCGAACATCGTTCGGACAGAAGAGAGCAACATTGAAGCTTATGCAGACCGCATTGATGCTCTAGATCAGCACGCGCGACTGTTGGTGGGCGAAGTCGCCAAGCGCAACTTCGCACTGGTGCGCGAACGCTTACGCGGGATTGTGCTGCGCGCGGACGTCGGAATCGTGCAGCAGGCGTGGGAAGTTCGACAGTCTCACTTGGAGCAAGTGCAAAGGCTGCAGCGAGAACGGGCGACTGAAGAGCAATTCCTCAATGATGAATTGAAGGAAGTCATGCACGACGCAGGAGAAGAAGAATGAGGACCAAGCTGCGTCAGCTGTTGGGTTTGGCTCTGGTGGTGTGCGGCGTCGGTCGTTCCGACTTAGGGAATGCCCAAGCCACGCAGCCAACAGGCAGCGCGCCCGCAAAGTCCGCATCGGCTCCGACGGCTCCACCTCCGCCACCCGCCGCCCCGCGGCCGGCAGCTAGCTCGACTCAGCCGGCAACGGCGCCAACGGCGAACAAGAAGTCGTCCACGGCCGCGCGCACCGCGGAGGCTCCCCCGCCGTCGAGTGCGCGTTTGCAGGCATTCGCAAGTCTGGAGCAGGAGGCGGCTGAATATGAAAAGGCCGCCCGCGACTATCGCGACTTGCTGACGACCATCGTCAAGCATCACTACGAGGAGAGGCGGCGACGAATCGTCAGTGGCTTGGAGAAAGAGATCAAGATCGAGCAGGAAGCGCTCGACTCTTCACGTGAAGAAGCGATCCGAAGGCTGGAGGCCTTCATCGAAAAGTACAGCGGTGCCAATGCGCATCCTGAGGCCACTCCCGACGCCATGTATCGCTTGGCTGCGCTGTACGAGGAGAAGGCACGCGCCGACTTTGATACGGACCTGCGCGAGAGCTTGCGCCCCGCTATCGCGCTGTACAGAAAGATCATCGCGCAGTTTCCTGAATATAAGGAAATCTCGGGCGTGCACTACTACTTGGCGCATGCCTACACGGACAGCGGCGAACTCGAGATGGCGCAACAAAGTTGGCGCAGCTTGGTTTGCAGCAATCAATACAGCGTGCAGGCGGATCCCAACGACGCCCAGAAAGTACTGGTGCAGCCACTACCGCAGGACCATGACGAAGGTTTCTGGGATCGATGGTACAGTCGACACCCCATCCCCCTAGACCAATTGAGTGGCGGCGGACGGCGTGGCGAAGGACAGTTTGGAGTCGAGCGTGAAGAGCTTGCGTTCAACAATCCCTACTCTGGCTGTGAGGCGTTGCCGCAAGAGGTCAAGCCGGACGAGGAACCCCGCTATCTAGCCGAAGCTTGGTGGCAGATTGGCAACTACCACTTCGACCAAATCAGCGCCGCTGGCGGCCCCTACGAACTCAATCGAGCGGCGAGTGCGTACGAGCAATCGATGCAGTACAAGAAGCCGCCGCTGTACGGCGTCGCGATGTACAAGCGCGCTTGGACGTTCTTCAAGCAGCAGCGTTACTCGACCGCAGTCAAGTGGTTCGTCAACCTGCTGCACTATGCAGACCAGCAAGAGCAGGAGACCGGCGACCCGGGAGCAGACTTCCGCGCAGAAGCATACACATATATCGCTGGTTCGTTGACCTACGTGGACTTTGACGGGCCGCCCGAGGGCGACCCATATATTCCCCGCAATGACGTCCTGGACTTGGAGCAAGATCCTTTGGTCGCCGAAGAGAAGATGGGAATTGCCATCGATCGGGTGCAGGATCCGGCGCTGATCCCGCAGGACAAGAAGTGGACCGTCGAAATCTACAAAGCGCTGGCGGAAGAGTTCCTGGAGATCGGTCAGCGCCGCAATGCGGTTCGCACTCTCGAGTTGACGTTGAAGCGCTTTCCGCTCGACCGGGATGCCCCCAAGATGTTGAACAAGATGGCGGAGCTGTATGATCAAATGGCTCGCGACGCCCAGGACGGCACCGCCGTCAAAGCGGAGGCCAGCGCGGCCGCTCTGGCCGCGCGGACTCGTCTGGCCGACTACGTTGGCGACACTGAGTGGACGCGAGCCAACAAGGACGATCCTGAGGCACTCCAACAGGCGGAGCAGCTCGTGCGCCGAGGCCTGCAGCGGGCTGCAGCCGACCACACCAACCAAGCCCGGCAGTTCGTCGCGATGGCGCGGAACAAGGCTGACCAAGAAGCGCAGCGCGAGCTGATCTCGAAAGCGATCGGGGAATATCGTTTGGCGGCTCAGGGGTGGGCTGCCTATATCGATCAGGATCCGAATGCGGTAGATGCCTACGAAAGCCGCTTTTGGTTGGCAGACGCCCGCTTTTGGGTGGTTGTCCTTCAGCTGCAGATCGACCAAGGCCCACGGGACGCAGAGATCGCCGCGGCTCGACTAGCCGCGCGCAAAGTTCGGGATTCGAACGAGGACGACAAGTTCTTACAGCGGTCCGCGTACTACCTGGTGACCCTGGCGGACAAGCTCTTGGAAAGCCGCTACCGGGAGCACGATCGGAGCGGTGGTGTGACGGGTTTCCCCAAGCGCGAAGCGGTGACGTTTAGCGGGGAGGGCGAAGCTCGCAAACCGGTGACGTTGCAAATGCCGGATGAGGTGCAAGAAGCGGTGCGCGCTCGCGATGAGTACAATCAGCGCATCGACTACAATCTGGACCCTCAGAAGAACGGCATGCTCTATGCGTTCCAAGCGGCGGAGTACTACTTCGTCTACGGACAGTTCGACGAGGCGACGAATCGATTCCTGCCGATCATGGAGCGCAATTGTGGTCGCAACGAATGGGGCTACAAGGCGTGGGAGAAGCTGATCAGTATGAGCAACTTCCAGGGGGATGCGGATCGCAGTCGGGCCCTGGTGGAAGGCAAGAGTTGCGCGTTTGACGAAGAGACGCGCGCGGCCGAAGAGGCGATTCGTACCCCCGTTCGTCAGGGGGTGGCATACTTGGACGCTCGCAAGTTGTACGACCAAGCGGAAAAGCTGCCCGAAGGGCCAGAGCGCGACAAGAAGTGGCGTGAGGCAGCGGCAGCTTACAAGGTGGCTTTGGACGCTGCTCCAGATCGAGATGAAGCACCCGAGGCGGCGATGAACGGCGCTTACGCCTATAAGCAAGTTGGTGACTACGACAAGGCCATCGAGATGTACGAATTGTTCATCTCGCGCTATGGCAACGAGGACAAGATTGAGGCGCTGAAGAGCGGCGACCCGGATGCGAAGCCACCCGTCGAGGCTGATCCTCGAAAGTATGAGAGTCGCGTGAAATTTCTGAAGATGGCGTACGACGCTTTGGCCAACGCCTACGTCTTGTTTTTCGATTACCCGAAAGCCGCGCAGACCTTCGATACGATCTCGCGGGTCAGTCACTTTCCGCAGGAGCAGCGCAAAGAGTCGGCCCAGCAGGCAATGAATCTTTACGCCAGCTTGGGCGACTCCAAAGGCATGCGGCAAGCACGAAACAACTTTGCCCAACGCGGCGCCTCACCGGAAGAGTTGGCAGAAGCGGACTTCGTGATCGCGAGCTCCGCGCTAAAGCAGTGGGATCAGTTCAGCCCTGATCGCGGGGCAAACGCCGCAGCCCGTCAGCGGGCGGAATTAGCCATGCGTCGCTATCACGACAGCAACAAGGACAACAACGCCGCCGCGAAGTACGTCGTTGACGCAGCGTACTGGTCCGCCAAGTTGAAGCGTGCAGCCAAGTCGGGGACCGAGCGGAGCTGGTGGGAAAAGACTATCGCCGCGTTCGACAAGTATCGCAAAGTGGCTCCTAAGGCTGAAGACGGGTCGAATTCTGCGGTCGGGTCACGTCAGGCGAACATGGCCGCGGAAGGCGCGTTTACCCTGTTGGATCAGGAGATCAAGCGCAAGTTCGACTATGAAACGGGCCATCATCGTTTCAAGGGCACACCGCAGCAAGTCCTGGCGGAATACAAGAAGGCTGCGGTTGAGGCCAAGGTCTGGTTCGACAAGCTGAAAGCCCAGGTTGAGTACTACGGATCCCCGGAGTGGGGCACAGCTGCGGTGGCGCGCCAAGGCACGCTCTACGACTCCCTGCGTTCTGGGCTCTACAACACCCGTCCTCCGGCCTTGCAAATGTTCGACAAGAAGACGGAAGCAACGCTCCGCCGAGCGGAAGAGTCCGACAATCTCGAGCTCCAGGAGAAGGCTGATGCGCTGCGTCTGAAGGTAGAGAACGCCTGGCGTGACGCCCGGGACAAAGAGCTGGAAAGCGCTGACTCTGTGATGGTGGATCGCTACTCAACAGCAATCACCATGGCGCGACGTTACAACGTTTCGAACCCGGCGGTAGTGCGGGCGATTCAGCGTTTGGCGTTCTTCACCCAAGTGATCGGCGAGGCCAAGTTGAAGGGCTACACGGCGCGGGTTCAGGATCTCGGCTATAGCGAGGGCATGTTCCTGCGCATTCGGCCAGGACTCGTCACGGCACCAGACCCGAGCGGCCTGCCGATGCCGAGTCCACGCGCGGCGGGGGCGCCATGAGCTCGCGAGGTCTAGGCAGGATGGTGCGTCCCGGCTGGATGTTGTGGCCGATGCTCGCCGCGCTCGCCTGCAGCAGCGGCAAGCCTGACGCAGCGACTCCAGACGACGTGCAGTCGATCGGGCCTCAAAATGGCGCCGCTCAGCCGCCCCCCGGCACTGCGGGGTTGGCAGCACCGAAGAAGGGGCGGCCGCGCATGAGCGCGGGCGCGGCACAGGCCTATCAAGCCGGTTTGGCGGCCTTTCATGCGGGCGATCTGAAAGGCGCCGCCACGCAATTCGAGCAGGCAATTGCAGCGGATGCTCAAGCGTACCAAGCGCACTACGCGCTAGGTACAGTACATGAACACAGCGGCGATACCACGGCGGCAGCAGCGGAATACCGCCGCGCGCTGTCGATCGTCCAAGACTTCGAGCCGGCAGTGGCCAGCCTGACGCAGATGTACATTCGCGAAGAGCGCCTGGGTGAGGCAGAGAGCTTTCTCAACTCGCAGCGCAGCCGTGTGCCAAATAGCGCAGCTGTGTTGGCGTCGCTGGCTGAGCTAAAGAGTGTGCAACGGAACTCAGCTGAAGCGCAACAGTTGGCACAAGAGGCCTTGAAGAAGGATCCTGACTATCGCCCGGCGATGGTTGTTTTGGCGCGTGACCATTACCGCAACCGCCGGTTGGATCTCGCTCTCTACACTCTGACTGCCATCCTGGACGGTTACGGCAGTGAGAACCCACCGCGCGACAAGAACAATGCAGAAGCGCGTTTGATTCGTGCGTTGATCTTCAAGGAGCAAGGGAACCGCAAAGGTGCGATCAGTGAGCTGCGTCAAGCGCTCGAAAGTCGCCCGGACATGCTAGAAGTGCGTCTCAATTTGGCGGCGTTCATGCTCGAAGCCGGCAACGCTGAAGAGGCGGTCCCTGTGTTGGAAGGCGCACTGGCGTACGACCCCGCTGACGTTCTGGTGCACCTGAATTTAGGCGATGCCTATCGTTTGCAGGGCAGGCCGAACGAGGCGATCAAGCAACTGGACTGGGTGCGCCAGGCCGCGCCGAAGCTCGCCCAAACCCACTACAATCTTGGACTGGTGTACCTGTTTTCCCAGCAGATCGAGGGAGTGACGCCAGAGCAGGCTGTGGACAAAGCTATTGCCTCGTTTGAAAAATACCTTGAGATGCAACCCAGGACCCGTCCCGGGGCGGGAGACGATGCGGAAGAGCTGCTGAAACGTGCTAAGAACAAGAAGGCTGTCCAAGAAGCCATGAAGGAAAAGCCGGCGGAAGATGGCTTTGACGAGTTCGAGTGAGGTGGAGCATGTCGCCCAAGTGTGGAATTCAGACAAGAGCTAGGGCGATGTTGCTAACGGTGGCGTCGCTGGTCGGCAGCTGGCTGGTGCCAACCGCGGCCCAAGCGCAAGGCAAGATTGTGACCATCAGCGAGGTGACGATCGTCGGGCGTGTTCAGAAGCCGATCGCCGCCGTCGACGTGAGTCGGATTCAACCCAAGATGACATTGGCTGAGCTTCGTAAGCCGTTTCTCGACCGCATCGAGAAGGCGGTGTATCGAGCGCCGTTCTAGTTTCCGGCGCCTAGAGGTCAGAGCTGCTTTTCGGACGGCTCAATGGGGACGATAGTACTGACGTTGGTCGCCGCGTGTTGCGCTTACGCGGTGTTTGTGAGCTGGCGACATTGGCGAGATACAGTCGTGGTGTCCCAACTGGATTCGGCGTTGACCCTTCGACGGCTGCGACGGCTTGGCGCTTCTGCGGTTGACGACCTATCGCTGCCGGACTCCCTGAAGCTATCGCTGCGTCAGGCCTTGTTGGCGGAGCCCCGGAGGGCTGTCGCGCTGAGCAACGCATTGTTGCTGGAGGTCAGTGTAATGCTGGAGCGCGGTGCGCCGAGTGGGAAGCTCAGCTGGCGGATTTGCTGCGCGGCGTCCGTGGCAGGATTGCTCTTCGTCGTGTGGTCTCAGCGCACGACGGCGTTGGTGATAGCGGCGCTTGGGGCGGGCGCAGCGCTCGCGTGCCTGCTCTTTGGGCGGTCGGCTGATTTGCGTTCGCGAGCCGCGCGCGGAGCCTGGAACGAGCTGGCTCGGGGACTCACTGATCAGGCAGTCCGGTCCGATGGTGACCTCAGGGCGGGCCGCAGCTGACGTTCCAGCGTCGCGGCAAGGGGTGTGCCGCATGGCTGGGTGGGGTGAAAATACTTGGATTTGTCGCACTTTATCCCCCACAGAGATGGACCGTTTCAGTCAGCACAGCTAGTCTTAGGTGATCAAGCGTGCCGGTTCCGGGGGAACAATCGCAGGGACAGTTCGTCAAAGAAGTCTGGGCCTAGCGGAGACATCCTATGACGCAGCAAACACCACAAACTCAAAACACGAATCGCCCCGGGCAGATGACCGCTGTGATGCGGGCGGTCGCCCCCACCGGACCCAAGGTGTTGCGCATCGGGCTGGTGATCGACGGGCGCGTGGTTGAGGAGCGCGTCATCAAGAACCGTCAGACGGTGAGTGTCGGGCCGAGCGAAAACAACCTGTTCGTGGTGGCGGCGACGGATATCCCCCCGACGTTCAAGCTATTTGAGCTCGTAGACGGCGCTTACTACTTGAACTTCCGTGACGGAATGCACGGCAGGGTAGCCCTGCCGACCGGGATATCAGAGTTGAGCGTTTTGCGGGGCCAAGCCCGCAAGACCGCTGAGGGGTACCAGGTCAAGCTCACGGAAGATTCCCGGGGCAAGGTCGCTGTTGGCAATACGACGTTCTTGTTTCAGTTCGTGGCGCCTCCGCCTGTCCAACCGAAGCCGCAGCTACCCGTGTCTGTGATCCGAGGGGCGACTGGCATTGATTGGCCCACGACCATGATCGCGGCATTCTCGTTCCTCGCCCATTTCATGGCGATCGGGGCGCTCTACTCGGACTGGTTGGATCCGGTTGTTGATTACGAAGTCAATGTGAAGAGCCTGGTGGAGTCAGTCCGAAACTTGCCGCCGCCGCCCCAGCTAGAAGAAAAGCGCGCTGAAGACGCTGACAAGGCCGAGGACAAGCAGGAGGAAGCCCCGACGCCGGACAAGAAGATCGCCAAGAAGGAAGCGCCCAAGGCTGAGGGCAAGCAGAAGCTCTCCCAGGCTGAAGTGGCAGCGCTTTCCGACGAGTTGGATTCGTTCGACATGGGCATCCTCGGAGCTGATACCGGGAAAGCCGCCACCGCAGACGTGCTGGCCGACGGCGACACCGTCGCGTCGAGTATCCTGGACAAAGCGGCCGCCAGCGGCGCAGGAGTTGGCTCCGGCGGGCCCGGCGGCTTGAAACTCGGCGCCGCAGGAGGCGCGATTCGTCCCGGCGAAGGCGGCAACAGTCTGGCGTCGATCGGCTCCACAGGCAAAGCCGCGGGCGAAGGAAGCGGCACTACCAAAAAGGTGGAAGGTCCGAAGGGCTCGGCCTCCGTTGGTGGCGCCGCTGTCGCGGGTGGCCGCGTCGGAAACGCCAGCAGCGTGGTGGCTCGGATGCGAGCGGGGTTCCGCTCCTGCTACAACCGCGGGCTGGCGAAGAACCCAGACGCCTCCGGTCGGATCAGTCTGAAGATCCGGGTCGGACCCGGCGGGGAAGTAACCGGAGTCGCCGCCAGCAGCAGCGGCAATCTCCCGGCATCAGTCGTCAGCTGCGTCAAAGGCCGCGCTCGGGCTGGAAGGTTCTCTCCCCCTGAGGGCGGTAGCGCTGTGGTGAGCGTGCCCGTGACATTCGTGAAGCAGTGAGCTGTGAGACAATGAGTTCCCAGAATGGAGGTGTAGCGTGAAACGTAGGATGGTGGCGGCCATAGCCGCAGCATCTCTGGCGTTCGTAGCAATCGGAGCGGCGGCTGACGACTCCAGTGGCGACGCGACGGAACTCGGTGAGCCGCAAGAGGTGTCACTGACGGCTGCGCAGATGATCGAGAGGTCGCGCGACATTCTGCAGCAAATGGGCCTCCAATCTCAGCAGATCAACAAGTTGGTCGAGGCGGCGCGAGAAGCCGCGGATCCTGCGAAGTTGGTGTGCATCGTGGACAAGGACGGGCAGCTAAAACAGGCACTGGAGGCGGCCAAAGTTCGATTCAAGAACCTCCAGGGCGCGACCGACGCGGGCGACTTGACGCGCGCCAAGTACGAGTTCGATGTCATCAGCGTATTTGGCGAACAGAGCGTCAAGCTGGTCAGCGAGGCGAACCAGTGCATCGGCGAAGAAACCGGCTTTTCGGGAGATACCATCGTGGATTTCGAGATTGACGAAGGGGTCCCGGGAATTGACTCCAACTTGCTTGATGACGTGCAAATCGTCATCGTCCCGCCGTCCATCCAGAGCACCGTAACAGGGCAATGAAACCGTCGCTGGGTGACTCCCCAGCGTCGAAACCTCGATGAAATCCGCCTCTAGCTAAGTCGGAAATCAAAACTCATGTCTTTGGTAAATGCTTTCTTAAATATGGCTCGCGCCCCGCGGGTGGGCTCGCGTCCGCAGTATCTCGACCGGCTCGAAGCATCGAAAGAAGGCTTGGCGGCCCAATCGGGTATGAAGGTTGGCTTTCGCCAACGATGGGACTAGAAGCTAAGTACTGGAAACTAAGTATCTAGTTAATCGTCTGGGATGAACAAGTCGCGGCCCATATTGGCGGTGATGGCCGCCACACTACTCAACGCGGGGATTGCCTCCGGCCAGAGCAGTACGCCTTGGTTGGAGGGGCGTCGAGCGACGAGTGGTATTGGTATTCGGACTGGTGACTTGGAGCTGCATCCAGGCGTGGCCGGAGAGGTTGGCTACGACTCCAACTACTTCCAAGGTGCCGGTGTTTCCCTTGGGGAAGGCGTGGTCGAGCCGATTGCGCCGACCTTGCAGATGCGGGTGACTCCCTCGCTGACGATGAAGACGATCGGCGGGCAGCGCAAGCTGGGGGACGGCGCGCAAGCTGCACCACCGAAGGTAGACTTCAGGTCGAACATCTCGGCCCGACTTTCGCGACTTCTTCATGTGGGCAGTCATCCCCTCGTTGACGATGAAGACGTGAACCAATGGGTGCTCGGGCTCAACGCCGGGGCTGACGCGAACATCCTGCCGTCGGCGCCGTGGGGAGCGGATATTGGGGGCTACGTGGGGCGCTTGGTGGAGCCCAACAACGATCCGGGGGCACTCGACGAGGCCTTCGACCGAACTAGATTCGGGGGCCACCTGGATCTGCGCTGGAAACCTGGCGGCGGCGTGCTCAGCTGGTCGCTCGGCTACCAGGCGAACATGACCATATTCGACAAACGCGACTACGGTCTGGACACGATCACCCATGGGCCTCGCACGCAGGGACGCTGGAAGTTCTTGCCCCGGACATCATTGTTGTACGAGGGGTCACTGCTGTTCGTTCGGCATCCTCAAGAGGACACCCGCCAGGTGGACTCGAACCCGATCGAGACTCAGCTCGGGATCAATGGTCTGTTGACGACCCGCCTGTCGATGTTGCTGATGGCGGGTTGGAAAGCGACCTTCTACGACAACGGCGACGACTTTGACGGGCCCGTGGGGCGCGCTGAGGTGACCTGGCACATCAAGGGTACGGATGATGAAGAGCAGCGCGGAGCGGGTAACGTGGGAGCCTCCACATTCTTGCTGGGCTATTCGCGCAACGTCTCCGACAGCGGTATCGCCAACTACTACCAATCGGACCAAGTCTACGCTGACCTGACCTACGGCGTTGGCGGCGTATTGCTACTCAGCCTGCGGGGCGGGGTGGCCTTTGTGCACCATCCGGCGCCGCTCGACAGCCAAGGCGGTGTCCTGACAGTGGACGGGGGGGAGATTGACGAAATCCGCCCCAGCGCTCGCTTGTACGCCGAGTATCGTTTCTCCAATACCTTCGCGCTGTTCAACCGAACCGCCTTTTCTGCCAGCCCGAACGACAACTTGATCCAGATCATCCAAGCCACCGGCGCGGACGATCGAAACGACAACTTGCGGTACTACCGATTTACCTCATTCTTGGGTGTGCGTTGGTTCATGTGACCCGCTCTGGCGGACCGGCATCGAGCCCGACATGATTCGCAGAAAAATAGTCCGACAACTGCTCCACGTCACACTGCTGGCCATGCTTGGCACCGGGTGCACGGCGCGAACGCCCGCGCGCGAAGTCGCATTGGCACCCCCGCAGGAAAGCACCACGCTTGGCCCCGGGGACGTGTTCACTTTGCACATCGTAGGGGAGAAGGACCTGCCAACGGAATATCAGGTCGCATCAGACGGCACGGTCGACCTGCCATTCCTGCACACCATGAAGGTGGTCGGTTTGGAACCCCAGCAAGTTGCTCGCCTGGTGCGCGAGCAGCTGATGGAGAAGCAAATATTGACCGACCCGAGCGTCGTTGTTCAGGTTCGGGAGTACCGCAGCAAGCGCATCACGGTGCTCGGACAGGTGGCGAAGCCCGGCAGTTTCGCCTTCCAGGCTGGTGTGACCCTGGTTCAGGCGATCTCGCAGGCTGGAGGCTTGAACGCGATCGCCGTGCGCGACAACGTTCGGCTGACGCGCCGCTTACGTGATGGCAAGACGCGAACCGTGTCCATCAATTTCGAAGCCATCAGCTCGGGAGAGGCCGAGGATATCCCCTTGCAGGCAGGGGACCGCATCTTCGTTGACGAACGCGTATTTTGAGCGTCAGTCTGCCCAGCGATAGTCGAATGCCAGTCGGATGCGGAAGCTTGGGCCAGGAGGCCCAGAAAAGTGAACAACCTCTTCCGGGGCGTCACCAGCGGAGCCAGTGGGGCTCAGCTGCTGGCTGGAGCGGGTCGACAGGGGCAGGCTTCCGCCGACGCTAAGGGCCGCCCCCAGGGCCGCCGGGCGATAGCTGTAGCTCGCCATCCAGGATGCAGGGAATCGGCGAACGTGATGCCGCATTCGTTGGCTCAACGATTCGTCACGCGACAGAGCGGGTCTGAGCAGCAGCTCCGCGGAAAGACCACTCGAGCCGAGCTGGTACGCGCTGCCGAATGCCAGCTCCGCCTGGGATCCAAAGCGCACGTCTCCGAAGCTGGCGCTGCGTCGCAAGTGCGCACCGAGTTGCATTGCCAGCGCCAGCTGGCGTGCCTGGAAGTGCCACGCCAACGCCGGGGCGTAGCTGATCGCTCGCTGGTGCAACAAGCTTTCGTCTGAACCAAACGGCAGGCTGATGCGTTGCAGTACCAGCCATGTGCTACCCCGCGGCGATGGGCGTTCGTCGCGCCATGTTGCGCGCAGTGCTGACAGATCGACGATAGCGGACAGCTCTGGATCGCCAAACGCGATGGAGCGTCTTTCGCGGCCGAGGGAGCCGGGCCATGCCGCTTGTGAAGCGAGGCTGCCCCAGCTGATGGGTTGTCTCAATCCGAGCCTGATGCTTGGCCACAGCGTCGCTTGCGCCAACATCTGGGACGTCAGCCAATGATCGATGACCACCAGCTCCCGATCAAAGGGATCTGGGGAAGCGGAGTTCACCACTAGCGGGCGCGTCTGCCAGTCCAGGGTCGCCCCGACCCGAGGCGCCGAGTTAAACGCCGGTTGGGGGAGTAGCTTGAGCTCACGACCGAACGGGCTCGGTGGGGCTGATTCGAGCGTGAAGCAGCGTGAGTACGCTGCCGCGCAAGCCGGCTCCGCGTCGACGCCCGGCGCGACGAGACTCGACGTCACGACTACCGCCAAGCGCAGCAACAAACCGAAGATTCGCTGTGGTTGCACGCGCGGGCATGATAGGCGCACCTCATGGCGACACAAGTCATCACTCCCGAATGGCCGCTGATCTTGGGCTCTGCTTCCCCCCGTCGGCGCGAGATCCTGCAAGGACTCGGGATCCCGATACATGTGGCTCCGCCTTCCGTAGATGAGCTACAGCTGCCGGGGGACACTCCCGACGCATTCCTGGATCGGATCGTCCGCGATAAGCTGCGGGCAGCGTGCGCGGGGCCCGCTGATGGGACGTCAGGCTTGCGCAGGGCCGGCGTGCTCGTGGCGGACACGATCGTACTTATTGATGATGAGATTTTGGGCAAACCCAACGATGTGGCTGACGCGCGTCGCCTTCTGGGAAAGCTTGCCGGCCGCACCCACGAAGTGCGCACGCGCTACGCTTTGGCAATCGGGGTGGCAGCTCAGCCAGCGGTGGAGCGCACGGTGTGTTCCAAGGTAACCATGCGCTCTGCCACAGAAGCCGAGCTGTCAGGCTACGCTCAGACCGGGGAAGGACTCGACAAGGCGGGGGCCTACGCCGTGCAAGGCTTGGGCACGTTCTTGGTCCAGCGGATTGAAGGCTCTTATACTAACGTCGTCGGCTTGCCGGCCTGCGAGTTAATCCAAGATCTACTGCGTCTGGGGCTCCTGGCTCAGTTTCCGGTGCCCCCTGCGTAGACAGGTCGCGGACAGACTCGCCCAGTTCGCGCGATTTGATTCTGCCGGTCTTTTGACAGCGCCAAGATCTGCCGCGATACTTCCATTCGGAGTTTCTGATGCCGCTAATCGATAGTGAAGAGGCCGCCCGTCGCCTAGCACGGGCCATCGCTAGTGACTTGTCGTTGTACAACGAAGAGAAGATCGTTCGCGGGATCGAGAGTGACTCGCTGTTCGATGAATTGAGCGAAGAGATCGAGGAGGGCAGGGCACTCTACAAGAGTCGTGTCTCGCCGGACCTGTATGGCCGGAACCTCTACGATCGCGCAATCGTCGACATTTTGGTGCGCTCAAAGGCTCATGTGCGCAGTGCCATGTGGTAGCCGCCAGGCTTGACCTCTCAACAGCAACTGATCGTTCCCGCGGGGGTTCGCAGACAACGCGTGGACAAGGTCCTGTGCGATTTGTTGCCCGACCAGTCTCGGGCAACGCTGCAGCGCTGGATCCACGAGGGGCGGGTGTTGGTGGATGGGCTGCCGTGCAAGCCCAAGGACTCGGTGTCTGCTGGCATGACGATCAGTGTCGAGCCGGGCCCTCCGCTGCCGAGTCGCGCGGAGCCGGACGCCAGCGTTGAGTTTGAGATCCTGTTTGAGGACTCAGAGCTAGTTGTGGTGAACAAGCCTGCTGGTTTGGTGGTGCATCCAGGGCGTGGGCACCCAGACGGAACGCTGATCAATGGTCTGCTCGCTCGACCTGGTTTCGGTCGGCCACCCTCGGACGAACTTGACCCTGAAGGACCTCTTCGTCCGGGCATTGTGCATCGGCTCGACAAGGATACGAGCGGAGTGATGGTGGTCGCCAAAACTGCTAGTGCCCGTGAATCATTAAAAGGGCAATTCGCGGCCCACAGCATCGAACGCGCCTACCTGGCTCTGACGGATGGCGTGCCGCAGGAGGAGCGGATCCAGTCGCAGCACGCTCGACATCGCAGTCAGAGGATGAAGTTCACTTCGCTGACTGAGCAGGGCAAGCCCGCGGTCACGAACGTGGGCGTCGCAGCACGTCTCGCGCATGGCAGCGCTTTGGTGCGGTGTACGCTCGAGACTGGGCGCACTCATCAAATCCGCGTTCATCTCGCCGAACGAAGTCGCACGCCCATCCTATGCGACGCGCTCTACGGGCGTGCTCCGTCCGACCCGCAGTTACGCGTCGTCTGTGATGCGCTCGGGCGCCAGGCGCTGCACGCAGCAGTACTGGCTTTTACCCATCCGGCAACCGGCGTGCGTCAGCGCTTTGAAGTGGCGCTTCCCGATGACATGGCAGCCGCGTTGGCCGCGCTATCAAGCTGATCACTTGAGGGGGTGTCGCGTTCCCCAGACGAGGCCAAGAGCCGCGGAAATCGCAGCTTCAGCCAGCCGAGCGCCAGGAACCCGATCACCACGGCCCACCACAACGTGGCCAGGCGGATCATCAACATGCTTGAAGTGGCCGCCGCTTGGCTGACCGTTGCCACTCGCATCAGCTGCTGGTGGATCAGTGCTTCCGTGACTCCCAGTCCACCGGGTACCGGCACCAAGGCGCCGGCAAGCGTCGCGGTCGTATAGAAGAAGACCGCTTCGAGGAGTGGCACTTGGGCTCCAAATCCCCGCAGCAACACGAACAGCCCGACCCCCTCCGCGGCCCACCCGACAACGCTCAGCAGAGTGGGGATCACCAACGCCCTCGGGGAAGACAACTCTCGAATGCGGGTCAGTGCTGTCTCGAGTTTGGGCACGATACGCGCGAGCCAGCTTCGCTGCATCTGGCGGAACACCCAGCGCGAAGGGGCCTGCCAGAAGATCACCAGCAGTCCTAGGCCCACCGCGGCAGAGCCCAGCAGAGCCCAGGTCAGCCCGCCCGCAAACGCGCTGCTTCCGAGCAGGATCAACAGCACCACCGCGATCACATCGGTGAGGCGTTCCGCAATCACGATAGGCGCACTTCGCTCCGGTTCAACGCCATGCGTCTGCGAGAGCACAGCGCTTTTGAACACTTCCCCGAGCTTTCCTGGAGTGACGGTCAGCACGAAGCCAGACAGGAACACCAATAGGCTATCGAACCATGCGACCCCTTCAATACGCAGCAGGTGCAGGTAGTATTGCCACTTGAGAAAACGCAAACCGTAGTTGAAGCAGGCTAGTCCCAGGGCCGCCACCAGCGTCCACCAGCGAAACGTGGACAACGTCTGCTTGATGTCCTGGTAGCCCGCGTACACGACGAAACCGCCGTACAGCAGAACGCCAAAGAGCATCACCAGGAGTATCTGGCGAAGATTGAACTTCATTGAGCGGCTCACTGGCTACCTGGACGCATTCCGTTGTCGGCGTGCCCGCAGGAGCAGGTAGCCCAACGCGAGGATGACCCCAAGTCCCCCGGCTGATGCTATCGCCCAAGCCGGCCAGGCGTACTGGCCTTGGGCGAGCCCCGGTGGCGGGCGCTCCACCACAACTTCTGTGCGGGGGCCAGCAGCGGCTTGGTTTTCGTCGCGGGGAGGCTGAGGCTCCCGTGTCACCGAGGATGCGCTATCAGTTCGCGTTGTTGCAGCGCCGCTGGCGCCCGGGCTGCCCTGGGTGGTCATCGGTGTCAGGCTTTTGCCACGATAGACGGAAATAGCCACAGAAAAAGCTGCTAAGCTGGCTCCCGTTCGATTCCCCCGTCCTTCGAATACCTTGGAAATGACACAACAAACCGCACCAGCTATCGCCCCTGTCCCGACTGATTCCGAGCTTCTAGAAAGCTGCGCATCGGCTTGCGCCCGTCTCAAGCAGCAGGTGGGAAGAGTGGTCGTCGGACAAGAAGAGGTGCTGGACTCGATGATGGTTGCGCTGCTCGCCCGCGGTCATGCGCTACTGGTTGGCGTTCCCGGGCTGGCCAAGACGTTGCTGGTGTCGTCGGTCGCGAGGGCGCTCCACTTGAGCTTTGGGCGAATCCAGTTCACTCCCGATTTGCTTCCCGCAGACATCACCGGAACTGACGTATTGAACGAGTTCGATGGTCCAGCGGGGACGCGCCGTGAGATGTCGTTCATGCACGGGCCTATCTTCAAGAATCTAGTCTTGGCCGATGAGATCAATCGCACTCCGCCCAAAACTCAGGCAGCCCTGCTGCAAGCGATGCAGGAACGATGTGTGACGGTTGGCGGTAACACCCATTTGTTGCCCGCTCCGTTTCAGGTGTTCGCCACGCGCAATCCGATTGAGCAGGAAGGGACCTATCCTCTGCCTGAAGCGCAGCTCGATCGCTTCTTGTTGGAGATCCACGTGGGATACCCCAGCGCCGACGAGGAATTGGAAATTGCGCGCCGCACGACCTCGGCAGACATTCCTGAAGTGCAGCCAGTGGTCAGCGTCGCCGATGTCACGGCGTTCGGAGCTCTGGTACCGCGGATCCCCGTGGTTGACGAAGCTGTGCGGTACGCGGTTAAAATCGCGCGCCTTTCGCGACCAGATAGCGCCGACGCCCCCGAAGAGGTGCGCCGCTACGTTCGTTTCGGCGCTGGGCCCCGCGGCAGTCAAGCACTCGTGCTCGCCGCCAAAGCTCGCGCTGCATTGCGTGGCGAGGCCGCCGCGGATCTCGAGGACGTCCGAGATCTCGTGATGCCGGCGCTGCGTCACCGTCTGGTCCTGGGCTACCGGGCGGAGGCGGATGGGATCAAAGATTCAGACGTTGTCAGCGCGGTTTTGAGAGCTGCCGGCGGTCGGTAGGGGCTTGAGCTTCCGCTAGAAAACGGCAGAGCCGAAGAGGACGGGGAGCGGCGACCGCTGGAGCGAACGGAGTCTGCATATGCGGCCGATTGAAATTGTCGCCATCGGCAGTGTTGGGGCACTCGGCATGGGGGTGGAGGCGCTGGTTCCCGAGCCTGAGGGGCAGCCGGCGCAGAGCGCTTTGAGGCTCGACCCACAGTTGCAGGCGTGGGGGCTCAGCAAACCTGCTTCGGCACGCGCGCTGCAAGAGGATTTGGCTCCCGGCCGAGCTCAGAAGTTGTTGCGTCTCGTCGCGGAGCAGCTCACCCAGCAGTTGCAGCGTGCTGGCGTCGAGATTCAGAATGAGCGGGTTGGCCTGCTGCTGGGAACTTCATCCGGTGACATGCTGAGTCAACAAGAGCTGCTGCGAGACCCATCGCACAGCGAAAGCAGCATCGCGCGGTCCTCGACCTATTATGCGCTGGGCGATGGGCTGCGAGAGGCGCTTGGCCTCGAACGCGTCGAGCGCTGTTTGGTGCTTGGGGCTTGCGCTTCATCAACCGTCACATTGGGTCTCGCATGTCGTTGGTTGGAACTCGGTCACGTGGACGTCGCCATCGCAGGGGGCTGCGATGCGTTGAGCCATTTCGTGAGCGCGGGTTTCGAATCTCTGGGGATCACGAGCGCTTCTGCGCATCCCTTTTCCGCGGAACGGGACGGCATGGTGCTGGGCGAGGGGGCATGCCTGTTCGTTCTGCGGCGGAGCCAGTCGTCTGCGTCGAAGCATGGTTTCATCTTGGGGTTTGGAGCGTCATCAGACGCGCATCACATTACGGCGCCGGAGCCGGAGGCCGGGGGGCTCGGCAAAGCGCTCGACGCCGCGCTGCGGGATGCTGGGATCTCCAAGAACGCGATCGACTTAGTTTCGGCGCATGGCACCGCGACCGTGCACAACGATGCTGCCGAAGCTGCCATGCTTCGGAGGCACTTCAACGATGTGCGCGGAGTCGCCTACAAAGCGGCGCTGGGGCATACCCTTGGCGCATCCGGAGCGCTGGAAACAGCAGCTGCCCTGCAAGCGTTGGAGAGCGGCGTCCACCCGGCTACCGCCGGACTGCTGCGCCCCATGCCGGAACTGGGGCTGCGTCTCGCCGCTCGCTCCGAGCCACACCTTGGTACCTACGCGGTCAAGCTGTCGGCCGGATTCGGAGGTTTGAACGCGGCGCTCGTGTGCGGATTGGAGCGCCCCGCAGAGCAGGCTACACGTGACGTACGGCGTCGTGTTTACCTTCAGCACACACTGGCGCCCGTGCTCCAGGCAAGCCGCACCGTTCCCCGCGGGGTGAACTTCCCCAGCGTCCGTTGGTCCCGTCTTGATGAGCTGTCGCGGCTGGTCGTCGGTGCCGCGGCGCGCCTGTTGGACCGCATTTCGACTCCAGAACAAACTGCGGTCGTTTTGGGTTCGCAGTGCGCCTGTCTGGAAAGCAATCGGGCTTTTTTCCAGCCAGTCATCGAGGGGGGCCCTCCCGCAGCCCCGCCGCGGCTGTTTCCGTCCACCTCACCGAATCTGGCGGCTGCCCAGTGCTCAATCGGGCTTGGGCTGCGAGGTCCCGCGTTTGGCGTTGGTTGGGGCCGACAAACGCCGGCGGAGGCCTTGGCTGTGGCGCATGACCTGATCGCTTGTGGCGATGTCCAGGAAGCACTGGTGATCGTAGCCGACTTGCCCGGCTCGGTGGCGCGCGCTGCCTTGGGCGCACGCCAAGAGCCTGTGCCCCCGGAGGGCGCGATGGTTGCGCTGCTCGGGTCCACGCCGCGAGGGTCGGAGCTGGCGCGCCCCGCGCTGGTGGACGGTGAGCCGGGCCATCTTGGGCTACGGAAACTGTTGATGGCGCACTTGTAGAACGCTCGGACAGGTGGCCGAACAGCGGCGGTGACTCTTGCCCCCCAGCGAGGCACTCTGGCACCTTCCGCTCCGGCAAAGGAATAGCTGCCCCGGCGTGGGCGTTTTTGGTTCTCGTGATGCTGTTTTCACTTCTGTCGCCGCACGTACGGCGACTTCAACTGGCGCTGTCTGGTAGTCGGGTCTTCCTGGCTGGTCTCATGCTGTTTGCGGTACTGGCTTCAGTCGCATGCCAAGCGCAGAAGATCCCGAACACGGACGTGGATGACACGGATGAAAATCGCGCCATCGTCGACTTCTGTGAAAAGTATCGCAAAGCGGTCGAGCGGCGAAACGTCCAGCTACTCATGGATTTGGCGCATCCCGACTACTACGAAGACGGCGGCAACATTGACTCCGCGGATGATATTGATCGCACGCAGCTTCAAGAATACCTCGAAGGGGAGTTCTCGGACGCCAAGGCGATTCGATACGAAATCCGATATCGCCGCATCGGTAAGGGACGCAACGACAAGGTGTTGGTCGACTACACCTACAGTGCCAGCTACCAACTTCCGAGTGAAGATGGGGATGTTTGGCGGCGTACCGTGGCCGAGAATCGGCTGGAGTTGGTCCCGCACCAGGACGGGTACCTGATCCTCTCGGGCATGTGAGTCGCGCGTGGGGCGTTGACTTGGCGCGCGCCTGCCCTAGTTGTCAGCGGGCCACGTAATCTTCGAAGATCTCGATGATCTCGAGTCGCCCGCTCTGCTCACGGAGCAACATTTGCAGTTCGCTTCCAAACAGGCTCTTGCCCCTGGCGGTGCGCGTCTGTAGCGGCACCACGATGACCACGTCGAGTTCCTCGGGTTGCAACTCCAGGGTCCGTCGACCGGCAAGCATCTCCAGATCTTGGGCGCGATAGACCTCGAGATCTGAGTGTCTGTAGAGCAGTCCGGGACTGATGGCGGCATAGTCGCCAGCACCGAAACGCCGGGCCCAAGCGGCCAGGGCCGAATGGACCACTCGGTTCGGGAAACGAGCTAGGCAATTGTCGGAGAATACCTCCTGAAGCTGGCTTGTTGACTCGCTGGTGACGGCGTCGAAAAACTCTTCAACCACGCGCCGGATCGCGGCGTTACCTTGAGGGCTGGCGAGCGTGACGACTTGGTCCATCGTCTCCCCGTCGGGCTTGGGAGCTGGCAGCTCCAGACGAGGTTCAACGCTCACTCCTGGCGCTCGGGGCTTGGGCTGCCTGCCATCCTCTGCAGCTGCCCTGGGACTGGACTCCAACTGCATTGGCCGTGGCTGCCCCACGCAGCCGCAGATCGTCGCTCCTACAAGCAGCGCTCCCCAGCGGCATCGCGCGAGGGACGGAATTGGCTGGACTGATTCAGGACTCACGAATGGGCGATATCGTAGGCCCGTCCGTGCGGCTACACAACAGCAGAGACTGATTCGGAGCCCGTTGCCAGTCATCCGGCAGCTTCTCCAGCTCGCTGGCGATGACGCAACACTGGACACTCTCCAGGTTGCTCAGCTCATGCGTGCTGATTCGGGAGCCGTCTTCAAGATCTTCCAGGTAGTGCTGCACATCACGTGCGTCGTTGACGACCCGATAGCCCATGTTGCCGCTGCGATGGACGGCCAGCATGTGCTCGCCGTTGGTGACTAGAATATCGCCGCTGTGGTGCGGAACCCCGGCGTCGTCGCAGAGAGCGTCGACTCGTGCGATAGCCGCTCGCAGGGCTGACTGAATGTGCTGGGGGAACACGGCGCCATTTCCGAGATGTCCCTGGTCGTTCAGGTAAGACAAGAACAGATAGAAGAAGGGCTCACTGTCGGTGTCTCCGCGCACATTCGGCTTCAGGAAGTCTGGCTGGACGTCCATGAGCTTGTCCCTCAATCCGTCAAAGCCTTGCAGCGTGCCCGTCTGAGCGAACAGCCACTGCCGGTAGCGAAACGGATGAGTGTTTTCGGTACGCAGGTTTCCGACCGTGGGCTTTCTCGCGTGTCCGATCAGCACGTCCGTCTTGAGCGATTCGGTCACCTTCGCCAGCTCGATCTCCTTGCGTTCTTCCAGCGGACGACGGCGCAGTAGTGGTTCGCCGAACTGGTAGAAACCCAAACCCCAGCCCAAGGGGTCACCGCTCACCTTGAGGTAGTCCGAATAGGCGAGTAGCACTCGCGGACCTAGCTCGGGCCGGTTGCCTATGAAACCAAAGAGTCGAGCCATAACAGAATGAATATAACCTATGTCGTGAGTATCGGGAGGCCGCTAGCGTTCAATGGGCAGGATGAGCCAGCTGTCTACTCGGCCTGAATGTTTTCTTCACCCAGTTCGTCTACGCGACGATTCGTAAGCCAGCGTCCGCTTGGGCAGCGTGTCATTCGGACTGGCGGGATAGCGTCGATGCATGCTGCCACTCGGATTGTGCAAGCGACATCAACACTAGTGAGTCTACCGCATTCCGGAATACATGCCACGAGCTTCAGACGTTCGCTGTTTTGAGTTGGCGAAGCGGCAGCATAACGAAATTTTTTCTGCAGCCGCTTTTGGTAGCGCACTTTACGAAGTGCGGTTGGAGTTCCGGCTTTGCTGCGTCGAGGGCGTGCAGCAATTTCAGGGCGTAAGCCGCGTCAGCATTCGAGGAAACGGAATTGTTTCGCGAACGTGCGGAAGCCCGCAGATCCACGCGACGGTGCGCTCGATCCCCAAACCGAACCCGGCGTGCGGAAAGGTGCCGTAGCGGCGTAGATCCAGGTACCACTCGAAAGCATCCTTCGGCAGTTTGTGCGCCTCGATTCCCGCTTCTAGGACTTCGAGAGAATCCTCGCGCTGACCTCCGCCGATGATCTCGCCGTACCCTTCCGGAGCGAGCACGTCCATGCACAGCGCCCGTTGTGGTGCGTCTGGATCGCGCTTCATGTAGAAGGCCTTTTTGGCCGCCGGGTAACGATGCACGATCACTGGGCGATCAAACTGCTGGCTCAACACCGTCTCTTGTTCGGCCCCAAAGTCATCTTCCGGTGCGACTTCTTGTCCCAGTTCCTTCAACTTCGCGACTGCTTCGTCATAGCTGATCCGGGGGAAGGGGGCCTGCACGGCGCGCAGCGTGCTGACGTCCCTGCCCAGCTCTTCCAGGTCCGTGGCGTGCTCTTCGAGCACCGTCTGCACGACGTAACTCAAGAAGTCCTCCGCAAGCTCCATGTCGCCGTCGAGGTCCATGAAGGCTACTTCGGGCTCAACCATCCAGAACTCCGCAAGGTGACGTCGCGTCTTGCTCTTTTCTGCTCGGAACGTAGGGCCAAAGCAGTAAGCCTTGCCGAACGCCGCGGCCGCCGCCTCCATGTACAGCTGGCCAGATTGAGTGAGGTAGGCTGTGCTGCCGTGGAACTCCGTTTCGAAGAGGGTGCTGGTGCCCTCACAGGCATTGGGAGTAAAAATTGGCGCATCGACCAGCGTGAAGCCTTGGTCGTCGAAGAATTCTCTAACCGCGGCGATGATGCTGTGGCGCACTCGAAGGATGGTGTGTTGGCGTTTGCTGCGCAGCCAGAGGTGGCGGTGATCCATCAAGAAATCGGTGCCATGCTCTTTGGGAGAAATCGGGTACTCCCCGACCGCTGGGGTGACCGCCAACTGAGCGACCCCGATTTCGAACACACCCGCCTTCTTGGGGTGCTGGCGAACATCGCCCACCAAGTCCAGCGTCGACTCCTGGGTGGCGTCGGCTGCCAGCCGAAATGTCTTGGCATCGACGTCCCCCTCGAAGACGATGCATTGAACCAGGCCAGTTCCGTCCCGAAGCTCCAGGAAGTGGAGTTTCTTGCTGGAGCGCTTGTTGTACAGCCAGCCACGCAAGTGTACCCGCTGTCCGACGTGTTCGGCCAGTTCCGCGACCGTCACTTTGGGGACTTCACTCATGCCCCGGAGTCTATGGTAACCTCGGGCTAAAATGACGAGCTTGTTTACTTTCCGATGGCTTTTTGGGGGAATTGACGGGCGTCGACGCGGCTCGACCGTCCTGCCGGTGGCTCTTGCTGTGGCCGTACTGGCTTCTTCGGCGGGTTGCGCGGCGGTTTATCCGGAGATCAAGACCCCGGTGAAGCCGGTGCCAGCGGGCCGGGAACTCGACCCGCCCCCCCCGACGGATGTGCTGTTCATCGCGATTCGCGAGGTCGAGATCCCGACCAAGACGCGCGACGGCAGAACCTGGGACGCGGACACCGGCGGTAGTGCTCCCGATCCGTACGCGAAGTTGTTTCTCAACCGTAAGGAACTGTTCACCACCGCGACGGAGAGCAATACGCTCAATCCCAAGTGGCCTGACGCGCCCAAGCAGAACTACGACGTTCCAGAAGACGCTGTGCTGACGATCGAACTATGGGATGACAACCCCCTGCATAGCCACCCAATCTGCGCCAAAGACTTCAAGAATCTACATGAAGCGGCGCTTGAGCACGGCGAACTGGTGGCCCTGTGTGACGGTGGCGCACGCATCAAGCTGGATCTCAAACCAGCCGAAGCCAAGTTCGGTCTCGGATTCAACTACGAGCTACGGTCCGAAGACGTCTATGTCACGACCGTGTTGCCGCTATCTCCCGCCGCTCGAAAAGGGCTCACCGGAGGGGAACAACTGCTGGAAGTCATGGCGCGTCCCGTCAAGCGCATGAGCTCTGCAGAACTGCGTAGCTTGATCAATTCCAACGCGCCCCAGGGCGTCAAGCTCACCGTGAAGAAGGATGGGCAGGTCAAGCAAGTGGAAGTCAAGGAAGGACCGATCTACCTCAAGGGAGACACGTGACCAGTTCTTGTCTGGCGCGCTCATGGACTGAGCTAGGGACGCTCGTCGTGCGTGGCCCCGAACGCAAGAGCTGGCTCAACGGCCTGATCACGTGCGATGTCCGACAGCTCACTCCTGGCGGGGGCGCTTGGGGTTTGGCACTGAATCGCACGGGCAAGATTCAATCCGAGCTGTGGGTGCTCGCGGACGATTCCGCGTTGTACGTTTCCGTTTCGCGCGGGCTGCACCAGCAGTTGCACTCCGAGTTCGACCGTATGCTGATCATGGAGGACGCGGAGCTTTCCGACGAGTCAGGCAACTTCCGGTGGTATGCGTTGCACGGAGCCGAAGCGCCAGCACGGGCCGCCCAATTGGCAGCCCAGTTTGGGGGAGTCAGCGGCGCCATCAGTTGGACTGCGGTCGGGGGCGCGGCCCTGGCACTACCCCGAGGGGCGCCAGCGCTTGAGCAAACAGACGTGGGTTTGAGCTGGCTCGATGACGCGGCCTGGCAGGCGTTCCGGATTTCCCATGCCTTGCCCGAGTTTGGCGTCGATTACGACAGTCAGGATCGCCCGCACGAGGCAGGCATCGAACGGCGGGCCATTTCTTGGACTAAGGGGTGTTACCTTGGTCAAGAAGTGGTCTGCATGCAGGACATGCGTGGCAAAGTGAAACGCAGTCTCAAGACGCTTGAAGTTAGGGCGGATGCGTCAGCGGCGGTCAAGCCAGGGGTCAACGTGCTCGCGGCGACGCAGCCTATCGGTAGCTTGACCAGCGTGGCGCGCGTGAATGATCACTGGCTGTGCATGGCAAGTGTGACATTGGACAAGCTGGATGCGCCGCTGGCGCTCGATGGTATCGTCGCCGCGGTGACTGTGCATGAGTAACGCCTCGGGCAAAATTGAGCTGGACCTGCGCCAGGTGGGCCTGGTCGAGACTCGCGGGGGCGGATCATGACTACGACCAAGCAAGGACAGCGTCGAACGCCTGGCGGCTTCATGGTGTGCGAAAACGCGCTCGGTCTGGTTGGTGGTACTCCACTCGTGAGATTGTCCAAGCTCAGTCCTCAAGGCGCAGCGAGCGTGTGGGCCAAGTGTGAATTCATGAACGTGGGCGGTAGTGTGAAAGACCGTCCCGCTCTACGCATGATAGAGGCCGCCGAAGAGGCCGGGCTCCTGGGGCCGGGTGCGACGATTATCGAAGCGACGAGTGGCAACACGGGTATCAGCTTGGCGATGATCGCGGCCATCCGCGGGTATCGTTGCGTGTTGGTCATGCCCGAAGACATGAGCATGGAGCGGAGGTTGCTCTTGCGCGGTTACGGGGCGGAGATCGAACTCACCTCTGGCGAGTTGGGTATGGCGGGGGCGGTGCAGCGCGCGGAGCAGCTGGTCAAGGACGCGGCGCAGGGCTTCATGCCGAGCCAGTTTGAAAACCCCGCGAATCCGGCCAGCCACGCGCAGAGCACGGCGCTGGAGATACTCGAGCAGGTGCCCGAAGGTCTGCGAGCCTTCGTTGCTGGTGTGGGCACAGGCGGAACCGTGAGCGGCGTTGGCCGGGTGCTGAAGTCCAAGCTCGGCGATGGCTGCCGCATCGTGGCCTGTGAGCCCGCGGCGAGCGCCGTACTGAGCGGCGGCCAGCCAAACATGCATGGGATCCAAGGACTCGGCGCGGGCTTCGTGCCCAATACCTACGACGCATCCGTGGTGGACGAGGTCAAGAGCGTGACCGATCTGGCGGCGGAAAGGATGGCACGCAGGTTGGCGCATGAAGAGGGCCTGATGGTTGGGCCTTCATCTGGGGCCAATGTCCACGCCGCGTGTGAGGTGGCTGCGGAGTTGGGAGAAGGCCATGTGGTCACCGTGCTTTGCGACACGGGCGAACGCTACCTATTTTGAGCTCCTGCATCGAGCTCGCTCCTTGACGACCCAAAAACGGAATTTGCCTCATGCCCCGCCCATTCGATCTACCGCCACCCCCCCCCTTGGATGAGCAGCAAGGCGACAGTTTTCGTCACTTGGTGCGGCTGATGCAACGCCTGCTTGCGCCTGATGGTTGCCCCTGGGACCGAGAACAAGACGAGCGTAGTTTGCGACGCTACGTCCTCGAGGAAGCCTGCGAAGTGATCGACGCCATCGATTCGGGCGATCACGAAGAGTTGAAGGATGAACTCGGCGACTTGGCCTTGCAGATCGCGTTTTTGGCAGAACTTGGCCGCCGGCGCGGTACGTTCGGCCCGGACGACGTCACCCACGGTATTTGCGAGAAGCTGGTGCGCCGCCACCCGCACGTGTTCGGGCAAGCGGAAGCGGCGACGCCCGGTGAGGTGGAAGCCAACTGGGAGCGCATCAAACGGCAAGAAAAACAGGGACGTCCAATCCTAGACAGCATTCCACGGAGTCTGCCGGCGCTTCAGCGAGCTTTGGAGGAGCAGTCGCGAGCTGCCAAAGTGGGTTTCGACTGGCCTAATACCGATTTGGTGCGTGACAAGATCAACGAGGAGCTCGAGGAGCTGGACGAGGCGTTGACAGCGGGCGATCATGAGCATGCTCAAGAGGAATTCGGGGATTTGTTGTTCGCGCTCGCCAATTGGGCGCGTCACAATCAAATTGACCCCGAGAAAGCGCTTCGTGGCACTTGCGACAAGTTCCGTGAACGCTTTGCGCATGTGGAATCACGCGTGAAGCAGGTTCACGGTGATTGGCCACGCAACGAAAAAGGCAAGCCGACGACAGGTATCACGTTGGATGAGCTGGAGACCTACTACGCCGAAATCAAGCGCGCCGAACGGCAGCGTTCCGAAACCCAGCGTGCAGACAGGCGTGCAGACAAGAATGAACAACGACAATCCCAACCCGAGTAGGCCAGCGTCAGAGGTTCCCTCAACGACCGCATCTGAGGCAGACGTCGAGTCTCGCACTGCGCAGGCGTTGCACCCCGTGGCGCGCTTACCGGAAGAGTGGGCAAGTTTGCTCGAAGCCGCTGGCGAACGACGCTTTCGCGCTGACCAAGTGTTTCGCTGGATACATGCCAAGGGCGAGTTCGACCCGGAGCGCATGAGCAATTTGAGTGCTCCGTTGCGTTCACAACTGGCCCAAGCCGGGCTTCGGCCCCCACTCAGTCCCCACAGCGTGAAGCGCTCCGCAGATGGGACGCGCAAGCTGCTGCTCGAGTTGGAGGGTGGGGGACTGGTGGAATGCGTGCTGATCCCGATGACCGATGAGCCTCTGGATGCGGACGCCGCCGCCGCAGATGACGCGGATGACCCGGACGAAGCCGTGGCCTCCTCCGACGAGCCAAAGAAGCGCGTGACGTTGTGCATCTCGACCCAGGTCGGGTGCGCGATGGGGTGCGTGTTTTGCGCGAGTGGGCAAGCCGGACTGAAGCGGGGGTTGAACGCGGCGGAGGTGGTGGCTCAGGTTCTGATCAGCAAACGCTACCTGGATCCCGACGAGCGCTTGCGCAATCTCGTGTTCATGGGAATGGGTGAACCTCTGCACCATTACGAACAAACTGCTCGGGCCTTGCGCTTGATCACGCATCCGCACGGGCTCGGCATGAGCCCGCGTCGGATCACGATCAGCACCGTGGGCCTGGTCCCGGGGATCCGCAAGCTGGGCCAAGATTTCGGGGGCAAGTTGGGGCTGGCGGTTTCGCTACATGCGCCGAACGATGAAACGCGCAATCGGATCATGCCGATCAACCAGCGATTCGACATGCAGCAACTCCTCGACGCACTGCGCCAGTACCCGCTACCGAAACGCCGCCGCATCACCATAGAGTACACTCTAATGAGCGGCATTAACGATAGTGAACATCACGCCCACCAGCTGGCGGACGCACTGCGGGGTATTTCGGTAAAGGTGAACTTGATCCCGATGAATCCGATTGATGCGTCCGAACTGCGCGCTCCCGATTGGAAGGACGTGGAACGCTTTCGGCAAGTCCTAGCGGAACGTCGGGTGAGCTGCTCCGTACGCAAACGCCGAGGAGATGACGTGGACGCTGCGTGTGGCCAGTTGGCGCTCAAGTCAAACCCGGGCCAGGCGGGCGTTGGCGCGGGGCGGCCGGGGGAACGGTTGGTGCAGTTGAAGGCCAAGGTGGCGGAGGATGGCTGAGCTGCCGTTCAACAAAGTGCTGGTCGCCAATCGCGGAGAAATCGCGGTACGTGTGATACGCACCTGTCGACGCTTGGGCATTCGGACGGTCGCAGTATATTCTGATGCTGATGAGGCCGCGCAGCACGTTCAGTTTGCTGACGAGCGGGTGTACATCGGCAAGAGCCGCGCGCAAGACAGTTACTTGAACAGGGCGGCCTTGGTCGATGCCATTCGCTCCACCGGAGCTGACGCAGTGCATCCCGGCTACGGCCTGTTGAGTGAAGATCCAGAGTTCGCCGCGGCTGTGCGCGGGGCAGGGGTAACGTTTGTTGGCCCGAACGAAGAAAACTTGACGCGCTTTGGCGACAAGTTGACGGCGCGCGCGTTTGCCGGAGAGGCCGGGATCGAAAGCCCCCCCGGGACGACAGAGCCAGTGAACGTCGCGGACAGCGCTTCAGTGCAGGCCGCCGCCGCGGACATCGGTTACCCAGTGTTGGTCAAAGCCTCAGCCGGCGGCGGAGGGATCGGCATGCAGCCGGTGCAGGCGGCTGAGCAACTGCTTTCGGCAGTGGAGACTTGTGCGGCCAGGGGCAAAGCCGCTTTTGGGGATGAGCGCGTGTACATCGAGCGCTTCATCCCGTCACCCCGGCACATCGAAGTGCAGGTACTGGCCGACCGCCACGGGAACGTGGTGGCGCTCGGCGAACGCGAGTGCAGCGTGCAGCGCAGGCACCAAAAGATCGTCGAAGAGAGCCCATCACCCGCCACTCCCCTCAGCGAGCCGAGTTTGCGCGCCAGGCTTCACCAAAGCGCGGCACAGCTGCTGCGCTCATCTGGGTATGAGGGCGCGGGCACGGTGGAGTTTTTGGCAGACTTCTCAACAGCTGAGCCCAGATTGTATTTCCTGGAGGTGAACGCCCGCTTGCAGGTTGAGCATCCGGTCACCGAGCTGTGTTACGGGGCTGACTTGGTCGAAGCGCAGTTGCGTATCGCTGCCGGCGAACCACTGCCGCCTGAGCTCCGTGAACCTCACAGCCGCGGACACGCCGTCGAGGTGCGGCTCTACGCTGAAGATCCGGAGCGCAAATTCATGCCGCAGCCGGGTCAGCTGCAACTACTGCAGTGGCCGGATTGGGCTGCGCACGGGCCCTGTGCGCCTACCGGTGACCCACTTCTGCGCATCGATAGCGGTTACGCCAGTGGCGACCAAATCACGCCGTACTACGATCCGATGATCGCCAAGGTGACTGCCTGGGCGGAAGATCGCGGGGCTGCGTTCGATTGCTTGGCGCGCGGATTGGCGCAAACGAAGGTGGAAATCCAGGGGCCAAAAGGGCCGCGCGCGAGCAATCTGATGCTGCTGCGGAAATTGGCCGACGACCCCACGCTTCGAAGCGGAACGTATGACACGGGCTTGGTGGCGCAGCTCGGTTACTAGCGCCCCCTCGTGTCGTTCGCGCAACTAGCCCCTTGAAATCAGCCCGCAACTGGAGCAATCCGGCTGCATGAGTGAGATTGCGGCGAAAGCCCGGGCCTGGATGGAGGGGGATTGCGACGAGGACAATCGTCAGCAGACACAGAACCTGCTCGAGGAAGGTGACGAAACCAAACTGCGCGAATACTTCGACGGCGGCTTGAGTTTTGGCACGGCTGGCATTCGCGCGGTGGTTGGTCCTGGACCAAAGCGCATGAACCGCGCCGTCGTGCGTCGAACCACCAAGGCTGTCGCTCAGTACTTGCTCAAACACAATCCCGATGCCAAGAGCTTGCCGGTCATCGTTGCCTACGATGGTCGCCTCAGCAGTCGGGTGCTCGCCGAAGAGACGGTGGGTGTGCTGGTGTCCTCGGGGCTCAGTGTTCGCTATTTCGATGAACCCACCTCGACGCCGATGGC
Source organism: Polyangiaceae bacterium (assembly GCA_050304975.1). GTDB lineage: Bacteria > Myxococcota_A > Polyangia > Polyangiales > Polyangiaceae > SZUA-265. The sequence goes on from JBNLEN010000009.1 coordinate 53,982, forward strand.
GGCCTATGCGCTACGCCGACACTCTGGCGTGGCGGCGGTGGTCATCACGGCAAGCCACAATCCGGCGCAATACAATGGCTACAAACTCTACGCTCAAAACGGGGCGCAAATCATTTCGCCCGCGGATTCGGAAATCGCGGAATTGATAGAGCAGATGCCGGCGGCCAAAGACATCAGCTGCAAACCGGGGACCTTGGATGGCTCCAGCCCGCGTGCTGAGCACGTAGGCCAGGCGGTGATCGATGCTTACTTTCGGGATATCGACGCCGTACGCCCAAAGCATGGCCAATGTCGAGATTTGAAGATCGTGTACACCGCGATGCATGGCGTCGGCTATGCGCCAGTCAAGCACGCTCTGACATCGGCCGGGTTCACCAACCTCATCCCGGTGGAAGAGCAAGTCGAGCCCGATGGCAACTTTCCCACGGCGCCCTTTCCAAATCCGGAGGAAGACGGAGCCCTGGACTTGGCGCTTGCCAAAGCCGCAGAAAATGACGCGGACCTGATTTTGGCAAACGATCCAGATGCGGACCGTCTTGCCGCTTGCGTCAAGTCCGAGGCGACGGAACGCGATGCACAAAGCCCTTACAAGCTGCTCACGGGCAACCAGATTGGGCTCGTGCTGGCGGACTACCTCTTGGCCAACTACAAGCACCAAGAGCCAGCGTTGGTGGTGCAGAGCATCGTCTCTTCACCCATGCTGCAGGCGGTTGCAGACAAGTACGGCGCTCACTGCGAGCGAACTCTGACGGGCTTCAAATGGCTGTGGAATGCCGCGCTAGCGTTACGCCAAGAGCGGCGTTTGCGCTTCGTTTTCGGCTTTGAAGAGGCACTTGGTTATTCCGCCGAAGACGTGGTGCGCGACAAAGACGGAGTGAGTGCGGCACTATTGTTTGCGGAGCTGGCTGCCGAGGAGAAGGCCAATGGGGGCAGCGTCCTGCAACGCCTGGCGCGGATGTATCGCGAGCACGGGCTGTGGGTCAGCTATCAGCACAGCGTGACTCGCACCGGCGCGGAAGGCTTGGCGCAACTGGCTGCCGCGGTCGATCTAATTGCAAAAGATCCCCCGAAGGAGGTCGCTGGGATCTCAGTGCGTGCCATGCACGACTTCCGCACGGGCGGCGAGAATCGTCCTGCCTGGTTGGAGAACTCACCTTTGTTGGAGTTTGATCTTGGGGAGAGTGGGCGCGTGCTGGTGCGCCCGAGTGGTACGGAGCCCAAGCTGAAGATTTACGTAGACTTGCGGCAGAGCGTCAGCGATTCAGCCAACGTCTGGCAAAGCGAGACCCAAGCGCTCGAACGAGCCAGAGAGATCGCCAAGGCGATGGTGGCGCTCGCGGGATTAACCTGATGCTGATAGGTCACTCGCGTCTTGCTGGCGCTGGTGGCCTTTCACCAATGTCTACTCTGCGGAACTCCGCGCCTACTCGGCGTCGAAGGGCACGACTCGGTAGTCTGATACCTCACCCACGACTTTTCGGATCGGGTCGCTGATCTCCGAAGCCGTGCCCAGCACCACGACCGCCAGATTGTCCGCTGAGATGCGTTGACGAATGGCCGTGTTGGCTTGTTCCAAGGTCACCGCTTCCACGCGCGCCGTGTACTCGGCGTAGTAGTTCGGGGGTAGATGGTAGATGCGCTCATCCAACGCTTGCCCCATCCGCTTCGAAGCTGTGTCGATGTTGAATACGTTGGACTTGATCAAATAGCTCTTGGCATAGCGCAGCTCATCCTCGGTGATGCCGCTATCGATCCAGTCCGCCAGCATCTGCAGTTGGAGCTCAATGCACGGGGCTGCGTCCGAAGCCTTCGGGAAGGTCCACATGCTGAAGGCTTGGCGGCGGCGCGCAAAAGGTAGACTGGAGTAGGCGCCGTAGGACCAGCCGCGCTTGGCTCGGACTTCTTGGGTCAAACGCGCCGTGAACGTCCCGCCGAACACGGTGTTGGCCACAATCAGCGCGGTGTGGTCTTCATCGTTCGGGTGCGTCCCTAGCGTTCCGATCAGGATCTGGGTCTGCGTGCGTTCGGGCTTGTCTACGATCCACAGCGCTCGACCTTGGGGGCCAGTGGGGTCGGCGTAGTCTTCAGTGATGGCCTCACCCGAGGGCAAGCCACGGTTGATGGCCTGAACCAACTCGTTCGCCTGCGTCTCGTCGATGTCACCGGCGAACGCGAACTCTAGGTTCTCGCGGGTGAACAAGCGCTTGTAGTGCGGTTCGAGATCCGCATGTTCGATGCTCTGAATGCTGCGTGCGGTGCCCACGACCCCGCGACCGTATGGATGAGAGCCGAACAAAGCGCGGCGGAACCAGCGCCTTGCGACGGCGCGGTCATTGTCCAGCGCTTCTTGGATTTCGGCCACCGTCTCACGCTTCAGTCGCTCGAACTCATCCGGGATGAGACCCGGCTCACACAGCACGCCGGTGAGCAGATCTGCGAAGGGTTCCAAAGAGCGCGCGATCACGGAGCCCGCGAAGCCGCTATTACTGGAGGTGATGTCAGCTCCCAGAGAGCCGCCGAGCGCGTCGATGCGCTCGTCCACCTCATCCGCGGACATCGACTTGGCGCTACGCCGCATGAGTCTCACGAGCAGGCGCGTCATGCCCTCCTTGCCCGCAGGATCCAAAGTGGACCCGCTGGTACTAGTGACAGCCAGCTGAACCAGCGGCAGCGCGCGGTCGGTGTCGAGCAGGACGTTGGGTGGAAGTCTACTCATGCTGCCGTCTCCTGGCTCGGTTTGACGACGATGCGCGTGCGCGTCGTCGGGTCCAAATAGCGGCGTGCCACCCGCAGCAGATCACTCTGCGTGACCGACGGCAGGGCTTCCAAGCGCTCAAACGCCGCTGTTGGACGCGCCAGCACACAATCATAGAAGCCGATGGTGTTGGCTTTGCCGTCCGCTGTCTCGAGACCGTGCAAGAGTCCCAGCTCGAAGCGTGCCCGAGCTCGATCGATTTCTGCTTGCGGGATCGGCTCAGAGCGCACCCGCGACAGCTCCTCGTCGATTACCGTCAGCAGTTCGTCCGCGGTATGGCCTTCACGGGCGCCTGCGTAGACGTCTACCAGTCCTGGATCTCTAAATGGGCCGACGGACATGCGAACGTCCGTGGCTAGCTCGAGTTCGCGTACCAGGCGCTTGTACGCTCGAGCTGCGCGCCCGCCAAACAGCACCTCGGCCAACAGATTCAGTGGAATGTGGTCGAAGTCCCCGAGGGCTGGCGCGTGATAGCCCAGGGTTACTTTGTCCGTCAGCGTGGGCTGCTCAATCTCCAGCACGCGTTCGTCCAGTTGCGGGGGCTCTGGTTGGATATCTTCCACCGGCAGAGTGGCGGCGGGCATGACTCCGTAGCGCTGACTCAAGAGCTCCAAAGCCGTCGCTGTGTCGAAGTCACCCACTAGCACGACGGTGGCGTTGTTGGGCGCATAGAAGGTTTCGTAGAAGCGCCGACAGTCTTCCGTCGTAAATCCTTCGATGTCTTCCATCCAGCCGATGGTTGGCCAGTGGTAGCTGTGTTTCTGAAAAGCCGTCTTCCACAGCAGCTCGTTGACGGTGCCTTCGACGTCGTCATCGACTCGGTAGCGTCGTTCGTTGGCGACTACCTCTTTCTCGCTGTCCACCTGCGGATCTCGGAGTACGAGATTTTGCATGCGGTCCGACTCCAGCTGTACTGCGAGGGCGAGTTCACTGCTGGGGGCTGAAATGTTGTACTGAGTGAAGTCGAGCCAGGTGGATGCGTTGCTCTCCGCGCCCGCTTCTTCGAGGCGCCGGTCGAATTCGCCTTTGGGCAAGTTCTCGGTTTCGTTGAACATCAGATGCTCAAACAAGTGACAAATGCCGGTCTTGCCGGGCCGTTCGTGTCGAGAGCCGACGCGAAACCAGGTGTGGTAGGCCAATACTGGCGCAGTGTGGTCTTCGAGCAGCAGCACTCGCAACCCGTTCTGCAGCTCATATTGGCCGAGCTGCATTTGTGGTCCGAAGGGCAGGCTTGCTACGTGCCGCACTTGCCCATTGGCTGGGGCCTTCTGGTTGATGGCGCTGAGTGCGGAAGTCGTGTCTTTCATGGACTGGAGACCCTCACTGGTCGAGTTTGAGAACGGCCAAGAATGCCTCTTGCGGGACGTCGACCGAGCCGACTGATTTCATGCGCTTCTTGCCCTCTTTTTGCTTCTCCAACAGCTTGCGCTTACGAGAGATGTCACCACCGTAGCACTTCGCGGTCACGTCCTTGCGTAGCGCTCGCACGGTCTCGCGGCTGATGACCTTCGCGCCGATAGCCGCCTGAATCGCAATTTCATACTGCTGCCGAGGGATCAATTCTTTGAGCTTGGCGGCGAGTGCGCGGCCTCGGTAGTACGATGTTTCTTTGTGGACGATCACACTGAGTGCGTCTAGCGGTTCCCCGTTAACCAGCATGTCCAGCTTCACCAATTGATCTCGCCGATAGCCGGTGAGCTCGTAGTCCATGCTGGCGTACCCTCGCGAAACGCTCTTCAGCTTGTCATGCAGGTCGAGGATCACCTCGGCGTGGGGCATCTCGTAGGTGATGACGACGTGATCTTTGCCGGCGAAGTTGATGCCGTCTTGGGTGCCGCGACGTTCCTCGCACAGGGCGACCACCGCGCCAACGTACTGCGACGGTACGTGGACCGTCACCTTCATGATCGGCTCCTCGATGTAGTCGAGGTCGGCCGGCTCGGGCATCTTTGAAGGATTATCGACCTCGATCGTCTCGCCGGTCTTGGTGTGGGCGCGGTAAACCACGCTCGGGGCGGTCGTGATCAAGTCGATGTTGTACTCACGCTCGAGGCGTTCCTGGATGATTTCCATGTGCAAGAGCCCGAGAAAACCGCAGCGAAAGCCAAAGCCGAGCGCATCCGAAGTATCGGGCTCGTACTGGAATGACGCGTCATTGAGGTGCAGTTTGGCGAGCGCGTCCCGCAGCTCTTCGTATTCGGCGCTGTCCGTCGGATAGACGCCCGCGAAAACCATGGGCTTGACCTCTTTGAAACCCGGCAGCGGCTGCGTCGCGCCGTTCTTGGCCAGGGTCACCGTATCGCCGATCTTGGTGTCTTCGACGCTCTTGATGTTGCCCGCGAGGTAGCCGACTTCTCCTGGGCCTAGCTCTTTCAACGAAGTAGCGTGGGGGGAGAAACAACCAAGTTCGGTCGCCTCGTAGCTGCGGCCGGTGGCCATGAATTTGATCTTGTCGCCCTTGCGCAGGCGACCTTGCATCACGCGCAACATCACCATGGCGCCGCGATAGGAGTCGTACCAGCTGTCAAAGATGAGCGCCTGCAATGGGGCTTCGGGGTCGCCTTGGGGTGGGGGAATGCGAGCCACCACCGCCTCGAGCAATTCTTCGACGCCAATGCCCGTCTTGCCACTGCACATGACCGCCCCAGAGCAGTCCAGCCCGACCACGTTTTCCACCTCTTCGGCAGCGCGATCGACATCCGCCGAAGGCAAATCGACCTTGTTGAGTACGGGGATTAGCTCGAGGTCTTTTTCTAGCGCCAGATAGACGTTGGCAACCGTCTGCGCTTGCACCCCTTGCGTCGCGTCCACGACGAGCAGCGCCCCTTCGCACGCCGCCAGGCTATTGCTCACCTCATAGGAGAAGTCGACGTGTCCAGGCGTGTCAATCAGCTGAAGTTGGTAGACCTCGCCGTCAGATGCGCGATAGCTGAGCCGCACGTTCTGCGCTTTGATGGTGATCCCACGTTCCCGCTCGAGATCCATCTTGTCCAAGAACTGCTGCTTACGCTCTCGGTCCGTGACTGCTTTGGTCACGTCGAGGATGCGATCAGCTAGGGTACTCTTGCCGTGGTCGACGTGAGCGATGATCGAGAAGTTGCGAATCAGCTTGGGATCTGTGGACATGTTGCACAAGCGCGAGACCGAGCGCGCGGCGCGGCTTAGCACATTGTCGATGGCTGCGGTTCCAACATCGGTTGTCCGCGCGCCATCAGTGCGTCAGCTCGATACGCGGACGTTAGCGTTTCTTCTTTGAAGTCGTCCGCGGCTCAGTCAAGCTCAACTGGCCTGGCAACTGATCGGCATACTGCTTGAGCACCAAGTCGATGCCCTCGCGAATGTAGACTGCGACGGGCACTTTGGTGCGGTCGTGCAGCAGATGCAGAGCTTCATTCTGCTCTGGAGTGATGTAGACCGTCGTTGAGATCTTCTTACGCGACATGGGGGACTCGGGACGAAGTTGCCACCGGTTACACTAGATTCCCATACGTATGTTGTCAACGCGCATGACCCGAAGCGACACAGATAAGCTCTTTTATTTCTGGCACTTACGCATTCGCGTGCCGGAGCATGCCCGCGGCCGTCCGCCTGTTTTTCGGGCCATAAGGCCTGTTGGCTGGTCCTGCCGCGCCAGGCGCGGCGAGCCCTTGCCGAGCGCTGAAGTCGGTCATAGGCTTGCTGGACTCTTCGAAAGGCGGGCAAATTCAGCTCGTTACAGTCGGGAGGGATTCGCGTGGGAAGGAACACAATGGAGCCCAGTTTGAGCGGCCAGCCCAGAGGTCACCTTCGTCGGGTTGGGACGGGTCTGGTGCTCGGCGCTTTGGTGGCGTGCGGCTGCGCCGGCACCAAATCAGTCACGGTCCAGGCTGAGACTGGCGAGCAGACTCGGCGTGACACGCGCATCGAGCACGAGAGTTGCGACGTGGATTCCGCGTCCGCTGACAAGCAGGACGTCAACGGTGACGGCCGTCCTGACCTGGTGACAGTGGGCGGGACGCGCGGCTGCCAAGCCGCCGATCTGAACTTTGACGGCAGCTGGGACAGCTATGTGTACAGAAATGCGGACGGTAGCGTGCGGCGCCGCGAGTCAGACTTCGATCGTGATGGGCGTATTGACGAGATCTCGACGTTCAGGGGCGGTGCCCTGATCGCACGACAGCGCGCGACGCGCCTCGACGGTCAGCTGGATACCTGGCATTTCTATGAACAAGGTCGTCTCACGCGTACAGAGCGAGATTCGGATGGGGACGCGGTGATCGACCAGTGGTGGGAATATCCGCGGCAGAACAAGCTCGAATGCCCGCTGGTGCACTCCGATGTGGATGGTGACGGTCGACCCGATCCGGGCGCTACCGTGGACATGTGTCCGCCTGATGAGACGGCGCCCCCAGAGCCAGATGATCCCAAACCCGATGAGGGCTCGGCGTTTGACGAAGAAAAGCCGAGCGACTTGCAGCAGTCCGTGAGTGACGAGCCGCAGAAGGCTTCACCGGACCAAGCCACAGAAGCGTCGCCCAAGTCTGAGGGAGGAAAACAGTGATGCGCGGCGGAGCATTGTGTCTGTGCGCAGCCCTGGTGGCGGCCTCGGGATGTGCCGGGTCCAAGCCGCCCCCGAAGCAAGTGGGTGCCGAGGGCGTGACCCAGTTTGCCGAGGGAGCGGACAATTCGCGCTGCGACTACAAGGGACGTTCGGACCGAGTGGCGGTGGTCACCAAGGGGCCAGGCGCCAAACACCCGAACATTCGCCGGGTGTTCGCGGTTGGCACTGATCGCAAAGATGGCAAGCGCGTGCTGCGCTGTCGTGAGGTGGACACCAATCTGGATGGCGTGAACGACTTGATCCGCACCTACAACGAGCGCGGCGAGCCGCTCGGCGAACAGGCGGACTCCGACTACGACGGGCGCATCGACACCTGGCTTACGTTCGCGCGTGGTCAGGTCGTGACGGCCGAATACGATCGCAACGGCGACGGCAAAGCCGACGAATTCAAGACCTACTCAGGTGGAACGCTGACGCGCCTGCAGCGCGACAGCACCTACGATGGGTTGTTGGACACTTGGCAGGTCTACGAAAACGGTCGTTTGAATCGCATCGGAGTGGACCTGAACGGTGACGAGAAGGTGGACCGTTGGTACCGCGATGAGGAGATGCGGTTGCGAGAGTTGGCCAAAGAAAAGGCAGAGGCCGAGGCCAGCCAGGACGACGCGGCTGACAGCTCCCTGACGAACAAAGCCGAAAAGAATCAAGGCAAGCCGACCAAAAAGAAGTAAAGCAGCGCGATGGCTATCGAGCGGCTTCAGAAGATCCTCGCCGCCGCAGGCGTTGCGTCCCGACGCGCCGCGGAAGATTTGATCACGCAGGGTCGGGTGCGGGTGGATGGTCGAGTCGTTACAGAGCTGGGCTTCAAGGCCGACGCCAGGAAGCAGCGTATCGAGCTAGATGGCCGGCTGTTGACGGCGGAAGACTTGGTCTACGTGTTGTTGCACAAGCCCAAGGGAGTGGTGTGCACCCTGAGCGACCCCGAGGGCAGGCCAACTGTCGTCGACTACCTGAAGGGCGTGCAGGGCCGAGTGGTGCCAGTGGGGCGGCTCGACTTTCATACGAGCGGCGTATTGCTCTGCACCAACGACGGAGACTTCGCTGCCGCGTTGACGCACCCCAAAAAGCAATGCGAGAAGACCTACGTCGCCAAAGTGCAAGGCGTGCTCGATGATGAGGGCGTGGAGCAGTGGCGTCGCCCGATCGAGATTGATGGCAAGCGCACGCGTCCCGCGGAAGTCAAAAAGTTGCGTGTGGAGGGCGACAAGACTTGGCTGGAAATCACGCTGCATGAAGGGAAGAATCGCCAGATCCATCGCATCGGAGAGGCCGTGGGCAACAAGGTGCTGCGTTTGGCGAGGGTGGCCTTTGCCGGAATCACCGCAGAAGGCGTGCGTCCCGGTTATTGGCGCTACTTGTCGGTAGATGAGTTACGCGCCCTCAAGAAAGTTCATGGCGTGCCGAAGCGGGTGCGTCCGGCGCCGCCGCTCCCCAATCAGCGGGAGATCCGCAAGGCTCGGGCGACGGGCAAGAGTCGTCCTGGGCCCGCCAGCGCCCAAGGCAATAGGTCGGGTACCAAGAAGTCGGCGGTCAAGAAGGCCCCCCTCGGCAAGTCCGCCACCAGGAAGCCTACTGCCAACCGGCAAGCGGCAACGAAAACGGGCGCCACAAAGTCTGCACGGCGGAGCGGCGGTAGCAAGAAGGCCGGCCGCCGCTGATGCGCTAGCTCCGGCCGTGAACGAGCGTCTTCGTGCCGTCTTTGAAGACCACGTTGATCTTGTTGTCTGACAAGATTTCCGCCACGTAGCCTTCACCGAATTTCTTGTGCCGCACGAGTTGGTCTACGGCAAACTCGGTGTTGATGTTGTAGTTGGTGAACGCAGCAACCGACTGATTCGACACCCGAGTTTCCCAGTCTGACAGCAGCTGTGCCGCCGCCTTGGTCATGCGTTTGCCGGGGGTCTTGGCGGTGGTTTTCTTGGGGCCTGCCAGCTTGGGCTGCGGGTCCTTGGCTCCCTTTGGTGCACGATAGTTGTGCTGCGTGTGACACGTCAGACACTCAACCCGCTTGGGCTCCAGCGCCACCACGGCCACTACACGATGTCCCAGATCCATACGACACTTGGTGCACCAAGCGTCTACTTCTGCGCCAGCCTTGACTGCCATTGACCTATTTGTCGCTCTATTTCGGAGGTTCTTTCGAAGGTGACGCCGGGGACTCCGATTCACGCTTCGTCTTGGCTTCCAGCTTGGTGGGCTTGAAGCGGACCTCCATTTTTACTTCCAAACTCAGCAAACTCAATGCCTTCGCGATCTCGTCTGCCAGATTGGTTCGATCGAATAGGTCGTGCAGCTCTTTGGCCAGCACGCGATAGATGCCACTTTTGGTTTCGTCCAATTGCGAAATTGTGTAGTGCAGGGCGTCTTTGGGCAGCTTTAGCTCACCGATGAGCTTCTGCATCGTGTCCTGCGACAGGTTCTTGGTGCCCGTCTCGATTACGCGCTTGAGCAGCTCCGGAACGATGCGTTCCAGCGTGCTGCGTTCCTCTCGGGAACGGCCTTCTCGAGGTGGATCTTCCGTCGTGGCGCCGTCGTCGGGGGGATCGTGGTTCACGCATTTGGGCTACCCCGGCCTGTTGGTTGCGTCAAACCTGCTGTTGAGTTGTCAGAGCGACTCTGGGGCGGGCCGGCCACCGGAAGAATCGACGATTGTGGTCCAAGCCCAATCAGCGCCCCCACGCGTTGAAGGAGGGCTCAAAGAGCACGCCGCGTCTGGCCGCCACAAGGACCACTTCGAGTACTGCTACGAGGGGTATCGGGCGACCGGTAAGCCCAGAACGGACACACTTCGGCTAGGCGCGCTGTGCGGATATTCCAACGGCATGCAGGCCAGAGAGCCGAGCTGGGAGCCAGCGCTGGGTGACGATGACCCGGTGCTCCAGGTGGAGCTGAAGGCAGAGCAGTGCGTCCGCGCCATGGCTGCCGTTTCCGGACCGACCACAGAGTTCGAGTTGGAGTGGAGGGAGGGACCCGACTTGCGCGTCTCGTGCGAGCATCGAGGCTTTGGCTTGTGTCCTACCGGCGGCGTCATTTGCAGCGATAGGCCCGCACATCTGCAGTTGGTTTTCAGGTCCGATGCTCAGGTCGATGCGTTCGCCGCCGATATTTGGACGCTTCCCTGACGCGCTGTGGCCCGGCGCTGCGCTCGCCCGCGCTGTACTCTATCATCGGTACTTCCGCCGGTTGCTCGAGACCAGCTGGTGTTTCTAGATGGACGGCGCAGTCCCCGCGTATAAAGTGACCGAAACCAGATGCAGGACATCGAAATTTACGAACGACGGCGGGCGAGAGCCCGTGAGCTCATGGGCGAGGGCGTGTTGGTGATTGCGGCCAACCCAGTGTTCATTCGCAACAACGATGTTGAGCACGAATACCGACAACATTCGGATTTTTACTACCTGACCGGGCTGGACGAACCGGAGAGCGTGCTGGTGATGACAGCCAGTGAGCACCCGAAGCTGCACCTATTCGTTCGACCGAGGAACAAGGAACGCGAAATCTGGGACGGTCCGCGCACCGGGCTCGAGGGGGCGAAAGCTCAGTACGGCGCGGACTTCGCCTATGACATTTCGGAGCTGCGCAAGAAGCTGCCTGAGCTGATCCGCGGGAGTGAGCGGCTGTTCTTCCGCCTGGGCGAGTCGGCGGAGTTTGACACGCAAATGATCGAGGCTCTCAAGCGCTGCCGATTCTTGGCGCGTCGCTCAGGGGATTACCCCAAGTGCGTCCTCGACAGCGCACAGGTGGTGCATGAGCTGCGATTCATCAAGAGCCAAGACGAGCTGGGGCTAATGGCGAAGGCCAACCAAATCACGCTGGAAGCCCACCATGAAGCCATGCGGTTCGCGGCGCCGGGACGTTACGAGTACGAGGTGGAGGCGATCCTCCGGCGCCGATTTCGTGAAGCGGGAGCGGAGCGGGTGGCGTACACACCGATCGTTGGCTCGGGGCTGAACAGCACCATTTTGCACTACGTGAAGAACAATCGTCAAATGCAAGAAGGGGAACTCCTGCTGATCGACGCCGGCTGCGAGTACGAATACTACGCTGCGGACGTGACGCGCACATTTCCCGTCAGTGGAAAGTTCACCGAACCGCAACGGCAAATCTACGAGGTCGTGCTGGAGGCACAGTACGCCGCGATTGACGCAACCAAGCCCGGTAACAGCCTTGACGACATGCATGGAGCCGCTTTGCGGGTCATTACCGAAGGTCTGATCCGGTTGGGCCTGATCCGCGGACCAGTGGAGTTGGCGCTAAGTGAGGAGCGATACAAGCCGTTCTTCATGCATCGCACGGGGCACTACCTGGGCATGGATGTTCACGACGTCGGCACGTACTACGAGCACAACAAGCCGCGTGCGTTTGAGCCCGGGGTGGTGGTGACGGTGGAACCAGGAATCTACATTTCCGGCGACAACGAAGACGTGCCGGCGGAGTACCGCGGCATCGGGATCCGAATCGAGGACGACGTCGTGGTGACAGAAGGCGGCTGCAATAACTTGAGCGAGGGGATTGCCAAGTCCGTGGCTGAGGTCGAGAAAGTTTGCGCGGGCTAGCCCAGCCCTTGACTCTGGCGCTGGCGCTCGCCTCTTACAGCGTGACGTCCGAAGCGCGGCCTCTGAACCCCTCAGAGCGACGGCCAGAGTCCGCCGAGTCCGAGGCGCCTCCGGTCGATGCGGCCCCGCAGAGCTCATCTCCAGCCGCGGAGACCCCAATGCAGCCCTCGCCCGAGGTGGTGCGGCCGGCAGACATCGCGTCGAGCTTTCGCCCGAGAGATTGTCAGCTCTTCTGCTACGTGCACTGGTACTCGGGATTGGGTATCGGCAAAGGCCTGCGTTTCAACAACCCATTTCGTTTGCGCGGACAGCTGGGCTCAACACCTGAGTCACTGAGCACGACGGCAACCTTCATGGACCTGTCGGTAGCAGCGACTTTTGGCGATCCCCACGGCTTTCAGCAGGGGATTTCGCTCAACGCTTCGATCGCCCTGGAGGGGGTGCCTCAGGAAGTATTGGCTCCTTCGTATGCAGCGCTGTATCGGTTCAACGGTCACGTCAGCGCCCGGGGCCGACTGGGGTTGCCGATCGTTATCGAACCAGATCTCAATCTGGGGGGCGAACTCGCGTTGGGTGGCGCCTACCTGATGTGGTCGGGGCTCGGGCTGTACACTGATATCGTCGTCAGCTTATTCCAGGGGGCGGCAACGGACGAGACCTCAGCCACGCTGATCCCAGTGTTGTCGCTGCAGGCAGGGATCGCCGTGGAGTATGAGGTGCTGCCATGAGCAGAGCGCTTCCCAGGCGACGGCGTTGGCTCTTGCTGAGCCTCGTCACGGGCATGCTGGCGCTGCTAGCCTCTGCCGCGACGCCGGGTGATATCGGCGGCTGTGGTACGCCCGTCGCGGATTTGGATCCGCCGGTGTTTTTCGATACCAAGAAGTCAGTTGATTGCGAGGCGTGCCGCGAGTGCTCGATCTCCAGTCAGAGCTGTCGTGTGGCGTGTGATGAAAAACCAGCCGCGATTCGCAGCTTTCCGGAGGGCTGCTTTCCGCTGACGCATGATGGTGTGGTGTGCTTGCGTGCCCTGCTGCACGCTTCCTGTTCGGACTACGAACGCTACATGTCCGACGACGCGCCGGAGACCCCGACTGAGTGCAACTTCTGTCCCGAGGAGGCGAAGCCGTGAGCCTCGTCGGCCGTGCGTGGCTGCGGGTCGCCGTGCGTGACGTGTGGGTCGCGCTAGTGTGCGCAGGAATCCTGACGGCCTGCGCAGGTAGCCGTCGGCTCACCAGCGGTGTGGATGACTACAGTCAGTTTCGCAAGGTGCGCCTCGCGACAGGGGTTGAGCAACGTTTGAAAGCGGGCTGGCACTACCTCAAAACGCAGCCTCACGGCGCCTACCGCCAAGAGATCGAGCCGTGGTATCGGCAGTTGGAAGCCGCCTATGTCACCAATGCTTGGGATTATCCCGAGCGATTGCGCCTGTACTTGGACGCTTTGCCGGACGCTCCTAGGGCGCCTCAGGTGCGAGCCCGATTGAGACAGCTCGAAAGCCTTGGGGCCGAGCGGGTTGCGGAAGAACAACGTTTCCTGCAGGAGCAACAGCAAAGAGAGGCGCGCCTCGCGGCCGCAAAAGTCGCGCGCGGTGAATTCATTCGCAGTCTGACGGGGTGGCTGCGCACCCTCGCTCGGCTCGACGCCTACGATAAGTCCATCGCCGAGTGGGACGCGGAGTTCAAGCAACACTTCTTCGATCAAGATCCGAAAGGGATTTGCGAAGGTGACCGCTGCTACAAGACGGAGCTGTTTCAGTTCGATGTGCCCGAAGGGCGTGGTTTGCAGACACGTTCTGCTGGTTTTACGGTAGTACTCCACCTGTCCGCACAGCGGTTGGTCTCGGCAGAAGTCGAAGCTTCCATGTTGTTCAGTCGTTTGGGTGAAGCGGCAGCCGTTGACGGCGTGCAAGACGACGATTTTCAGGGGCGGGCTGAAGCCATCGGGACCTCGACCCAGATCATCGGATTGGCTCTAGAAAATCGCTTTCCGCGCGCCGAGTGTGAGCAGCCAGCCGTCAGCCCCACGATTGTGCTTCGCCGCTGCCGCGGCAAGCAGTCCGAAGCGCGCATCGGCGTGGACGCCGACCAGACTGATCGCGTGTTGTTTTTGCCTGCCGCCGCAAGTGATGCTCCCGTACATTGAGCTCAAGCCCTGGATCTGGTTGCCCGCGGGCAGCCTGGGGGGCCTGGTGCCGATGGATGTGGGGTTGCAGCCGTTCGGTCTGCTCAGCGCCCTGGGAATGGGGCTCGGCGTGTATTTGTGCGCTCGTCAAGCCGTGAGCTTGGGGATGAGCCGCGCACGTATGCTCGACTTCAGCGTATGGATTCTGGTGGGTGGGGTTGTCGGGGCGCACTTGTTGGAAGTTGGCGCGTATCGTCCACGAGCGGTGTTGGATGACCCCTGGTTGTTGCTCCGGCTGTGGGACGGTATGAGTAGCTGGGGCGGTTTCCTGGGCGGCGTGCTCGCTGCCATACTTTGGGGCAAACAACGCGGCGCCGTCGTCATGCCCTACGCGGATCTGGTGGCTTCGGTGTTGCCACTAGCATTGATGTTTGGCCGCGCGGGCTGCGCCGTGAGCCATGACCACCCGGGAGTCAGAAGCGATAGCTTGCTTGCCATGCCATTTCCCGATGGCTCCCGCTTGGACATGGGCTTCATCGAGATGCTGCTGCTCGTGCCGCTGGCTGGCAGTTTTTTGTGGCTGCGCCGGCGGCGCCGTCCGTGGGGTTTTTTCGGCGCGTGGTTCTGCGTGGGCTACGCGCCGCTGCGTTTCGTTTTGGATTTTTTCCGCGCCGAGCAGGGGCCGCTGGGCGACGTGCGCTACGCCGGCCTCACGCCGGCGCAGTGGTTGTGCCTGATCTCGCTCCCGGTGGGTGCCATTTGGTTGAGCAAGCTGCGAACCCGCCGCCAACAGCCTGAGGCATTTGCCATTCCCGGGGCCCGGCGTGGAAGCGGCTCAAAAAACGTAACACCATCAAAGACGTAGCACTATTTTGCCGTGGTTCAGGTTTTGTTCCATGTGTTCATGTGCGGCCGCAACATCGCTCCAATCGAACACTCGATCGACGAGCGGTTTGAGTCTGCCGTCAGAAAAGCCGGCGTAGCGGGTGCGCAGAAAGTGCTGCGTGATCGCGATCCTGCGCTGCGTGGGCAAGGAACGCATGACCATGCCCAAAATGCTTTGGCGCTTGCGTAGCAGCGTGCCCAGATTGACGTGCGTCTCGTGGCCGCCCAGTACTCCCACAACCACGAGACGTCCTTCGGTTTGCAGCATGCGCTCGTACATCGGGAAGTTGGCGCCACCCACGAAATCGATGATCACGTCCGCAGCGATTTCGCTGATCTCTTGCGAGAATTGAGCACCGCGATAGTTGAGTGCCTTGGCACCTAATTCTTCCACGAACGCGCATTTATCGTCAGTGCCAGCGCAGGCGATCACCTGGGCCCCTTCAGCCACCGCCAATTGCACCACCGCCGAGCCTACTCCTCCCGCAGCGGCCGTGACGAACAGGCGTTCGCCTGGCAGCAGCCGCGCGCGCTCGAAAAGCGCGTGGTGTGCCGTCAGAAACGCTTCGGGGATCGCCGCTGCCTGCTCGAAACTCATGCCGTCGGGGATGGGCATCGCCATCGCTGCTGGCGCGGTGGCACGCTCGGCGTAGCCGCCGCCCGGCAGCAGCGTCATCACCCGGCGGCCGAGCCACTCTGAACTGGTGTTCGGACCGACGGCGTCGACCACACCGGCGCACTCCAGACCCAGGACGTCAGTCACGCCAGCAGGCGGGGGATACTTGCCCCGGCGCTGCAACAAATCCGCACGGTTTAGCGCGGTGGCGCGAATCGCGATCAAAACCTCGCCGGCGCGTGGGACAGGCTCCGGAATTTCGGCAATTTTTAGGACTTCCGGCCCACCGGGTCTGTCAGCTCGAACGGCGCGCATGGACGTTGCGTACTTCGGGCATCCGGACCAAATCAACAAAAGCTGAAAACGTCGGAGACGGTATGGCATCGCAAAGCTCTTGGGCCTCAATTGTCGAAAATGTGAGACGCGCGTTTGCGCCCAAAGGCAGAGCAAAACTGGGACAGTTTGTGGTGGAAGGCGTGCGCCTCGTGGAGCGCGCTCTGCGCGCCGGGCATCCGCCGAGAAATCTTGTGATCTCGGAGCGCTTGCTGCGCCACCACGATCAGCGCGTGGGCGACGTCCTGTCGCAATTGGACAAGGTTTCCTGTCGGATCACGCCGGTGCCGGAAGGGGTGATGCTGGAGTTGGCGGAAGGGCGGAACGGGGGATTGATGTTTGCGCTGTGCGACATGCCTCAAGGACCGTCGCTCACGGAATTGGTGCGGCGCTGTCAGGCACGGCAGGGACCGCTGCTGGTGCTGGTGGATGTGGAAGAGCCGGGCAACGTGGGCGCTTTGGCTCGCACAGCTCTGGCGTCTGGCGCGACGGGCTTGGTGGCTGTCGGGGTCAGCGACCCTTTTCACCCGAAAGCCGTGCGCACCAGCATGGGAAGTATTTTCAAACTGCCGATCGTGCGGCGCTCGGAAACTGGAGAGATCCTACAGCAGCTGTCTGAACTGCAGCGCTTTGGCGCGGCCTCCAGCGGCGGAAAGCCCCCGTGGGATGCCCAGTTGACGGGCGCCTGCGCGCTGTTTGTCGGCAATGAAGCCAACGGCTTGCCCGAGCAGGCTGTCCAAGCGCTAGACGAGACCCTGAGCATTCCGATGCCCGAGGGGGTCGACTCGTTCTCGGTCAACGCTGCGGCCGCGATATTGCTCTACGAGTGCAGCCGGCAGGCGGCAGCCAGCCTGGGCGCCGAGTCCAGCCCTGGTTAGCGCCAAGCGCTGCCTGGGCCGTCTGCGTAGGCCTAGCGCTGCTTGAGCAGGTGCAAGTTAGCGGAACCGATCACGCCAGCACGCGCACCCAGTTCGCTGACTAGCAGCGGCACTTCCGCCAGGGGCTTGGAGAACGATAGGCGCCGCACTTCCGCCCGTAGCTTGGGCTCGACCAGGTCGAAAGACGCGGAGATTCCGCCCGTGAAGATGATGGCGTCCAAATCCAGCAGATTTTGGATCACTGTCACGCAGCGGGCGAGCGCCCAGCTCATCATCTCGAAGGTTTTGAGCCCAGCCTCCTCACCGGCGCGCGCGGCCTCGGCCACCGTGCGGATCTCTGTGGCTCTGCCGCCCAGCTGTTCGAATTTTCGCAGCAGACCGATGGTCCCAGCGTAGGCCTCGACGCAGCCGTGTTGACCGCAGCCGCACGACCAGGCGTCGGCGCTGCTGTCGATGGGGATGTGGCCAATCTCAGCAGCGAAGCCGTAGGCGCCGGTGCGCACGCGGCCATCGATGCAGAGCCCGCCGCCAATCCCGGTGCCAAGAGTGAACATAGCAAAACTCTTGTAGCGCTGGCCCAGGCCGTAGAGCGCTTCGCCATGAGCGGCCGCATTGCCGTCGTTTTCGACGACGACTGGGCAATCCAACAGTGGGCTCAGCAGCCCCGCAATGTTGACGTTCTCAAAGCCTGCGATGTTGGTCAGGCGATAGCAGACGCCGTCAGCATTGACCTCACCAGGAATGACCAGGCCAACGCTTTGAGGAGCTGGATCAAGCTGTTTGACCGTCGTGGCGATGGCCGTCATCACTGCCTGAGCGCCACCTTGGGGTGGGGTTTCAATGCTGGTTTCGGCCAGGATTTGCTCGCCGTCGACGCGGGCCACCTTGATGCGAGTTCCACCGAGATCGATGCCGATTCGTGCCATGGGGCGGCTGTATAGCAGCTCGGGCCCTCAGCCAAACCCCAAAATGCAGGCGTGGTGGCGGGCTAGATGCCGCCGCTGTCCACAAATGGGGCTGCGCTGTCAGCGCCACTTCCGAAGCCGCTGACAGGCTTCGTTCAGCACGGCGTCAGTCTTGGCGAAGCAGAACCGAAGCAAGTTTTCTCCAGGGTTATTCGTGCGCGGCTCAAAAAAAGCGGAGCCCGCGACGGCAGCCACCCCGGTGCGATCCAGCAAGTGGGTGGCTCGCTGTACGGCGGTTTCGCCGGGCAGCGAACTGGCATCTGCCAACACGTAGTAGGCGCCCTCGGGATTGATGGGGGACAAGCCAGCGTCCGACAGCGCGCTGCAGAAGGTGTCACGCTTGCGCTGATGGTCGCTCGCCAGCTGTCGATAGAACTCGTCGGGCAACTGCTGCAAACCAAGCGCGACGCCCATTTGCAGGGGGGCCGGCGCGCAAATGTAGACGACGTCACTCGCGAGCGCGATGCGCTCAGCAATCGGGGCCGACGCCGCGCAGAAGCCGATACGCCAGCCAGTGATGGATAGCGTTTTGGACAGCCCACTGATGGTAATGCAGCGCTCTCGCACGTCGCCGACGCAAGCAGGACTGATGTGCCGGCGGCCGTCGTAGACGAAGTGCTCGTAGATCTCGTCGCTGATGATCCACAAGTTGTGGCGCTCAGCGAAGCGGGCCACCGCCCGTAGTTCATCTTCGCTGAACACCTTGCCGGATGGATTGTTCGGCGTGCTGACGACGATCGCGCGTGTGCGCGGCGTGTGCGCGGCTTCTAGCGCCGCTTCGTCGAAAGCGAATTGGGGCGGCTCCAGGTGAATGAAGCGCGCGCCGAGCCCACAGGCTCGGAGCTGAGCCAGGTGGTAGCCGTAAAATGGTTCAAACAGTAGCAGTTCATCGCCGGGATCGAGCAGGCTGAGGCACGTCGCCCAAAAGGCGCCGCTGGCGCCGTTGGTGATCACAATCTCGGAGCTAGGGTCGAAGTCGAGCTGGTTGTGGTGTGACAGCTTTGCCGCGATGGCTTGCTTCAACTCTGGCAAGCCTGTGTGAGAGACATACGTGTTTGGACCACTCTCGATGGCGCGTTGGGTGGCGCGGCGAACAACCTCGGGGATCTCGGTATCACACAGGCCCTGCGCGAGGTTGATCCCGCCTTTGGCGTTGCAATCCTTGGTCATTCGCCGGATCTCCGACTGACTCAGGAATTGCATCCGGCTGGCTAACTCAGGCGCTCCCGCCGGCCACTGAGCAGCGCTGGGCCCAGCGATCGGCTGACCTGGCGCGAAAGGATACCGGGACTTCGTCAAGGTAGTTGCGAACATACCCCAGAGCATCTCCCGGGATCTATTGACATTCAGGGCTGGGTATCGAAGAACGCACAATCATGAAGCATTCAGTGCCACACGATTTAGAGCCTGAGACCGCGAAGAAGGTGACTCTGGCTGCTTGGGACAGCTATTCGAAGAAGTTCTCGAAGTACAGTCCAACGATTGACTGGGCTTCCGACAGCAAGGCCAAGATCGGCTTCACCGCCAAGGGCATCTCTCTCAACGGTAGCATCGAGCTCAAGCCGTCGACCATCGATCTCGATCTCGACGTGCCATTCATTCTCAAGCCGTTTCGGGGCAAGGCCATTGCCGTGATCGAGGAGGAGATCAAGGCTTGGATCGGCAAAGCCAAGGCCGGCGAGATCTGAAGCCCGCCAATCGGGCACGGCAGATTGTGCTTGGCGCGGCCATCTTCGGCTTGGCGTTGATATTCGTGCGCTCGTTCTTGGCGCACTACCGGTAGGGGGCCGGGCAGATCCGTTCATGCCCGGCGGGACGGCGGTCGCGGGAACTGAGGTCAGATGCGGTCGCGGCGCTTGAGCATGATCAGGATGGCGAGCATCGTCACCACGCTGAAGCTGATCAGCACCGCGGGCGGGACCCAGAACTGCTCGTAGTTGGTGAAGCCCCAGGCGCCGTTCAGTTCGTCCGAGGCGATCTGGGCCTGGGCGCACTTGAAGCGGCCGCCTTCAATGAAGTCGGCCAAGCTGGTGAGGTTTGGCCGCTTGAGATCGATGATCCAGGCCGGGTCGTCCACGATCGCGATGCGCTCCTGGGCGATGGTCCCCTGAAACCCCCAACGTGCGGGCATCAGATACATTGGCCACTGCAGCATCTCGTTCGTGGTCATCGGCACCATCAATCCGCCCAGTACGACCTGCGGGATCAGCGCGATCGGGGTCAGCGCCATGGCGGCTTCAGAGCTGGTGACTAATGCGCTCAGCAGCAGGCCGAGGGCGGTGGAGTTCATCGCGGTGACGACGAGCGTTGCCAAGCTGATCCCGAATGCTTGCATACCGCCGTGGAACCCCAGGGAGAAGAAGACGATCGCCAGTAGGATCGAGCACTGCACGATGGCCACGAAACTCAAGAACAAGAACTTGCTGAAGATGTAGTTGACCAGGCCCAGATTCACCATGCGCTCGCGTAAGTAGACCGCCCGTTCGCTGACGATCTCCCGTGCGGCGTTGGACGTTCCGAACCAGACTGCCGCGACCACCACGAAAAACAGCGCCGCCGAGTGGTCGGGTGTGGTCTGCATGTTCTTGAGCAGATCTGCCGTGCCCTCCGAGAGGGAAGATTCCTGAGACTTCTTAGTCAGCTCTTGCAGGGCCCCCAGACACCAGAAGGGGATCGCATCCTTCTGACCGCCAAAAACGAGCGCCAACAGCACGCCGATGATCGGCGCCTGCAGGAACATGATCCAGGTGCCTGCCGTGTCGCGGAACTTGATCTTCCAGTAGCGGCTCAACAGCAGGCCGAACTGGCCTGACGTCTTGGGGCGCCCCCCCGGCACTCCTTGGGTCTGCGTGCCCGCGCCGACGGCACGCCGGCCCGAGTACATCTTCTGGAACGTGGGATGCTGCTGCTCGAAGAACTCCGCACTCCACAAGCGCGCCGCTTTCTGCCGCGCTGGAAAGCGCGGGGCGTTGGGGTTCATCGCCAGATCAGCGTCATAGACCTCTTTTTCGCGCAGCTGCAACATGTCGAACATGTCGCGCGGGTTGTCGATGTTGTTGGGTTGACCGTGTCGAGTGAGTTGAGTGCCGAAGAACTGGTAAGCGTCGGGTGACGTGGGGCCGTAAAAGATCGGGATCCCGCCAGCGCCCATGATCAGGCACAGGTTGAACTTCTCAAACTCGTCCTTGGCTGGCTGATGGATGGTCGTGATGATGGTCTTACCGGTACTCTTGGCGAGATCGGAAAGCAGCGTGACCAGCGCGGTGGTGTCATCCGCGGCCAAACCACTCGTGGGTTCGTCCAAGAACATGATCACCGGATCCGTCACCAGCTCCATGGCGATGTTGACGCGTTTGCGCTGACCACCACTCAGGATCTTCTTCTCGGGTTTTCCGATTTGCAGATGCTGAACGTTCTCCAAGCCCAGTTGCTGGAGAGTCGTCTGCACGCGACGATCGATCTCCTCCTCCGAAAAGTCTGGCGGCAGGCGGAACTTGGCGCTGTAGCGCACGGCTTCCCAGACGGTGAGCTCCGGATGAACGATGTCATCTTGCGGCACGTAGCCGATCGAGCCGCGCAGGGCGTCGTAGATGCTGTACAGGTCTTCGCCATTAATCCGAACTTGTCCGCCGCTTGGGGGCAGATAGCCGTTGAGCGTCAACAACAAGGTGGTTTTGCCGGCACCGCTGGGCCCCATCAGCGCGATGAAGTCACCGGGCATGGCTTTGAAGCTGACGTGGTCCAGCAGGCGCTTCATCTCGCTGGGGTTGTCGCGGTCGGGCACGTCCAGCACGAGGTCCCAAGCTTCGATTTCGTACAGGGGGCGACCCGCCCAGCTCTCTTTGGAGTCTTCGACGACGAGCGCGACCTCTTGCTGCGCTTCTTCGGCGTGGAGCAGCAGCGGCATCGGGCCGATGAAGACTTTTTCCCCGGCGGAGACGGCGATCTTTTGGCCGGGGGCGATGCGCTGTCCGCGTACGTAGGTGCCGTTGGCGCTGCCGCGGTCTTCGATGAAGAGCTTGCCGTCGATGCGGTGCAGCACCGCATGCTTACTGGATACCTGTGGGTGGTCGATGTGGATGTCGTTGTCCGGCGTGCGGCCGATGCTCTGGGCTGAGGTGGCCGACTGGGCCATCGACACTTGACCCAGGATGGTGCGGTGTTTACCCCCGCGAGGTGCTCCGCCAGCCGCCCCGCCGCTACTAGGGGAGGCCCCGGCTTTGGCTGACACCAGCTGTACGATCAGAGAGCCGGCTAGTGGAATTGGGCCAAGCGCGAGGATGGAATTGGCGTCAATCGCTTGGGGCTGCTCTGGCGGCAGGCGATGCTGCTGGATCCAGGTTCCGCTGGTCGAGTTGTGATCCGTGATCGACAGCGGACTCAGGCCGAGCGACGCGTGACAGCCCGAGACGTTGGGGTGATTGAGCACGATGTGACAGCGCGCAGCGTCTCTGCCGAATACGATGCGGTTCGGATCGGGAGGCAAGCTGCCGTGCGCCATCAGCATCAGGGTCAGCGCCGGGTGCGCCAGAGGCACCACGGCTTGCCCAACGGTGAACTGCGAGCGAAAGTCGAAGGGGGCGCTACCGCTGGCGGGCAGAGGTTGCCCCTGGACTGTGCATGTGCCTGTGCCGGCATCTGTGAATGTCAGCTGGCCGCCGCCATCATGAGTGATGTGGGCGTGCACAGGGGCAGCGCCGGCAATTTGAATGTCGCAGTCGGCGCCGCTGCCGATCGTGATTGACTGCTTGCCAAATCCAGGGAGCATGGGGTTCCTCTCGCTTCTCGGTAGTGGGATGTCGCTGGTGAGCCTCGCTACTCGAGGCGGGCGGAAAACTCCGATGAGCCGAAGTGCAGCACCGCACCATGCGGGACCGCCGCCCATTGACCAGCGCCCAAGCGAGCGCCGTTCAAGAAGGAACCGTTGTTGCTGTTTTCATCTCGCACCCAGAGTTGACCATTGTCGAGCCGGACCGTGGCGTGGATGCTGGATACCGCGGGGTCGGAAAGTAGAATCGCGCAGTTGTTGCCATCGCGTCCGACTCGCATTTCGATCCCTGGTGTGACTGTAAAGACGCCCGCTGACCCCTGCAGCACGGCGCGCGTCGGGTTGGCCGGTGGGGGACCGACCACGGGGGCGGGGGCCGCGCCCACTGGGGCTGCGGGCGCGGGGGCGGCCGCATAGCCTCCCGGCATGGGGGCTCCGGCCATCACTGGAGCAGGGGACGCGCGGCTGCCGCGTCGCTTGCTGCCACCACGCAT
>JBNLEN010000010.1:0-76017 GCA_050304975.1 Polyangiaceae bacterium
GTCAGATACTTGTGACCCTTCTTCCAGCTAAGCTCGTCGACGCCAATGGCGGTGATACCATCGAGGCTTCGATGCTCGAGGCCCGACTGAACGGAGCGCTGCACCGCTCGAAATACGGTGTCCCAGCTGGTCTGAAAACGCCGCGCCGTCTCTTTCCAGGATAGGCTTTTGGCCCAACTGGCGAGGAGCTTCGGCTCCCCATCAAAAAACAAGGCCGGGTCACTTTCGTGACCCGGCCTCCCGAGTTTGATGGGTAGCTAGTGCCTATCAAGAAATACCCCTAGGCTGCACTCTCATAGTCTGCGGCGTCGATCATCGTCGTGGATAGGACGGTGTAGACGGTCACCCAGGCATCTTTTGTTTCAGGGGTGAAGGCGTCCCCCAGGCCCTTGCCCAGGGTGTCCAGCAGGGCGACGGCCACGGTCTCATAGTGAGCCGGAACGACGCCGTAGTCCTTGTGCTTCTTGCCGAGCGATTGCAGAGCTGGCACCACAGACGGCAAGTCATCCAGGCTCTTGACTGCCAAGGTGATTGTCTTCATCAGCTTCTCGCCTTGCTCTTTCATATCCCCCTTGAACAAGGGCTTCACTGCCGGATCCAATTCGAACAGCTTGGCGTAGAACAGCTCCGCCGCTTTGTCGGCGATTGGAACCACCTTCGACCAGCTATCTTGTACGAGAGTTTTTTGTGCTTCTGTAACCATGATTGTTTCTCCTTCTAGAAGTTTTTTAGCCGCTGAGGGGGATGCGCACGACGACGCCGCCCATGACGTCGCCCAGCTTAAAGTCCCGGCGGGGTGAATCTTTGTGTTCGTTGTGGCAGTTGATGCAGGCTTCAGAGACGCCCTTGTCGGCGTATACAGCGGTGAAGTACTTCACTCCGCCGAGCTCCTCTTCGCCGTAGAAGTTCTCACCTTTGTTCGCAGCAACGAACGCCAGGCCTTTCTTTTCGACCTCAGTTTTTGGCGTGTTTTGCTTGTTGACTGGCCACTCCGAGAGAAGTGCGTAGGTGAACCCAGCGTCGTCGCGCTTGGAGACCATTTCGGCTCCCATGCGGAACATCTGAGCGGGCAGCGGCAGGCCTTTTTCGTCCTCCCAATGCTCACTTGGCTTGACCACGCCCTCCTTCTTGAGGCGCTGGACGACGTTTTTCGTGTAGATGGTTCTGTCAGACTCCATCACAGCGTGGAGGGCGTCCGCCATCTTTTTTGGCTCGATGCCACCGGCGGACTTGTCGCTTCCACAGGCACTGGCGCAGGCAAGAGCGAGTAGGGCGGTTGAGGTTGTACGGGATATGATTGTCATGGGGTCTCCTTCAAAATCGCATGCACGGCGCATGCTGTTCATGCTGGGTCATTCGGCCCCCTTCACAGCGGCTCCCGGGGCTACATCTTCTTCTGTTGATTCGGTGGCGGGCGACGGCTTCTTGCCGCTGCTTGCCAAGCGACGTTCAGCCAGCTCGAGCGAACTGACGGTCACGCTGGGCTGCCCTTTAAAGTTGCTTTTGATCAAGGCTTCGTCGGCCAAGGCATTGAGCACGAAGCCGAGGCCGTGGCAGTCAGCACACACGCTGCGAACCATCTTCTCGTTCGGTCGCAGGTTGTCGTTCTGGTTGTGCTGCACGAAAACTCGTTCGGAATTTTCGTCGTGAGTTTTCGGCATGTGGCAGGTTGCGCAGCTCACGCCGCTGCCCGCTTCGCCGCTGCCGTCTAGTTCGGCCTGCCAGAGAGCAAAGTGGGGCGACTCTTTGTACGCCAGACTATGTTCGTCCGCATGGCACCCCAAGCAGGCGTCGGCCGCGGCGACTTTGCGGTCATAGCCGTGAGCCGGGTGGCAGCTGTTGCAGCTGAGGGTGCGGTGGCTGGCTTCGCTGGCCATTTCCTGACGGGCGTCACCGACGCGCATCGGGCCCAATCCTTGGGCCACCTTCATCCCGTGACGCCCTGCCAGCCAACCCTTGGTCTGTGGCTCGTGGCAGCGCGCGCATTGCTCATGGGACACTTCATCTGACCATTGGCTTTCGCCATGGCAGTCGGAACAGTTCACGTTGGCTTGGCCGTGACCACTGTGAGCCCATGCTTCTGCTTCCGTCGTGGGCAGGGCTTTTTGGCCATCGGCGTCGGCTGCAGTGAGCTGCTGTTTCGCGATAATCCCCGCCAGCTGATTGGCGACGAGCTGGCTGTCGTTGTGGTCGGGCTCATGCAGGTGTTTTGCTAGAAAGTCCTCATACAGGGCGCGATTGTCGTGGAAGTTGTGGCAGCCAGCATCGTCACAGCTATTGAAGGGCATGCCCTCATGACTGGGGCGCTCCTTGGAGATGTCCTCGTGGCAGCGGTAGCAGTAGTCTTCCGGTAGAGTGACCCCCATGTTCGCGGAGATCCGCGGCTGATGCTCGACGTGGCAGGTGGCGCAATAACGAGCGTCCAGCTTTTCTACGCGCTGGGCGTTGCGTGGGTCGGTGAACTTGGTGCGTGGATGCGCGTCCTTGGACCTTTGTAGTTCACCACCGTGGCAGCGGTCGCAGGCGGACTGAATCGCAGCTTGATCGGCGAATGAATCCGAATGACAGGCGTTGCAGGCCAGCTCAATCTGATAGTGGCCGGCTGTGGTTTGACCCGGAAGGAACTTCCCTTTCGAGCCCGAGTCGGAGAACAGGTCGTACGCGAGCGATGTCGTCGCTACGAGGGTCAGTACAGACCAAAGCTGCCAGGCGCGGATTTTCGGCATCTTCATCGCGCCCTCAGAAGAAATACACTTTCAGCACGTGGAAAAGCACCAACACGGGCAGAGGCCACAGCAGCCACAGGTGCAGCCGCCCCGACCATTTGCGGAGGACCACGCCGCGCCCATCTGGTAAGCGGCGCTCCACGGCAGTGGCGATACCAGCGATCCCACCGACCAGCGTCATCAGCAAGAAGCTGATCCCCAGGGCCGCATCCAGGTTGTTGCCCAAGCGAAAACCGGTATGAACGGCAATCCCCAGCAAGCAGGAAACGCCCAGCACCGAGTGCCAACCTCGCCAGCCTGCGAAGGAACCCCAGGTGA
Source organism: Polyangiaceae bacterium (assembly GCA_050304975.1). GTDB lineage: Bacteria > Myxococcota_A > Polyangia > Polyangiales > Polyangiaceae > SZUA-265. Next base: position 3,045 of record JBNLEN010000010.1, read on the forward strand.
ACTTGGCAATCCGCTTGCGGACGCTGAGTGTGGACGCCATCAGCGCCACGCCCAGCAGGGAAAATCCGGAGATCTGCTTGATGGTCGAATCGCGCCAAAGCACATCCCAAGGAATGGTCTGCACAGTCTCCGAAAACGGAATGCTGGGTCCAAACAGCGCGTAGCCGACGAGCAACAGACCGACTGCAGAGGCGCTCACGAGCAAGCGGTGTGAGGGAGCCTCTGTTTGCAGGCCGCACATCGACTCGAGCAGCGGCACACAACTTCCGCAAACGCTGCCAGCACCGGTAGCGTCGGTGAGTTCTCTGGGAGTCTCGCAACCCCCTGCCTTGGCTTGACGCAGCACGCCACAGGTGGCGCCTGTGCACCCGCAGACGGTCGCTGCGTCCGGCCAGACGGCGAGGTTGACCGTTTGGTTTGGCCACAACGTTCCCGTTGACTGGAAACGTTCGATGTGTCGGCTGCGAACCTTCTGTCCCGTGCTGATGGCCTGTTGGACCTTTGGAAGATCTGGCCATGCACCAATTGCAGTCGCGCCGACGATGCGGCCTTTGCGCAACACGAGCTGTTGTAGACGTCCGTCGTCTTCTCGCTCGGTGCAGCGGGTAGCGAGGTCTCTGACGTTGCTTTCTCCCACGCACGTCAGTTCGACGTGAGGGATCTTCAGTCGGGTGGTGATTTGGGTGCCGTGGAAGCGCTGCTTCTTTCCCGCCAGGCGCGCCGCGAACGTGTCCGCCATCAGATATCCGGGGGCCACTACGCCGTACGCTAGTCCTCTGTGACGGGCGCACTCACCCACCGCAAAGATCGTGGGATCAGAGGTGGTGAGGGTATCATCGACGATGATACCGCCGAACAGATCGCAGGAGACGCCTGCCTCCTTGGCGATCTCGTCTCGCGGCTTGACGCCGGTGGCGACGATCACGAGTCCAGTGGGAATGCACTTGCCATCTTCAAGATGAACCGACAGCACCTCGCCCTCCGCCGTCACCTTCTGCAGGCGTGCGCCCGTGTGCAGGGTAAAGCCAGCGTCCAGCAGCGCCCGTTCGAGATGTTTGGCGGCGTTGTCGTCCAATTGCCGTGACAGCAGGTGGGCGGCAGACTCGATCAACTCGACGTCGCAACCCAAAGACTTGACGGCTTCGGCCGCTTCGACTCCTAGCAGGCCCGCGCCGATGACGACAGCCGGAAGTTTGGCCCGACTGCAGCGCTCGGCGCGTTGGCGAATGGTGACTGCGTCCTCCAGCGTCCGATAAACGAGTACTTGGGGGAGGTTCAACCCCTCGACTTTGGGGACGAAGGGTCGAGATCCAGTCGCGAAAACCAGCTTGTCATAGCCGTAGACGCCGTTGATTGTGCGCAGCAGTCGACTTTCACGGTCGAGAGAAACGACCGGCTCGTTCAACTTGAGTTCGATGCCGACCTTTTCAAACCAGCTAGGGTCCGTGAGGGCAATGGACTCTCGCTCGGCACCTTTCAAGACCTTGGTAAGGTTGACCCTGTCATAGGCCACCGTTGGCTCCTCGGACAGAACGGTGATTTCGTGCGTATCTGTGAGGCCCAAGCGCGCTAGTTCTTTGCACAAATGCTGGCTGACCATGCCATGCCCAACAATCAACAGCCGACACTTAGCGGCTGCGGAGGCGAGCTGGCGTTGCTTGGCCACCTGACGATCCTGAAGTGCCGCGATTCCGGGAACGATTCGCAGACGTTTAGTGCTTGGGTCTAAGACACGAAACAAGGGATGCCTCTGGTGTTTTTGTGTCTGTTAAAGATTAACACTTGATGCTGGGTCTAAAGTATCCGGAGTGTGTTTCCGATCAAGCGTGATCTTCGTGCTTATCTTGGGTGTTTTGGAAACGTTTGGAATTTGCGCTGATGAAACGTGGGGAGTGTCAGTGGCGAGATTCGGGTGAAACAAATCGCGTTATTCGGTTTCCAGTTCATGCACGCGAAACGCTGGGCTCGGGGGGCTGGAGCACCGCGCGTTTTTCCGTATTGCTTCGTCGGTGCTCGCTTTGCGTCTTCTAGGCTTCCGAAATATTGCAGAACGAAACATGCGCGGTGCTGTTGAGCGCAGACGCACGACAAAGAAGAACGCAAAGTCAACTCAGGAACTCGCTGAGATTTCGAAACCCCACGTTCACACGGCGCCCAGGGGAAAATGCAGCATTGGCGTTTGGTCCGGGCTGTGCAGTGGGCTCTTCAGCAGCGGGGCGGAGGGCCTCGCCGGCGCGCCGCGGCATCGCGACGCTACTCGCGCGTTGTGGAGCACAAAAGCAAGCAGCCGCCAGCAAGTGCGTGGCGGCTGTGAACCCCCAAGTCGCTTGGGGGAAGCTTGCAAGGCGGGTCAGCGCCAGTACTTGGAGCTGCCGAATTGCACCTGATGGCGCGGAAACTTCTCGTGGTTCTTGTGCATCAGGAGCTGATAGTTGAATGCGGAGCCTTGCTCACCGATCAGGGCGGACCAATGCAGGAAGAACTTCCAGAGGCGGTACCAACGCTGGCCGTAGGCCGCCACGATGTCCTCCTGGTTGCGGATCCAGTTGTCGCGCCACTGACGCAGCGTGATCACGTAGTGGGCGCTCATGTTCTCCACGTCGGTGACCTCGAACCCGGCATCCTCCGCTGCGCGAATCATCCCGGAAAGCGTCAAGCTGGCATCCGCGCCGGGGAAGATGTAGCGATTCATGAACAGACCCCAAATCAGATCTTCCGGGCGCATGGTGACGGCGGATAGGGGGTTTTGCGGGTTGTACAGTCCGCGGATACCCGTCCAAGAAACCAAGAACAGGCCGTCGTCCTTGAGCAGGCTGCTGACCTTCTCGTAATACTTGACGAGGTTCTTGATGCCTACGTGCTCGACCATTTCCAGACTGACGATCTTGTCGTACGTGCCCTGGACCTCACGGTAGTCGCAGAGTTTGACCTCGGCGGTGTCCTGCACGCCGTACTGTTTGATGCGCTCAGTCCCGAAGTCGATCTGCTCCTGGGCGAGGCAAACGCCGAGCGTCTTGGCCTTGTACTCTTTGGCGGCCCGGGCCGTGAAAGTGCCCCAACCGCAACCGATATCGAGCAACTTCTCGCCCTCTTTGAGCTGCAGCTTGTCGCAGCACCGGTCGATCTTGCGATATTGCGCCTCTTCGAGACCCATGCTGTCGTTTTCGTAGGAAGCGGCGGTGTAGACCATCGCTTCACCCAAGAACCAGCCGAAGAAGTCGTTGCCGCGGTCGTAGTGTTCGCTGACGATGCGCTTGTCTTGGGCGCGTGAATGGATGGTCACTTCCGGAAGGAAGTTGGTGACCGCCCACTTCACGTGAGAGTCCGTCAGACGGAAAGTCATGGTGTCGTGGCGTGAGTTGAAGAACTCTTCCCAATTGTCCGCTGGGATATCGACGTGGCCATCAATGTACGCCTCGTACACGTCGGAGAAAGCGACCTTCTTACCACTCCACTTGTTCTTCAGAGAGTTGTCTTCGAAGGTGACTAGATCAGTGACTGATTTTTGCATAATGAGCCTTCCCCATTGTCGGTGAAACCTGACCCGGGTACAGGACTCTCCCCAGTCGGTCAACTGCGCAGGTGTGTCCGTGACACGGGGACGCGCAGGTTCCTACGCACCCCGCGCGGGTGATGGCGGCTGGTCGCGGAGGGAGCTCCGGCACAATTCGGCGCCGGTTCTATAAATACCCGAAATTCATAGAAAAAGCAGATGCCCTTTGGCGCGAGTCAGGCAATAGCTGGCCCAGGTCCGACGGGCACGGAGCGGCTGTTCGCCGGCCATCAAACCGCACCGCCGGGGTTTTGACAGGGGACCTGGGTGTGGCCGCTCAGTAGACGTGCCCGTCCACCCGCAACTGGAAGAGGAAATACGGCGGCAGACAAGCCCCCTGTCCCGCGGCCGTTTGGGCGCAAACGTAGTCTTCGCGACAAGGTTTTTCGTGGGAGCAGCTACGCAGCGCTCCGGGGCGAGTGTTGTTGAGGATGCAGGACTCGAACGGCTCCTGCCGCGCCAAGCAGGCGTTGAAGCTCGTCAACAGGGCGATTCCTCCGCAGGTGGCTTCAGCGGGCAAGTTGCTGCACGGCGCTGCGCACATGCCACCAGGAAATCCAACGCCGTTCGCTTCGCACACGCGGTTTTCCCCGCAGCTTTGGGCCGGCTCCAAACGCGTGAAGTCTTTGTTCTGGTCAGCCTTTGCAGGCAGCAGGCCGAGTTCGCACGCATCCCCAACTTCAGGCTTCTGGGGCATGCACTGGCCAACTTCCGGATCGTCCACCCGCACGCACTTCAAACCTTCCCCACAGGTCCAACTGGTAAACGAACCTCCTGCGCCAGCGTTCAAACCGCAACGACTGCCCCAGCCCCCCACTGCTTCTGCTCGTTCGGCGGCGGGACGAAACTCCTCGGGGGGCTCTCCCGTGAGCAACGCAGCGGCGTACTGATTGCGACGTCGCATGTCATCGGTGAAGTGGGCTGAATGCGGCATGCTCAAAGCATCCGCCTTGGCGTCGGGCTGGTTGCGCCCCAGAGCATGGAAACCAGCAAGACTCTTGCTTTGATGACAGCCTTGGCAACTGAGACCGTCGAGTCTTCGAAGCAGCTCAGTGCCGGATGAAAAGCTTCGCATCCCTCCGAGCGTGGCTTGCATATCCTTTGCGGGAAACAGTTGTGCAAAGGGACGGTTTTTTAGTCGCGCCAGGCCGCGGGGAGCGACGCTGACGGCTTTGGTCGCCAAGAACTCGTCGGGCAGCAACGCCGTGCCGGCGTCAATGCCCTCTAGGTTGGCGGGTTCCTGCAGCCATTGCAGCAGCTTCGCCTTTAGCTGGCGGTCTCGCTTCAAACGCTCCACGTCCGGCGTGTTTTCCAGGGGACTGGGGACCAGTTTGCCGCTCTCGGCGGGTTTGAACACGCGCAACACATACTCCGCGTGACCAGCCATGTTGGGGCGCACGGTCGACGGCCAGCGTACGCTTTGTAGGTTGACTTCGACGGACTTTGGCGAGGTACCACGCAATGCTTCTTGACTGAGCGGACCTGCTGGTCCGGTCAAACCATCGGCAGCTTGCACGCCGCCGCGAGAGGGCAACTGCCAGCTGCGCAAGTATGCGGCGCAATCTGCCCCCTCCACGTAGCGGACGACGTTGATCGTCATCGGCAAGCGCGAGGCCACGCGCTGTCCAGAGACTTCACTCTCGTACGCCAGGCGATAGATCAGTCGCAGCTCACCGCAGGTACCCGGACTGAACACCTTTCGATCGACGCGATTGACTACCGCGGCCAGCTCGTAATGGAACTTGTCGCTATCGAGAGCCTGCGCGTCAAACAACCGGTGAGCGTGCTTCATACCGACGCCTGCTGCTGGGTCATTTTGAGCGGTTTCACGGATGTCGCTACGGATCGTCGCGATCATCGATGCGTACGCTGGGCTCTGGGTCAGCTGTCGCGCTGTCGTGGGTCCGGAGCTTTCCAAGCCGAAGCCAAACGTCGCCAAATCGAACCCGCGCTGCTCCAGCAAACGCAGTGCCTCGTAGTCAAAGATGGCCAACACGGGCTTGGCCTCCGCGCTAGCAGCATTGGTGTGCGCGATCGATGCGGCGGCATTGCTGGGGGATGCTGAGTCGACGGTTGTGGGGGAGCTGGCCGCCGGTGTCGGCATCGCGCGCGGGGCGGGCTGTGGGGCAGTTTGTGTCGCGCAGCCGACCAATACCAACAGACTCAGCCCGATCAGCGCCGGCGCGGTTTGTCCTCTCATGCCTGCGGACACTACCTCGCTGCGCCACAGTGCTCAACCGCCCGCTATCGCGCCCAACTGCTGCTGCTGCGTTGAACGCGGGATGACAGTATGGGAAAAAGCGCTTGTCACTGGCTGAATGGCGCCCGAAAGTACGCTCGATGGTGTGGATTCGTGTTGCTTGCGTGTTGGGCTTTGTGGGCGTCGCGCTGGGTGCTTTTGGAGCACACGGTTTGAAGGGGCGTATCGAAGAGGGCCTGCTCGAGAACTTCAAAACGGGCGTGCTCTACCACTTCATCCACACCTTGGCGCTCTTAGCGTGGGCAATTTGGAAGCGCGGCGCTGAAACTCAAGCGGACGTCGCGAGTGCACCCGCGTGGCTGTTCACTCTCGGCATCATCGTGTTTTCTGGCAGCTTGTACGTCATGGCCTTCACGGGGATGCGCTGGCTTGGGGCTGTGACGCCGATCGGTGGTTTGGCGTTCCTGGCGGGCTGGGCGTGGTTCTTTTGGCAAGCCGCGTAGGGGAAAGCGACTGGAGCACACTTCACAACTGAAATGTGCAACCAGAGTAGAGGGGGGAACCATTGAATAGACGCCTGCCGCTGCTAGCCGTCGATGGGCGGCTTGTCGTGCTGCTTCTTGGGTTTGCTTTCCTTGGGGCGCGGAAATACCGGCGAAGTGACCAAGCGGCTCAGCAAGCTCAGTGTCTGGCGCTCATGGGTCAGTCGCACGTTACGATCATCCGGCGTGGAATCCGCAAGGTTGTAGAGCTCTGGCTCGACCGTCTCCATCGGCAGCTCTAGCTTGAAGTCTGGATTTTGTCGGTCCACGATGCCGACGCGCATCAGATCTTGTTTGCGCAATGACAACAGCAGCAGCGGCAAGGCATGCTGCAGCTTGTCTTCGTCTAACAATGAGCTGCCATGGTAGTTGCTGATGTCGGCGTTTGGCGACAGTAGCGAGACCAGCGTGGGGGCGACGTCGGGGTGCCCGGTGAGCGTCCAGACTTGTCGGGGTTCAACCCCTGGAACCTTCAGTACCAAGGGAACGCGGATCAAAGATTCCCAGAGAAATACCGCATGGTAGTCGTGGTTGCGCTGGCCGAGTCCCTCGCCGTGATCGGAGACGAACAGGATGGCGGTATTCTGATCCAATCCGCGTGCCTCCAGGCCATCCAAAAATTGCCCAAGTGCGTGATCAACGCCCGCCGCAGCGGCGGGATAGCGCCAACGCCGGTCGCCTTCAGTCTGCTCAATGCCGAATCTTTCTGCGGCCGTCGCGAGATAGGCCGGATCGATGTGCATCCAATTGTGCACGTCAAAATGAAAGGCCCAGGCGAAGAATTGCTCGCCGTTGCGGCTGTCAATCCAGTCGAGCGCCGAGCGTACGACGTCGTGCGCCGTCGGTTGCTTGGCGCCGTAGCCCCAAACCTTCTCGCGTGTGTCATCGTAGTCGGTGGCGTCGACGACGTCGTCGAACTTGAAGTGCGGCGATTCGTTGCCCAAGAACTCGCGGGCGCTGCGCGCAATGAACAAACCGCTGCGCACCCCCTGCTCTCTGGCGACGCGAAGGAGATCGCCCTCGCACGGGATCTTGCCGTAGCAGCCCCCGGTGAGCACCGGCAATGTTGTCACCGTGTCTGACGCCGCAGAGTACGCCCGCACGAAGTCGAGGGATTCTTCGCGCAGCTGAGCCAGGCGAGGCATGACAGCTGGATTGCGAGCGGTGTCAGCTCGTAAGGTGTCGACGAAGAACACCACCACGTTCAGCGGGGGACGCGCCTTGGCGCTTGGTGGCTTCACGTCGACCTTGCGCGGAAGTGCCCATTCGCCACTCTGCTCCATGGTTGCGATGTCGTAGCGCTTCACCAAACGCGCTAGGCGCGCGTCCTGTACGCTTTCCCAACCGCCTGGGTCGCTGAGGTAGTCGCTGACCAACTGCAAACGCACGGCCATACGCCCCGTGTAGAGCGGCTCATGCCATACGTCGATCAGCGCTTCATCCAGACGATGTCGAGTGAAGGGACTACCGGAGAACCACGCGGTCCAGAGGATGGCGAGGGCTGTCACCGCAGCCAGCGCCGAAGCTAGCTGGCTAGAACGACGTGAGGCCATCAGCAGCGCTAGTGCGCCGCCGCAGGCGACACAAAGCCAGGCAATAGCTTCTGCAATCCAGTGCAGGCGAGCGTATAGTGCTACCCCGATCGATAGATCGGCCAGCATCAACGCAAACCCGACGACGACGAGCGCCCCCGCGAGCAAAGCTGGGCGCAAGATTGCGCCGTGCGCTGCGCGCTCCCAGCACGTCCACACGAGCCAGCTCAAAATGAACGCACCTGCCCCCAACGCACCGCTGGCTCCAAGCAGTACCCAGCGAGCGGTGTCGGGGGAGCGCTCCGACAGTCCCAGCAAACTGATCTGCAGGAGCGGGTAGGCCAGCGCTCCGGCGAGCAGCGCGCAGGCAGATAACACCGCCCAGCGATGGTGCTTCCAACGGGAGGAAAGCCACAGGCTACTCTCCCTAAGCAGCACCGCCATCAAACCCAATACCGATGCTGCTGGGATCAGAACCGCCAGGCAGTATGCCCACTGCCACCAGGCCGAGACCTGAGGCGTCGGACTCCGCACAGCTGCGTCCGCAACGGTAGCGAGCAGACCTGCGAATAACGCGCCCCCCAGGGCACAAAGGGTGTCGCTCACGCGACGCGGCAATATGGGCTTCAACGGGCTGCTACCTGTCCCAGGCGGGCGACGGAAAGGCTCAAATATCAGAGCTGCGCATGCGGGGGCAGCAAATCGTGGCCAGGCATGAGCAAAATTCTCGGCCACGGACGAAATTTCGACGCTGGATCCGGTCTAGGCTCACTCCAAACGGCCCGGCAGGCTGAGCAGGCAACCACTCCACCAGACGTAGGCCATGCTCCCCAGGGCCAGCAAGTTCGCCCCCACGCCGAAGAGGCGCATTTGTCCAAGCGTGTAGGCTCTGCCTCCGAATACCCAAGTGAGGTCCAGCACCAGCCAGAGCCAAGCCAGCACCAGCATGCCACCGAAGACGTAATCCCGATACAGCCAGATCAGCAAGGCCGCCTCCGTCGCCACGATGGCCATGATGACCAGCTTTGTACGTATCGGCCCGAGCTGAGTGGCGGTTGTTTTCCTGCCAGCTTCGCGATCGGGTTCGATGTCCATCACCTCACCCATCAGGTGGGATTGCAACGCGAACAATACCAGGTAGAACCAAGTCGGTAAGGGAAGCCAGGCTGCACCATTCAACAGAGTACTAAACGGTACCACTAGCAGGTAGCCGCCTTGACAGAACAGTTCCCACGGCGGTCGGCCACGCAGTCCCTGGCCCGGGTAGTTGTAGGCCCACAAGATCAGGCCAAGCGTAGCGAACCCAATGAGCATCTGCGCTCCGCCTATCCAGGTGAACACACTCACCGAAAGCGCGCTGGTCACGAGCAGCAACCCTGGCAACGAGGCGAGCTCCTGATCGCTGCCCGCGGCTCCGAACAACCAGCTGTCTTTGCGTGGGTTGATGCGATCGGTGTCGGCGTCGACCAGGTCATTCCAGCCGTACACCACGAGGTTGAGCGGCAGAGCCGCGAACCCGAGGCCCAGCCAGAACTTCCAGTTGCTGTACGGAGCGCCGCCCCCGAGCGGCAGCAGATACAGCCACAGCGTCGGAAACCACAGACCCGGTCTCGAACTTTTGAGCCAGAATACCAGTCGCTTCCCCACCGACCTTCTCGTAGTCGTTGCGGGTTTTTCTGGGAACCAGCATGATCCACGGTCGCTGCTGGCCGAGCCTACATTGTCCGACGCGATCTCGCTCGCGCCCTGAGGGTACGGTGGCACACTGGCACAATCTCATGGAACCCTCAGAACGCGACAAATTGGCTCGTTCCTGCCCAGTTGCCCGCGCCTAAAGTCTGGCATGGCGATTGCTGATTACGCCCGCAGCCAGCCTCGCGCTGCAACCGGTGGCACAGTCCCCAACCACCGGCCTCGGACCTTCAGGAGTTTCCCCATGGCTTTTCGTAAGACTTTCGTCGCGGCGGCAGCACTCGCCGCTGCCACCACCACTTTCGTAGATTCCGCCGAGGCTTGCGGCGGCCTGTTCTGCAATTCGGCTCAACCCGTCAATCAAGCCGCAGAGCGCATCATCTTCTCCAAGAACGATGACGGCACCGTCACCGCGGCGATCGAGATCATGTACGAGGGCCCCGGCATGGAGTTCGCTTGGGTTTTGCCGGTGCCGCCTGGCGATACTCAAGTGGGGGTTTCTTCGAGCATCGCGCTCGATCGATTGGAGGCGCAGAGTAACCCGCAATATCGACTGAACGTGTCGTTCGACGAGAGCTGCAGTGTGGATTTCAACCAAGGCACGGCGGCGAACGGCGGTCTGGTGGCGCCTCCCAGTGCAGCTGACCCCACAGATGCGGCAGCGGAAGGCCCGGGCATCATGGTTGTGCAGGAGGGCAATGCTGGCCCCTATGACTGGGTTCAGATCGAAGTGCCGCCCGAGCTGGACGATCCAGCCGACGCCGCGGTGATGTGGCTGACGGACAACGGTTTCGATATTGATGGCATCGGGCCAGCAGTGCTGCGTGAATATCTGGAAGACGGCATGAACCTGATCGCGTTCAAGCTGCAAAAGGGCAAGACCGACGGCGCTATCCGCCCGATCATGCTGACCTACGAGAGTGAGCGACCGTTTATTCCCATTCAACCCACGGCTGTGGCCGCCAACGAAGACATGGGCATGAAGATCTGGGTGTTGGGTGACAGCCGCGCGATCCCCAACAACTACCGCCACCTCGAGCTGAACGAAGCCTTGATTGACTGGTTCGCTCCCGGCACTGTTTACGACGACGTCGTGATCGCTGCCGCCAACGAAGCCGGTGGAAAGGGCTTCGTAACCGAACAATCCGGTCCCGCGGGGCAATTCACTGAGGCTATCTACAGTGAGTTCGAGCAGCAAAACTGGGAGAACTTGCGTACTGGCAGGTTTGAGACTTTGGCGGCCTTCTTTCAGACCGCGCAGAACTTGTTTGCGGGCTACGACGGCTTCAATGACGTGATGATGGATCCGGAGGTCATTCCGCTGCGTGAAGGTGCCACTCACGAACAGTTCTTGAGCTGTATCTCCTGCTACTTCGAGACTAACGTCGCCGTTCGCAACGAGGCTTATCCCGAGACGCCTTATGTGGCAGGCGAAGATCCAATCGAAGGCGCGGGTGTGGTCACGACCTTCCTGGCCGAGTTTGAACGCCTGGTGATCGCTCCGATGGAAGACACGCGAGCCATGTTCGAAGACAACTCGAGCGTCACCCGTTTCTACACCACGATGTCGCCGGATGAGATGACGAGAGACCCGGATTTCGATTTCAATCCGGAGCTACCAGATATCGACAACCAGCATGTCGCCGAACAGCTGATGCTGTGCAACGCGGATACAGAATGGGAGATCGAGCTTCCCCAGGGACAGATCGTTCGCGGTGATGGACGCACCTGGCCCATCACGTTGGATAGCGACTTTCCCGTCAACCTACGCATCGTGCAGCTGAGTACCGAGGGCGAAGGAGAGACGATCGAAGATAACGCGGGCAAGATCGCCCTGATGCTCACTGATCTGGACCTGGGTGAAGGTACCCCCAAACTGATGGATCCCGACAAGGGCGGCGCGAGCACCGTGGACCCGGATGATGGAGATCCCACCAGCAGTGATGATGGTCCGGACGATGGAAATTCAGAGCGGTCAGACAGCGGCGGCGGTTGCGGCTGCGCCACGGTCCGCTCCTCCAAAGCCAATCTAGGGTGGTTGGGGCTATTGGGTCTGCCCGTGCTGCTTCGCCGCCGGCGCAAATAGCGCCCCGGAGAAAGACTAGAGCGTGCGCGAGTCGGCTGGGGGCACTCTGCCGGCGCGCACGTTCAACGCTAGCTCATGCCAGGCAACGAAGCGCGTGTTGAGCTCTTGCGCCAGCGACCTGTGCCCCCAAGCTTCGAGCGCGGCTGTAACGGCTTCAAAGGTGCACAGGGAAGTACCACCGTGACGGCGCAGCGCGTAGCGCGTCGTGCCGGGATTCTCTAGTTGCACGTGTTGAAAGCGATCTGCCGGCAGGGAACGCCGCACGATGCGGCGAGTTTGGGACCAGCTGCCGTCTGGAACGACTAGGTGCGTTGGCGGAGTTGCTTCGTTCAGGAGGGCGGCTTCTGGGGAGGGAAACAGAACCCAGCAGTTTTGCTGTTGCCATTGCGCCAACTGGTCCGGGCCGGCGCTGGGCAGACGTAGAGTTGCTGCTGCTTGCGCTCGTTTGTGGGCGTGATGCTCACGTTCACCTCGGACGTGCTGTTGAGCGCCGTCCAACCAGAGTTGCAGCAAGCGGCCTGTGTTGGTGGGCTTGCGAGCTTCAGACGGCGCCAGCAGTAGCGAAATTTGCACCGGGCTGTTCAAGCGAGACCAACGCTTGCAGACGCAGGTTGTGCTTGGTAGCCCGCATCCCGAGCACCTAGCCGTGCGATAGCCGCGCGCCTCTGCCACCTGCCGATGCTAGCGTCCGCGCGGCGGTTGGTCTATGCCCCAGGCGTATGAAGGTGATGCATCAGGTGTTGCGTGACGACTTAGGGCTGGGCGTCGTGAAAGCGATGGGGGTGCGCTGCGGTCCTGCCCCGTCAGACCTCGCCGATGAACTAGCCCGCGTGGTCGATAGCTTTGCTGACGGCATCAGCGATGCGATGGAAGCGCGCAGGAAACTCAGCCGGGAGCTGCTGCGCAACGGCAAATACAAGCCTACCGGGCGCAGCAAGCCTGCCAATGAGTACCTCTTGAGAAGCGCCACTGAAGGTTCATTTCCGCGCATCAACGGTCCAGTGGACGCCAACAATCTGGTCAGCCTGAAGCACATGGTGCCGATTTCGCTCTGGGATACGGACTTGGCCCAGTCAGAAGAATTCACGTTCAGGCTAGGTCAGCCTGGAGAAAGCTATGTCTTCAATACTGGCGGTCAGAGCATCGAATTGCTCGACTTGATATGCGGCTGTCGTCGCGCCGGCGAGCAGTGGCTGCCGAGCGTCAATCCCGTCAAAGATTCACTCGCCACGAAAACCACTGAGCAAAGCGTCAACATTGCCGCGTGTGTCTACTTCCCGCTGTCCAGCGGTGGGCAGGAGCAGTTGGAGCAAACCACCGCCGAGCTGCTGAAGTGGGTAAAGCTCTGCGGCGAGCGCGTTAGCGGTGACTATCGGGTGTTACTACCCGGGCAGCAATGCGAGTTCTGAAGATCAGCGTTTGGCGACGATCCAGATGGCGCCCGCGATGGCGATCAAGCCGCCGAGCATGCGCCTAGGCGTCAATGCCTCTTTCAAAATCACGCGCGCCAGGATGATCGTGAAGACGCTGGCTAGCTGATTGAGTACTGCAGCTACCGAGGCGGCGGCCCATTTGAATCCGCCGAGCCACAGCAACATGGCCACGTACGAGCCGAGGAAAGAGCCTGGTACCAACGTTTTCCACACAGGGTTCGGCTTGAACACCTGCAACGCAGCTCGTTGACTGGGAACGGCTGCAATCCACACCAGCTGGACCGCCACTCCGCCCGCCATGCGTACTGCCGTAGCTTCCACCAGGTGGGAGCTCTCCAGCGCGGGTTTGGCCAAAATCACGCCAGCCGCCATGGCAAAGATGGCAACTAAACACAGCAGGATCCCGCCCAACAGTTGTGGGTGTCGCGCGGCTTCAGTCTGCTGGTCCAACTTTTCCGTGGCGACCAGCAAGACGCCGCCCACCACCAGGCTGCCGCCGAGCAAGAAGGCGCTGCCAACGGGCTCGCCCAGAAAAATCACGCTCAGCGCAACCAGCGTGGGAGCGTATGCGCAATTGACCACGCCATACAACGCCGCGCCAAGTCTGCGAAGCGCCACAAAGATCAGCGTATCCGCCAAGGCTATCCCGAGTCCCCCGCTCAGCGACAACCGCCAAAAATCCAAGCTGCTGCGTTCGGTGTCAAAGCTGACCCCCAACACGAGCATGCTCAGGAGCAACAGCACCAGGGCCATCACGTTCTTGAACAGATTGATGCCCTGGGGAGTGAAGTGCTCACTCTTGCGAAATAGGATGATGCTCACGGCCCAATTCAGGGCCGCGAGCAGAGCTAGCGTTTCGCCTAACACCGGGGCCCCGGGCTTAGCCGTGGCCGAGCGCCGCGAAGAACGCTAGCGCCATCACTAGGCCCAGCGTGGCAACGGTCCAAGTCGTTGCGTTTCCAGCGGTCCAAGGTTCCCCCAGGCTCCCGTTAGGCGCCAGTAGCCTGTGTGCGGTGTTGCCCCAGCCCGTGAGCATACGATCTGCGCCTTGCTTGAATACGCCGACCACATCGCGCGCGCCGCGGAACATGGTAATGGCCACCCGGGGGACTCCACGCCGATAGAACCAATCGCTGTCGAGGTTGATGCTGCGCAGCTCTGGCGGGTAGATCTTGTAAATATTCAAGAACGCGAATGCCAAACCGGCGAACATCAAGAGCTGCATCGTCGTGATGACGTGGGTCACGGTATACGGCTGATACTTCACGGGGTGGGGCAGCAGCGCGTACAACTGCTCAGGATAGACGCCGATAGCGATGCACAAGAACGCCGCGCCGGACATCGCCAACAACATGTTCCAGGGCGCTTCTTTGGGTCTCATGCCTGAGTCATGGGCGAAGAAGGTGAAGTACGGGATCTTGATGCCCGAGTGGTCAAACACACCGGCCGACGCAAACAGCAAGACCAGGAAAGTGAGCGTGTGGTGCTCTTCAGCGGCCGCCGTCAGGATCATCGACTTGGTGACGAAGCCCGAGAGCAGCGGGAACGCCGAAATCGACGCAGCCCCGATCATGCAGAACGTCATCGTCCAGGGCATGGATTTGTACAGGCCACCCAGCTCCGAGGCGTTGATCTTGCCGGTGCGGAACAGCACGGCTCCCATCGACATGAACAGTAGCGCCTTGTACAGAATGTGGGCGAAGGCGTGGGCCGCCGTACCATTGAGCGAAAGTTCCGTGCCGATGCCGATGCCGACGACCATGTAGCCCAGCTGGTTGTTCAAGCTGTAGGCCAGCACGCGGCGTAGGTCATTTTCGATCACGGCGTAGAAGATGGGGAACGCCGTCATGATCGCCCCGATGGGGATCAAGATTTCCGTTCCGGCGAACCCTCTGGCAAGGGCGTATATCGCCAACTTCGTACTGAACGCAGAAAGCACCACTGTGCCGGTGACCGTCGCTTCCGGATAGGCGTCCTGTAGCCAGTTGTGCAGCAGTGGGAACGCCGCCTTGATGCCGAAGGCGAAGAAGATCAGATAGCCGCCCACACCGTTCAGCCCGATGTGAGTGAACTCCAAAGAACCGGTCTCGGCGAAATGGATCAGCGCGCCCGCGAGCAGCAACACGCCTGAAGTGACTTGCACCATCAGATAGCGGAAACCCGCGCGATAGGAGCGGTTCGTGCGCCGCGCCCAAATCAAAAATACCGAGCTGATGGCGGTCAGCTCCCAAAATACGAACAGACTGATCAGGTCGCCGACGAAGGCTGCGGCGATCGCCGCGCCCGCGTAGAGCAGCGTCGAGGTGTGTTCGACCGCGCTCTTGACGTGGAGCGCGAACACCACAGCCAATACCGCCGCGATGTGGAAGATGATGCCGAAGATTCGGCTCAGCTTGTCGATTCGCACCAGCTCGAGCTCGTAGGAGAAGACCTTGATCGTCCCGATGAGGTCGGTTGGCAGCGAGATAAGGTGCGCCAGGCTCAGCAGCGGCAGGAACAGGGCTACCCAGGCGCGAAATCGCGCAGGGACCAGGGGGATCAGTAGCGCCCCCACGATCATGATCATGCCAGGAGAAATCGACTCAATCATAGTAGTCCTCGTCGCGCATCACGACCTTGCGCATCTGAATGGCGACCAGCACCAGGCCGACGAAGCCGAGGAAGCCGTAGAACCCGTAAAAGCCAAACCAGCCCTCGAAGCCGTAGTGCGTGTGCTTTTCGTAGCCCAGGTCCGCGAGCGCCAGCAGGGCGCAGACCACGATCAGTCCGTAGTAGACCTTCTTGCCGGCACCTGGCTTGTCCACCCAAGTTTGTTTCTCCACTCGGGACTTGGGGGGAGTCGTGGCTACTGAGCGCGGCGCGTTGGCACTGTCAGCGTTCTCATCCGCGGACTGAGGCGCTTCTTCGGATGGTGTTTCTGATTCGGAACTCACCTGTCTCCTGGGCGACGGAGCTGCTGAGCCGCCCGGGCTGGCGCCGCCGCGGAGCGCAACTTAGTCGCGCCTCCCACCTGGGCTCCAGACAAAACTGTAGGAAACCCAACTACTTGATAGAGGCGCAAATTCAGCTGAAATGCCGTCAAGTGTTATTTAAGTAGAGTTATTTGACCAGCTCGGTCTGCTGACAACCGGCGCCGGCTTGGCGTAGGCTCGGCCGCGATCGAGGGGAGCCGGATGCGGAAAGTTCTCTACATATTCGGGCAGCTGTCGGACACGGATGTGAGCTGGTTGGCAACAGAAGGGCGGCGGCGGCGGCTCCAAGCCGGCAGCGTGTTGATCCGCGAGGCGGTGCCCGTCGACACGCTCTACATCGTGCTCGAGGGTGAGCTCTCTGTGCAGTCGGATCAGCGCGAAGTAGCTCGCTTGGGTGCGGGGGAGATTGTCGGAGAGATGTCGTTCGTCGATGCGCGTCCGCCCAGCGCTACCGTGGTGACGGCCAGCGATGCCGTCCTATTCTCGATTTCGAAGCGGCGCTTGCAGGCCGCACTCGACTCCAACACGGGGTTTGCGGCGCGCTTCTATCGGGCGGTCGCGATGTTCCTGTCCCACCGCGTGCGAGTGGCCACCGCTGGCGAACGCGGTCTTGCCAGGGATGAGGCGGACGAGCTGGACGAGTTCGTTTTGGACACCGTCGACCGCGCCGGCGCTCGTTTCGATGATCTGAGCCGCCAACTGCTCGACGGTTGAGCGGGCGCTGCGGGCTTCGCACCAGTACTGCCCACTGGTGGCGCCTTCACCACGCGCTATGTAACCTGACATGGGACCGTGGCTCTGGCTGATGGCGAGTGGCACCTCCACCTGCGCCAGCGAAGCTCAAGCCTGTGAGGGCCTGCAACAACCTCACTACGACGCGGCGCCAGTGGCGGCTGACGCTGCCACTGAGCCAGAAATATCTATCGACCCGGCGTGGGTCGGCATGCAGCTCGTCCCCGGTCCAGGCCTGGCGCTTGGTGAGCAAGGTGCGAAGTTGCGGCTTCAATGGCAGCTGTCTCCCGTGCTTTACTCCTTTGGGCTCGATCCCCGGCTGAGCCCCTGGCGCAGCTTCATCGCCGAACCGATCGTGCGGCACAGCGGCTCGATCGAAATGGTGGTGATGCCCCAGTATCTCGGTGCTTCGTCGCCATTTGCACAGCGTTGGGGGGCGAGCTTGGGTTTGCGCGGTACGTACGGTCTAGTTGAACGCGGGGACTACCTGTCGGTAGGGGTTGGGGCTGGGCTTCTGCGGCTGTCTGGCGAGTGGAGTCCCGAGTACGAGCTGGGCCTCTACACACTGTTTGGTGGTTTGGGGTTCGTGGTGCAGCACGCCCCGAACATACCGCAGGCGCGCTGGACGGCTGGCGTGAGACTGCGATTCTTCTAGGCGGCAGGTGGTGCGAGCGCTTCTCACAATTTCTTGCCTGCTGCTGAGCGCGTGTACACACGTGTCGGCTATCTCGAAGATCATGGTGTTGAACTTCGAGAGCTTGGCGCAATCCCCCCGCCCTGTAGATAAGAAGCTGACTCAGCCACGTGTGGAAGGCGCGGAGCTGGCGGTGCTCTGGGTGGGGCACGCGACCGCATTGATTCAAATTGAAGACAAGTTCGTGCTGACAGATCCGGTTTTCACCGAAACGGTGGGGCAGCTATCGCGGCGCCTAGTCGAGCCTGGGCTCGAGCCGGAACATCTGCCCCCGCTCGATGCCGTGCTGATCTCACACATGCATTTCGATCACCTGTCGCTCGGCTCACTCGATGTGATCGAGGACAAGATTGCCGCCCTGATCGTACCCAAGGGCGGCGCGGTGTACATTCCTCGCTCGCGGCCGCTACCGCGAGAGCTGGCGACTTGGCAAAGTTTCGAGCAGGACGGACTCAGAGTGACCGCCGTGCCCGTCGGGCATAGCGGGTGGCGCTACGCTGGTGACCGGGCCTGGATGACCACCAGTTACACCGGCTACGTCGTCGAGTACCGGGGCAAGCGCGTCTACTTCGGCGGTGATAGCTCCTACGTCCCTCAGGCATTTGCAGAAACCCAGCGACGCTTCGGTACGTTGGACGTCGCGCTGCTACCCATTGCTCCGATCGAGCCGAGGGACTTCATGTGTCGCAGCCACATGGATGTGGGACAAGCCCTGGCTGCGTTTGACCTGCTTGGAGCGCGCTGGATGATGCCGATCCACTTTGACACCTTCGTCAACTCTCTAGATGATTATGGTGAAGCGCCGCGCCGCTTGCAGCAGCTGGCGGCCAAAGGTGGCTATCAGGCAGATGCCGTTGTCAGACTGAGACAAGGAGAACGGCGCGTATTGCGCTGGTTGCCTGATCCTCCAGACGTTAGCAACGGTGTGGCCTCGGCGGAGCCCTAGTTCCTCCAAAACCGGTCCAGGCTCTGGTGCTGAAGCCCAGGCCCTGGTACTGAAGGGGCCATGAGAGGGCATCGCTCTAGGGCTGGCGGGGGCATGGGACGCGCGACTCGAAAGTCTGGGACTGGGCATGGCGGTAGGCATGCTGGGTCCAGCGGTGGGGAACGCCGCGGGCGACAACTCTGCCTGAGCCTGTCGGTTTTGGGGGGGCTGTATTTGGCGACGCCAGTCGCCTGGGCTCAACCTGACGACGCGCCCCCGACGCTGCCCGCTGCAAGTGAACCGACGGCCTCGCCGACCACAGCGGCGCCAGCGCCGGCGACGGAGTTGCCTTCAGGACCGGAAGACACCGCGGCGAAGAAGTCGCTGTCACTGCTGGAAGTGGTGCAAACCACGCTCAAGCAACATCCGAGCATCCAGTTGGCGGACGCCCGTGTGGCGGAGCGGCAGGCCGCTATCAGTGCAGAAGAGGGCGCGTTCGATACGCTGTTTCTCGCCAGTGCTGGCCATCAGCGCGACCACGTTCCTGTGGTCGCGGCGCTGCGCGCATTTCCAGAGCAAGACAGCACCATCAGCGATCGGACCAGTCTTGGTTTGGGGTTGGAGTGGGCTTCTAAATGGGGCACGCGGCTTTCTCCGAGCGTCACTTTGGACCGCATTCACCAACGCGCAGACGGTTCAGGACTGACGGCAGCGCAGCTGGTGGATCCTTTTCACCAGGCGCGCGTGGATCTCACGGTGACTCAACCGCTGCTGAGGGGTGCTGGAGCAACAGCCGTAGCTAGCGGAATTGAGGCAGCGCGATTGAGTCGCGATGCTGCCAAGCACCTCGTGGCTCACACCGCCCAGACGCAAGTGTTTCAGTCCGTCGTAGCGTACTGGCAGTGGGTAGCAGCGACCGAATTCTTCGGGCTACTTCGCGCCACTGAAGCGGGCGCGCTGAAGCTGCGCGAGGATACCAAGCTGCTGGTGTTGTCCGATCAGCGCCCACGCTCGGACTTGAACCTGCTCGAAGGCAACTTGGCCAACCGCACACGCCAGGTGCACGAAGCACGCAACGACCAGCTGCGTGCGCTGTTCGCGCTGCATGCTGCGATGGGGCTCAGTGTCAAAGCGATCCCCGTTGCGCGGCCCGCGGAGTCTTTCCCAGATCCGGTGGAGTTCAGCAACGACGCAGAGCTAGTGAAGCAAGCCCTGGCATCGCGCCAAGATCTGGCGGCTTTGAGACAAGAAGTGGGTGCGGTGGGCAAGCTGCTCGATGCGGCGGATGAAAACACTGATCCGGCGCTCGATTTGAGTGTTTCTGTGGGGTACGCGGGCGCGGTCGACCGTGACGGCCCCGACGCGTTCTTTTCATCAGCGGTCGAAAACATCCCAGGCGTTAGTGGTGGCGTGTCGCTGAGCTTGGAGCTGCCCTTCGAAAACACCGCACAAACCGCTGTGCGCGACGTGCGCAGCGCGCAGCGGCAGCAAGCGCGTATCAGCATGGCGGATCTGGAGCGGCGCCTGCCGATCGATGTGCTCAGCGCGCTGAGTGACCTACGTTTGTCGGCTCAAAGCCTGGAAGCTTCAGCGCTCGCCGTGGCTCAGTACGAAAAGGCTTTGAATGACGAACGCGACCGGCTGCGGGCGGGAGTGGGCACCGTGATTGATTTGGTACTGACGCAAGACCAACTGATCAGCGCCCAGCTCGCCCACACGAACGACCGGGCACGCTACGCGGTAGCTCTGTCTCGACTCTACTTCGAAATGGGGGCGCTGCCGACCAAGCCAGGGGAAGCCGTCAGTGCCGTCACCAAGATCGCTGCCAGGGGAGCCAAACGTGGCCAATGACAAAGTATTCCGGCAGGCGGTTCTGGATCGCCTGGCATCACCCGAGCAGCTGCATACGCTGATGCGGGTGACTGACGCCAAGGGCTGGCTAGCCCTGGTCGGCTGTCTAGCGCTGCTAGTGACGGCGGGCACCTGGGGCGTGATGGGGCGAGTACCGACCAAGGTCGAAGCTAGTGGCATCCTGATCTACAGCGGCGGCTTGGCGGACGTGGTGGCCTTGGGTTCGGGGCAAGTCACGGCGCTCGAGGTGGAGGTCGGTGACTACGTCAAACAAGGAGACGTGATCGCTCAGGTGGCGCAGCCAGAACTGCGGGAACAAATTGCCGCCGCGCGCTCTCGCCTACTCGAGCTGAAGAGCAACCTCGAAAAGAACAAGAAGGCGGGCGGCAGAGACGTCAGTTTGCGCATGAGCGCGGCCAGTTCCGCCAACGTCAATCTGAACTCCGCCATCTCCGCGAGCCAGCAGCGCATCACAGAGCTGGAGGCGCGCTTGGCCAAGCAGGAAGAACTGCAGTCCAAAGGCTTGCTGACCGGGGAAAAGGTGGAGTCGACGCGTGAGGCGCTGCGCTCAGCACGAGTCTCGATCGAAACCATGCGCGCTGACCGACAGCGCCTTGCGGTGGACAGCTTCTCCGCTCAGCGTGCGAATGAAGCAGCCCTGATGAGCGAAGAGCTGCAGGTTCAAGACAGCGAACGTCAGATCAAACTGCTCGAGGAGAAGCTGGAGCAGAACAGTCGGGTCAAGAGCACCCACGATGGTCGCGTGGTGGAGCTGCGGTCGATGGTCGGTGACTTGCTGACGCCCGGAAAACCCATCATCAGCCTGGAACGCACGGGCGAAAAAGGAGGCTTGCAAGCACTGTTGTATGTGGACTCCCGCGAGGGCAAAGCCATCAACCCCGGGATGGAGGTGCAGATTGCCCCATCCGTGGTTCGCAAAGAGCGCTACGGCGTCATGCTGGGCACGGTCAAATCAGTCGAAAGCTTTCCGTCGACGCGGCAGGGGATGATGCGAGTCTTGCACAATGAGCAGCTCGTTCAGTCTTTTTTGGCAGAGACGGCGGGTACGCCCATCGCCGTGCGCGCAGAGCTGACGATTGATGAGAGTACCGCCAGCGGCTACCGCTGGTCTTCTCAGAAGGGGCCTGACTTGAGCCTGTCGAGCGGCACGCGTTGTGAAGCGTACGTCACGACACGCTCACAACGGCCGATTTCACTGGTCGTGCCTGAACTGAACTTCGGCGGGTGATCCCATCTAGCAGCAGGCCAATGAGCGAATTGCCGTTAAACGACCGAATGCCGACGCAGCAACGGGGCTCTGGGCAAGTGCCCATCCGGAAAAAGGTGGGCACCAGAGCGCGTTTTCCGGACGGACATAGGCACGTTGGCTAAGCCGAGCAGGATGCCGCGCAAGGGTCGGGTCCGGACGCCGACGCGCTTGCAAATGGAGGCCACGGAGTGTGGTGCTGCGGCGCTGTCCATCGTGATGGAGTACTTTGGCTCGTTCATCCCTCTATCCAGGCTGAGGGAAGAGTGCGGCGTCTCTCGCGATGGCAGCAAAGCCAGCAATGTGCTCAAAGCTGCGCGCAAGTATGGCGTCGAAGCCCGGGGCTTTCGCAAGGAGCCGAAGGATCTCCGAGAAATGGAGATGCCAGTGATCATTCACTGGAACTTCAACCATTTCCTCGTGTGCGAGGGCTTTTCGGGCAAGAAAGTCTACCTGAACGACCCGGCACGGGGGCGATTGGTGGTGACCCAAGACGAGCTCGACCACTCCTTCACTGGCGTGGTGTTGACCTTCAAACCCACGGCGGACTTCAAGGTGACGGGGCGCAGGCCGTCTTTGCTTCCGGCGCTCAGCCGGCGCATGGTCGGTGCCACGGTCCCGCTGATCTTCTTGGCTCTGGTAGGCCTGTGCTTGGCAGTGCCCGGCATCGTCGCGCCGGTGTTTACCAAGGTGTTCGTCGATGACATCTTGATCGGCGGTAAGTTCGATTGGCTCGAAATGTTGCTGTTGGGCATGGCGCTCACGGCGGTATTGCGCGCGGCGCTGACAGCGCTGCAGCGGACCTACTTGGTCAAGCTGCTGATGAAGGTCGGCGTCAATATGTCGACGCGCTTCTTGTGGCATGCGCTGCGTTTACCGGTCGGCTTCTTTCTCGCGCGCTCACCAGGGGACTTGGCTCAACGCTCAGGACTGAACGACGCGGTCAGCAATACCCTGTCGGCCAGGTTGTCGACGGTGCTGCTGGATATGATGCTGGTGGCGATCTACTTCGGCTTCATGCTGTACCTGGATCCGTGGCTAACCGGGATCGGTTGCGTCACTGTGGTGTTGCATCTCTTGTTGCTGCGAGCAGCCGCGCAAATGAGGGAAGATCTGAGCCGTCAAGTGTCTCAGCACGCGGGCAAGTTGGCAGGCGTCAGCGCCAGTGGCTTGCAGATGATAGAGACGATCAAGGCCACTGCTTCGGAGAACGAGTTTTTTGGGCAATGGGCGGGTTACCAGGCGAAGTTAGTCGTGGCCCAGCAGGCGGCTATTCGCCGTGAACAGCTGGTCGCCGCTGCGAGCAGTCTGCTATCTCATGCCAATTCCCTGTTGGTGCTATCGATCGGCGCGATGCGCGTGATGGATGGCCATTTGAGCGTTGGTACGTTAGTCGCATTTCAGTCGCTGATGCTCAGCTTCATGCGCCCTGTCGAGAGCTTGGCGAGCGTGGGCGGCGCATTGCAGCAGCTGCGCGGAGACTTGGAACGCCTGGATGACGTGCTTCAGCACGAACCCGACGACCAGGTTGAACGCCGAAACGCGCCTGCCGCTGATGGACAAGAAGCCCCGGTGCGTCGGCTCAACGGTGAGTTGGAACTGAAGAACCTAACTTTTGGCTATTTGCCGTTTTCGCCTCCACTTTTGAGTGCGCTCGATCTGCACATTGCCCCAGGTGAGCGTGTCGCGTTGGTCGGGGGGACCGGCAGCGGCAAGTCGACGGCGGCCAAGTTGGTATGCGGTCTGTACAAACCTTGGGAGGGCCAAATCTTGTTTGACGGTGAAGAGCGGGAAAACATCAACCCGCGAACGCTGTCGGCGTCGGTGGCGATGGTTGACCAGGAGGTGTCACTCTTCGAGGGAACCATTCGCGACAACCTCACGCTGTGGGATGACACGGTTCCCGAAACAGAGATCGTGCAGGCTGCCAAGGATGCGTGCATTCACGAGGACATCACCAAGCTACAGGGTGGGTATGACGCCAAGGTCACCGAAGGAGGGTTCAACTTCAGTGGAGGTCAGCGTCAGCGTTTGGAAATCGCGCGGGCACTGGTGAGGCAGCCCGCCTTGGTGGTTTTGGATGAGGCCACTAGCGCATTGGATCCAGAGACGGAGCTCAAGGTGGATCAGAACTTGCGCCGGCGCGGCTGCAGTTGCCTGATCATCGCCCACCGTCTGAGCACGATTCGGGACTGCGAGGAAATCATCGTGCTCGAGAAGGGGCACGTCGTCGAGCGCGGCTCCCACGAAGAATTGATGGCAAAAGGCGGCGCCTATAACCGCTTGATAACCGCAACCTGAAACGATGAACACGGCACAGAGCATCGCTTGGATCAAGCAACGTCTGGGAGACGTGTGCGAAGACGTGCCCGTACAGGGTGACCGTCCGCTGCTGTTGGATGATCCTTCCTGCGCCTACTTGACGCTGTCCGAGCATCATCAAGTGTTTTGCGTTGGCTACGAGAACGGGCAAGCCACCGGGCGCCGGGAGCATGTGGCCATTTGTGAGCCGGGTCAGTTGTTGTTTGGGCTGGAGCCGCCACAAACTCAGGGTGCCGCGGCGTTGGTTCTATCCGGAGTGACCGGTAGCGTGGTGTGGCGCATTCCGACGGCGCGACTGTTTCAGTTGCTGGAAGATCCCGAAGGTCTGCAGGTGGTGGCTGGTCTGTTTGACTCTTGGATCCAGCTGCTGACGGACACTTTGCCATCCGCCCCAGTGCCCACCAAAGCGCAATCGATCAGCGTGGGAGAGGTTCTGCCTGCGGATCCCGCCTTGGCCAATGTCATGGCGCTCAAGGCTAGGGATGGTCTGGTGTGGGTCGCTCCGGACCAGATGGCGTGGTATCGCGGCATGGACGTGACGGGGATTCTGCCCGTCAATTGCTGGCCCTTGACTGACGAAGCTTGGGGGTTGCGCGATGGCAAAGAGCTTCGCGGCTGGGGCACGACCGAGCTACTAGCGGCCAATCGCAGCGCAGTCTTTGCGGATCGCTTCTACGCATTCGTGATTGGCGTCGTCGCCGCGCGTCGAGCGGGCTTGGCGACTGGACGCCTAGACCGCGACCGCGTTTCGAAGGATGCTGAACAGCGACGCATTCAGGATTCACTCGCCAAGCTCGCACTGGTGGGTAGCGGTCGCCGTCTGGAGGCGGACTTCGGCAGTGGCGACGGGCTGCAGCGTGCCTGCCGCATGATCTGCCATTCGATGGGGATTGAGCGCCCATACATCCCGGAGACCCGCGGCAGTCGTCTGAGTGACATGCAGGCAACGCTGTCCAGAGCGACTGGCGTGCGCACTCGCTCGGTCCTGCTGGAGGGGGATTGGCGCCAGCATGATAATGGCCCTTTGTTGGGCTTCTTGGTCGAGGAAGCGTCTGAGCCCGATCCGGCGGAAACGCGCATGGACAGCATTCGTCCCAGTTTGACCGGTGTCGAGGATGCACTTCACCCGATTGCGCTTGTCCGTGAGCGAGGCGGATACGTCGTGCTCGATCCCAGGGATGGCAGTCGGCGACCGGTAAGCAAGCGTGTTGCCCAGGAGCTGCATCCCCAAGCGTATCAATTTTACGCACCGATGCCGAAGCAAGCGCTGGGCCCGTTCGATGTGTTGCGATTTGCAAGCCAGGGGGCTCGCAAAGATGTGGCGTTCGTGGTGGCCGTGGGTTTGGCGACGGGTTCGGTGAGCACCCTGATCCCGCTGCTCACTGGACAGGTCTTTGACCGCATCATTCCGGGTGCGGAGTCTGGACTGCTTCGCGATCTGACGTTGGTCTTGATCGGCGTATATGGCGCGTTGCTGCTATTCGATATCGCGCGTGGTTTTGTCATGGTGCGCGCGCAAATGCGTATGGACGCTACGTTGGAAGCCGGCGTCTGGGACCGTATGCTGAATTTGCCTCTGCCCTTCTTCCGCCAGTACTCAGCCGGTGACCTCGCTCAACGTGCGGCGGGCATTGGGGGTATTCGCGAGGTGCTGGCTGGCTCGACCTTGACCGTGATGTTGGGGGGCCTGTTTTCGGTTTGGAATCTGGGGCTGCTGTTCTACATCGATGTGCGTCTGGCGTTGGCGTCGACGGGCCTGGTGCTGATCGCCGCCGTCGTTGCGGCCATCGCCGCCTACTATGCGCTCCAGCGCGAGCGAGTCGTGGCGACTCTGGATGGGAAAATCGGTGGCCTAATCCTGCAGCTGTTCGGGGGCGTCGCGAAGCTGCGAGTCAGCGGAGCGGAGCAGCGCGCGTTCAGCGTCTGGGCGCAGCTGTTTTCGCAGCGCCGCGACGCGGACTTGGGGGCGGAGCGGGTCAACACACGCGCCAGTGTGTTCCAGGGAGCGTTCCCAATCTTGACCAGCATGACGCTGTTCTGGCTGCTGGCGGGTTCGGGTAAGCAGAGCTTGACTACGGGCCAATTCCTAGCCTTCAGCGCGGCTTTCTCGATGTTCTTGGCAGCCGTACTGGACGTGATTCACACGGGGCTGCAGTCGCTGCGTGTGATCCCGATGTACGAGCGCGCTAAACCTATCTTGGCCGAACAGGTTGAGAGTCAAGGTCGAGACGAAGGCAAGGTCGAGCTACGCGGCTCGGTCGAAGTGAGTCACGTCTCCTTCCGCTATGAGACAGACGGTCCGCTGATCCTCGATGACGTGGATTTGCGCATTGAACCCAATGAGTTCGTCGCGATCGTAGGAGCTTCCGGCTCCGGCAAATCGACTCTTTTGCGTATCTTGCTCGGATTCGAAAAGCCCACTGAGGGTGGCGTGTTCTACGATGGCCAAGCTCTGGTGGGGATGGACGTCCGTCAGGTGCGGCAACAGATCGGCGTTGTGCTGCAGAATAGTCGCGTGACGCCTGGAGACATTTATAGCAACATCTCTGGCAACCGAGGGATTAGTCACGATGACGCTTGGGCTGCTGCGAAACAAGCCGCCTTCGACAAAGACATCGAGGCCATGCCCATGGGCATGCACACCGTGGTGGACGCAGGCGGTGGCACGTTGTCCGGGGGGCAGCGGCAAAGGCTACTCATCGCCCGCGCGCTCGCGTCCAAGCCCAAGGTGCTGTTCTTCGACGAAGCGACGAGCGCGCTCGACAACATGACCCAAGCTGTCGTCAGTGAGAGCCTAGAGCAGCTACGCGTCACCCGCGTTGTTATCGCTCACCGGCTGAGTACCATTCAGCACGCAGACAAGATCATCGTGCTCGAGCGTGGACGCATCGTGCAACAAGGGCGCTTCAGCGAACTGATGGAGCAAGAGGGTACCTTCCGCAATCTAGCGATTCGCCAGACGGTGTAGTTCGCCCAGCTACCTAGCGCGGCTCAGCGGTCCGACGCGTGGGTCATCCGGGGCCGCCTGGCGCCCGGGCGTGGGGCGCCAGTTTAGCCCAGAGCCTGCCAGCTTGGCGTCTGCTCAGTTGGGCGGCGGAGGCTGAGACCAAGAGCTGTCGACGCTAGCGCCGTTCGACTCCTTCTCTTCTTCGCTGTCGGAATCATTGTCCGCGTCGGCGTCATTGGCTTGGGCCACGTCTTCCGCGGGGGCTGCCGAAGGACGCTGACTCTGCCGATCCGAGTCCTCGGCGGACGCAGATGGTTCGTCTCCGACCTCGATATTGCATTCGCCGAAGGTTACCTCCAACTTGGTGCCCTCTGCCGCCAGCTTGACTTCGAGTGACCTAGCGCGGATCACCGTGTCGCTGTGTACCTTGCCAGACAAGCTGACTTGATCGGCGTCGATGTTGCCAGCCAAAGTGCCGTCCGACTTGAGTTGTTGCACTTGAACCGTGCCGAGTACTTTTCCGGTGGGTGAGACCGTCAAGGCTGGGGCTTCGATGTTGCCATCGATGGAGCCGTTTACCATGACCGGACAGGCGCTCTTCATCGTGCCCTGGAACTCAGTCCCCTCTTCTACGAGCGTTTCCTTCTTCTTGCCATTCCCAATGCTCATCATTCTCTCCGTCAGTGTTTAGTCACGCTATCGTTAGCAGGCTTCTTGATTTTCAAACGCAGGCGGCAGCCGTTCTCAAACCCCATGCGCGTATATCCATCTGGTTGCTCCACGGTGGCCGCAACCGCGCCACTGCGGGTTACGACCAACTGTCGTGGATACAGCAGGCCAGTGCGGCCGTTTTCCAAGAACTTGCCTTGGATTTCGATGATGCCGCCAGTGACCTGGCAGTTCAGCAGTTGTCCCAATTCACCGATGCGCAAGCGCGCATCCGGAGCGAGTTTGAGTGTGCAGCCATCGAGCTTTCCGTCAATTGCTACTTCGGCACCTTCGCCAAACTCGAGTTCGGCGTGTTTGAGCACGTCACCAACGCCGACGTATCGGGTACGGTCGCTTTCTTCGTCGAGTTCGCCGGCTAACAGCTTTAACCAGCGTTGCAGCGGGCGGCTTTCTGTGCCGCTGCCATCCCGGCTTATGTCGACCCAAGACGCGACAATCCCATCTAGTTTCTGTCCGCCGGAATTCAGGTTGTGGACGCGAGCGCCGTTCAGCCTGACGTCGCTCAAGATCGCTCCGATCAACACCGCTTGGCGCATGTCAGCGTCACTCAGGTCGATGTTGGTCAGCGTTGAACGACTAAAGTCTGCTTCGCGCAGCTTCGCGCGAGTGAATTGCACTTCGGTCGCCTCGATTTCCAGTAGCTCAGCTTCTTCGAAGTTGGCTCCGGTGAAGTTGGCTCTCTCCAGCTTGCAACCCTTGAGCAAGGCGCGAGACAAATCGGCTCCCTTCGCCTGACAGTCGCCGAGAAACGCGCAGCTGAGGTCCGCCTGCGATAGGTGCGCGCCTTCGAGATTTGCCCCACCGAAGTTGGCAGAATCGAGCTGAGCGTAGCGCAACCTGGCGCCGGTCAGGTTGGCGCCTTCGAAATTGGCGCCTTCTAAGTCGGCGCGAGACAGGTCCGCACCCGTCAAGTCGGCTTCGCTCAGGTTGGCGCCGTCCAGATCTGCCTTGCTGAGCACCGCATCTCGCAGATTGGCACCCCGAAGGAAGACCTCTCGCATCGAAGCCTTGGTGAGATCGGCGCCTTCAAGATTGGCGCCGTCCAAATTGACACCGTCCATGTCTGAGCGTGCCAGCTTGGCTTTGGAGAGCGCTGCGTTGCACAGGTCGATGCCACGCAAGTCGGAGCGCTCCAGTTTCTCGGATTGTTTGACCTTTGCCTCTAGGCTACTTTTCGTGAGCTTGCTCATCTTTCCCCGTTCGCGACACGTAAATGATGGATCCGGTCGGAAACGCTCATGCGTTCCACGGTGGCCAGAGTCTCCAGATCCCCCGACTCGACCAGCATCAGATTAACCCTGAGAGTAGCTTGACGACGCGCTTCGCGAGCTTGGCGCTTCAGCTCGCGGTCCTCGTCACGGTCAGCGGCTTCGAAGTCGGACTCGAAGCGTTCCAACGCGGCCAGACTGTCCTTGAGCGTTTCCTGGAAAGCCCGAGAATCGGGCGCAGGATGCCACTGCTTGCGGCGCTCCAGGTGTTCTTTGACGAGGTCCCGGATACGCGCCAAGCACTGACTATCAACTCCCGAAATCTTAGCCGCTTGCGATAGTTCGAGAGTCTGCAGCTTGTCCAGCGACCACATCTGCTCTTGCTTGAGCCTCTCAACTGTGGGCTTTCGGACCTCCGGGATCTGGCGGACCAGGTTCTCGACTAACAGCAATTCGCGGCTGCTGATTTCGTCATTCAAGGAAAGCTCGCCGGGCAGTATATTGTCCAACTGTTCCAACAATTCGTTGGATCGCTCCTTGGATAGGCTGAACGAGCTGAGTGCCTCGAGCGCCTGTTCGAGCACTCTGAGTTCAGTATTCTTGCCAGCCGCGCGCGCCGTATCAATCAGGCCCTTCAGAGCCGCGCCAATGTTTGCCGTCCAATCGGAGCTGACGGGGCCCAGCGCCGCGCTGACCACGAACTGCCGGATCGCCTGACCTTGCTTGTTCAGCTGCTTGTCGAATTCAGCGGCCAGATCTGGCGCCTTGGCTATACCGCGCAGCGTCGTTTCTTGTTTGCGTTTGGGTTGACTGCCTTGTGCAGGTTCCGCCGAACTCGTGGGGGGCGCGTTGGACCAAGTCGCTTGAGGCTTGGGACCAGGAGTTCCGGGTTCGAAAGATGCGGAGACTGGTGGCCGTCGCGCCGGAGCCTTGTTTTTGGCAGAGGGTAGCTTTAGCCTTGGCGCCGGACGCTCAGGCTTGGCTGAAGCGGGGGCGACGGGATCCGGGGTGTTCGCGGCACCCCGCGCACCAGCAAAACGTTGTGATGTGGTCGTTCGGGACTTCCCGCTGGCCCATGGAGCAGATGGCTGCACGTACGCGGCGTCCGCTGAGTCTGCCGGCGTGGGCGAGTCCGCCGAGGTGGGCGAGTCTGCCGAAGTGCGCGTGTTCGATTGGCTCGAGGTAACTGCCGGCGCCTCAGGGCTCACCGGAGTGGCTTCATTGTTCCGCTCCGAAACGTGCTGCTTGGCCGATGGTGTCGGCTGCGCCGCCTTGCCTACCAGGTGGGGCGCCTGGTTCGTGCTCGGTGAGGGTGCGTCCGCCGCCTTCTTCGTACCACGTTCCTCGGTGGCTGATTGGCTGTTCTCTTTTGACGGTACGGATTTCTCGTCAGACGAGATTTTCGTAGACGTTTCGTTCGTAATCCGCTGCGTTTCCGACGCGATGGTCGTGGTGTCTTCTTCCGTCCCGAATAGCTTGTTGAAGAATCCCATGAGTGCCCTTGCTGAGTGGCCAACATTTCGTTTCAGGGCCGACTCAAACCAGAACGACTAGTATTCGATCGGAAAGCACAGCGTGCGAATCCGATACGCAATTTGGTGGGACAGTTCCCTTGTGGACAATCTGTGCGTGAGTCCGGTGTCGCGTTAAGGGTTAGCGCCCTTTACAAACTGGCGCTCCAACTGAGCAAAAAGTTGAGCAAACGAGACAACGCCGATGCATCCATTGGGATACATCGGCGCTGTTGGTCGTAGAGAGTTAGCGGGCTGGCTCGACTCAGAATCTAGCTGAACGCTATTCGGTAGGTGGGAGCAAGATTTGATCAATCACGTGAATGACGCCGTTGTTCGTGATGATATTGGCCTGCGTGACTGACGATTGATTGACGCGGACGCCGTCGTTCAAGTCCACGATGAGTTCAGCGCCAGCTAGCTGTGTAGGCACGCGCATACCATCTGACAGATCTGCGGCTCCAACCCAGCCGCTGGACACGTGATACAGCAAAATGTCCGTCAGCTGCTCAGTCGTTAGACTTTGCAGGACTCCGGGATTGGCTTCTTCGAACGCTTCGAATGCCGCATCCGTGGGTGCAAAGACCGTAAAGGGTCCTTCTCCCTGCAGCGTTTCGACGAGCTCGGCGGCGCTCAGCGCTTCGGCCAACTTGGTGAACGAGCCTGCGTTGACGGCGGTTTCGACAATATCGCTGCTGGGTGGCAGGATGAGGCGGTCGATCACGTGGATGACGCCGTTTGACGCCTCAATATCGGCCGTGGTCACGCGGGCGTCGTTGATCATCACTCCCTCGTTGAGGGCGACGCCGATAAATCCACCCTGCAGAGTTTCAGCGAGTGCCCCGTTGACGAGGTCGGTCGACATCACACTGCCGCTAACCACGTGATATGTGAGAACAGAAGTGAGTTCTTCCGGCGACAAGCCCGCCAGCACTCCGGGGTTGTCTTGCTCAAACGCGTCAAAGGCGGCATTGGTCGGCGCGAAGACTGTAAAGGGGCCATCGCCGCTCAAAGCGTCCACGAGGTTTGCGGCCTGCAATGCTGCGACCAGCTGAGTGAAGTCGTCACTAGCAACCGCTATGTCGACAATGCTGGCTGCTTGTTCCTCAGCCGGCGGATCCATCAGCGTATCGTCGGGATCCTCTGTGATGGGCGGGTCAGCGGTAGGCGGCTGCGGAGTGACGTTGGGAGGCTGGACGCTATCGTCCGGCTGCTGCGGGACAGCCATGCCGTCATCGACGTTGGCGACGTCGTTCATTGGTGCGTCTTGGATTACCGGTTGCTCGCTCGCTACGGGGTCGTCAGAGCCGCAGCCCGCGAGTGCAAGAAGTGAAAAACTGGATGCGTAAACTAGATGTTTCATGGAATTCTCCCTCGGGTGCAGGCGTCTTCAGGCAACAAGCACAGACGCCAGGGTGCACCCCGTTCGTGAGACTGTGTGGGACCCTGTGAAGAGCAAAACGGTCGTCTCCGACGTGGTTTTTGTGTCGATATCTCGTGGTCTGCCGGCAACCGGACTTTTTGAGTCCAGTGCAGGACACTCGCGGAACCGCCGAGGGGTTTCGTTGCGTAGGGACGCGCGCGTGTGTCTAGATACAGGGGCACAGCGCGACCTGCGATTGTAAAGATCGCGTCTGCTGTGAAACGATGAAAAGAAAAAAGAGAGTAATTACGGTGGTTTAGTGTGCCCGTATACTCGGCGTATACGCTTTATCGGAGAGCGGCCTGTTTACTCGCGACAGTGAGCGGGGTGAGCCTCTACCGTTTGTCAAGCGTTGAGCGACTGACCCAGGGAGCTAATCATGAACCGTCTTACGTCCACTTTTGCTATCGCCGCCACATTCGCGGCGTCAGCCCTTGTCACGGATTCTGCCGAAGCTTGCGGCGGCTTCTTCTGCTCGCAGAGCAATCCCGTGAATCAAACCGAAGAGAACATCATCTTCTCGCACAACGGCGATGGCACGGTGACGGCCATCATTCAGATCCAGTATCAAGGCCCCGCTGAGCGCTTCGCCTGGTTGTTGCCGATCAATGGCGTGCCGGAAGTCGGAGTCTCCTCCAACATCGCTTTGCGCAACGTCGAGTCACGCACGGCGCCACAATACAACTTGGTTCGCAAGGTGATCGGCGAATGCTTGGCGACGCAAAACCCAGTGTTCGAAGGCGTGCCGGGAGCCGCTTCGCCCGAGCTGGATGACAGCGGTGACGCGATGAACGCAGATCCAGCGCCCCCGCCGGTGGTGGTTGAAGCCGAAGGCACCAGTGGTCCCTATGACTGGGTAGTGTTGTCCGTCAACGACGCGGTCGAAAACAAGGTGGGCGTCGCGTTGGATTGGCTTTCGGAAAACCAATACGACGTGACCGGCGTTGGCGAAGAGGTGCTCGCTGACTATATGGAGTCCGGCACCAACCTGTTGGCATTCAAGTTGACCAAAGGAGTCAACGCTGGCGCCATTCGGCCAGTGTTCTTGACCTACGAATCTGACCTGCCCAGCGTGCCAATTCGTCCGACCGCGGTTGCTGCTGATCCCAACATGGGCGTGCGCACATTCGTGCTGGCTGAGTCTCAGGCGATCCCGAATAACTACAAGTCGTTGGTACTGAATGAGGCAGTCATCAACTGGTTCAACTATCGCAGCAACTACAAGGATGTAATCAACCAAGCTGCTGACGAGTCTGGCGGGCAAGGCTTCGTGACCGAGTTTGCTGGTCCCACTGATGAGTTCGGACAGCTAGTGTTCACTGACGCTGATCAAACGAACTGGGACATGCTGTCAGCAGGAACCTACGCTGACGGTTTTGAAGCCATTTCTGCTGCCCAAGTCTACTATCGCGGCTGGGACGGATGGCGTGACGCGATCGGCGCGGCGGTTACCTTGCCGGAGGGGGTCACATTGGATGAGTTCGGTCGCAGTCCGAACACCTATCGTGACAATCCCGAGTTAGTTATCGACACCGACCTGTTCTTCGAGAGCCTGCATAGCTTGGTGGTTGAGCCCGTGAAAGCCACTCAAGAGCTGCTGGATGCTCACCCGTACATGACGCGCTTGTACACGACCATGTCTCCGGACGAGATGGACCTGGATCCAGGGTTTGACTTCAATCCGGATTTGCTTGACGTCAACAACATCCACCGGGCGACCCAGCGCATCTATTGCAGCAAAGATCTCTACGAGTACGAAGCGCCATTCGATATCGAGATCCCAGGCTTCGGCGTGATCACCCCCGACATCAACCAGCCGAATATCTGGCCTATCGGGCTGGATGACCTGCCCGCTACACGGAAAATCGTGAGCATCGGCACGTCTGGCCCGGGTGAGGTCGTGACTGACAACTCCATGGCTATCTGGGATGCGCTGGGCTCGCCAGTGATCCCCAACTTGGATGAGTCCACGGACGGCAAAGTGCCAATTGGTGGTGTCGATCCAATGGTGCCTCAGATCGACGACGATCCCAACATTCCAATGACGGACGAGGACGTCGATCCGGGTAAGCCCAATCCTGGTCCGATGGACACGCTCGATAAACCACCAGGCTCTGACGACCCAGACATGGGGGCGAAGTCTTCTGGCGGCGGTTGTGCCGTCACGACGCCGGGGCAGGGGAACCTGGGTTGGTTATCTTCTTTGGTGCTGGGTCTGGCTTTCGCGTTGCGCGGGCGCCGTCGACGAGCCTAAGCTCGGGCATGCGACGCATATCCCTCGCGGGGAGTACCGGCGTATTGCTGGTACTCCTGATAGCCGGCTGTGACGACGGGGCTTTCGACGATGAAGAAGGCGCCCGATCCGATGACGACGCCGTTGACGCCGGCAGTCGTCAGGACGATCGCGCCGATGATGACGGCGCCGATGACGACGGCGCCGATGACGATGATGACGACGACATGGTGCCGGTGGTTCAGCTACCGGATGGCGGCGCGATCCAGGTCGGAGTCGGAGCCGACGGCGGACCTGCCGGGCAAGTCGACGGTAACTACACCAATGACTGCGCGGGGTTGGAGCTCAAGCTGAGGCACTGTGAGTTGCTCAGCGAGGGGAACTACCGCTGCGAGGAACCGACGACCGAGGCGCAAGAGTGTGAGCTCACCTGTCGCCTGATCGCCACCTGCTCGATCTTGGAGCAATCTGGCTGCGGTGCGGCGGCGCCGGGGCCGCTGTCCTTGTGTCTGGATGGCTGCTCACAGAAAGCGGAACCTTTCGTCTGTGAGCAAGAGGGCAAGACCATCGACGCTAGCTGGGTGTGTGATGGCACCAAAGACTGCCTGGACGGCTCGGATGAAGCCGATTGCGGTTTGGCTGGCTTCGAGTGCGAGGACGGGACGCTGGTTGCCGGCGCCGTGCGCTGCGATGGCGTTGAGCAGTGCGCCGATGCTTCCGACGAGGCGGATTGTGTGCTCTTCGATTGTCTGGCCTCCGGAGATTCGATTCCTGAAGATCTGTTCTGCGACGGGCGTGAGCACTGCCTGGACGGTAGCGACGAGTACGGTTGTGCTCGACTGCTGTGTGCCGAGCCAAGCCAAGCCAGCATGACCCAGGACGATCCGGGGGACTATGAAAACAGTTGTGAGGGCATGCAGCAAAAGTTGGAAACCTGCGGCCTGGTTCAAGAGGGCACGTATCCTTGCGTGGAGCCTGAGCATCGCGACGACAAATGCATTCAGCAGTGTCGCCTGAATGCTAGCTGCGGCATGTTGGAGTCTGCGCTCTGCGGACGTGGGGTGGCGGCGCCGTTGCAGCGCTGCATGCAGGAGTGCCTGGCTGCGGATCCCATCACCTGCCCGGGAACGACCACCGAAATTCAGCGTTCGCTGATGTGCAATGGCCAGATCAACTGCCCGGACGGCTTTGACGAAATGAATTGTCCCGAGCCAGCAACCTTCTCTTGTGGAGCAGACGGGCCGGAGATAGCCGCCACGTTCAAGTGCAACGGTCGCCGAGATTGTCCGGATGGTTCAGACGAGGAAGGATGCGCCACCTTCCAATGCGAATTGACCGATCTCGAGATCCCCGAACGCTTCGTATGTGACGGGGCCGAAGACTGTCTAGATGGCTCAGACGAAGCCGGGTGCGGTAAGTTGATCTGTCCGGATTGAGCGAATGCTACTCACCGGCGTCGACCGGCAAAAGCACTCGATGGTGATACAGACTCCGAATCAATCCCTCTGACGCAGTCGGCAACAAGCGTTGCTTGCGTTCTGCGTTTATCTGCTCGGTGGTACGTGTGCCGTCGAAATCGTCGAGCAGAGCTAGCACCTTTGGGCTCATGCTCGTCGGATCGGCACGGCTGTAGGCCGACACGATGAGCTTGCCAGTGGATCCTGGCTCCACTTGGATTTGAGCGTTCTTCTTCAGACGCAGCGGTATCAGCGGTTCACACATCTGGGCGTACGCGTCCTGGGCCCGGGCGAGAGCTCCGCGCAGAGGTGAGCCGCCTAGTCCGGGCACGTCCTGCGGGTCTAGGCGTTTGAGCAAATCATAGCACTTCCGGAAGAGCTCCTCTTCGCGGCCAAGCCACGGGCCCCACCAGCTCTTTCGAAAGCTATCCGCAGCGCGCTTTCCGTCCAGCTCCTCAGGAGTGACGGTATCTGGACTGGGTTTGAGCACCAGCTCTGCGCTCAGTCCGAGCTCCAACAGAATGTGGGTGACTAGGCTGATGC
Source organism: Polyangiaceae bacterium (assembly GCA_050304975.1). Classification (GTDB taxonomy): domain Bacteria; phylum Myxococcota_A; class Polyangia; order Polyangiales; family Polyangiaceae; genus SZUA-265. The sequence continues at coordinate 38,897 of JBNLEN010000010.1, forward strand.
GAAGTTGATCGAGGTAGGTGCGCAGCGTCTTGTAGAACTGCATCCCATCCGCGCCGCGGTCGTGCTTGCAGAAATACGTCGCGCACACGGACTCCCGATACTCCCAAATTGAGCAAGCGCCGTCCGCATAGTGCGGACAGCGCATCTGTTCCGAATGTCCGAACAGAGTGGCCGCATGGGCATAGTGACGGCGATAGACGGGCGGCATGTGGATCCCCGTTGGAGTGACGCCATGGCCCGAGGCGATGATTTCTCGAACGCGGCGCTTGCCTTCCGCCCATGCGGGACGTTCGTCTTGCAGCAGCGCTCCAATGCTGTAGCACGGCACGTCTGGATAGAACGTGCAACACTTGGTTGTCGGATTGAAGAAGCCCTCAGAGCTGCGCTCGATCTGGTCACTCTCAGGTGGACACATGGCGCACTGCTGACAGGTGGCGCGCTTTTCCAGGGGGGCGGGCTGGTCAAACAGCTGGGGCAGCAGCGAGTGGTAGATGGGGCTGACGCGGTCGCGGAGCGTGGTAGTCACGATGCGCCCAGCATGCCCGTGCTTCAGCCTGGGAACAAGTCGCCGTCGCCGCTAAAAACCGAAGCCGTTGAAGTTGTTACAGCTGGCTTCGCCGATTTGTTCGGTGGAGTTCGCGCTGACGCCGTCGCGCTGCAACAGCCAGCTGGCACTCGTGCTGCCCTGGTTCGCCGCCCCGCCACACACGAAGAAGCGCGCGCTGTCTGCAGAGACTACGTCGCCGGCCGTCACATCAATTGGATCCCCGTCGTTTCCGGGGCTGCACAAGCTACTCAGGGTTCCAGCCGCGCAGTACTCGAACTCATAGCGCTGCCCCGCCGCCATGTCTGCCGGGCTGAGGGGGATGGCTGTCGGCGAGCCCCCACGAAAGCGACAGTAGATCGGGCTGTCTCCGCCGGTGAAGGTCAAGCCAGCCCATTGATTGCCCGCATTGCCGACAATCACATCAAAGTGGGTAGGGATGACGATGTCTTGCACGTCATCAAAATCGATTCTCGCGAGTGTCCCGCCACTCAGCAGGGTGTAGCGCCGTTCTGCGACGAGGCCGATAGCCGCGCAGTCTTCTACGTTATCCTCTTGGCAGCGATCTGTGCCGATGGGGCAGGCATCCACGCAAGTGCCCGCGTTGGGATCACAAATGGAGCTGCTGCCGCACTCCTCAGTCAGCTCGTACCCGGTCAAGTCGGGAGAGCAGCCCTCCAGGGTCTGACCCACGCAGCGAAAGTCCTCTGACTCGCAAACTGGAGGGTCACAGCTGATCTCCGCGGCATTGCACAGCGCTGCGCTGGCGCAGCTTTCGACGTCATCCCAACCGTCTTGGGCTTCGCGGCAGCGCTGAAGAGAAGCTTCGCTGCAGCGGTATTCAGCGGGTTCGCAAATGGGGGCAGCGCAGCTGGCGCTGTCATCCTCGACAACGCACAAGGCCGCTGATACGCAGCTTTCCAGTTCGTCAAACCCGGTTGCGTCTTGGTTACATTGCACGATGTCAGTGCCGTTACAGCGCTGCTGTCCCGGCAAGCACGGGGCATCATCGCAGGCTTGAGCGCTGGCGTTACAAAGCGCAGCAGTCGTGCAGCTGTCGACGCTGTCCCAGCCTTCGCGGTCATCGTTGCAGCGTTGCAGTTCGGCGCCGTCGCAGCGATAACTGCCGGTTTCGCATGCAGGAGCGGAGCAACCCGCGTTGTTGTCGCAAAGCGCTGCGGTGGCGCACTCGGTGTCCAGTTCCCAGCCGCTGCGATCGATGTTGCAGCGCATGAAGTCACTGCCGTTGCAGGCAGTTTCTCCCGCTTCGCACGCCGGCTCCAAGCACTGGGCCGTTGACGGATCACACAGACCTGGAGTTGCGCACTCAGCCAAGGTGTCCCAGCCAGTGCCGTCATCGAGGCAGGCCTGGAGCTGAGCACCGCTGCACTGAACGTCACCCCCGGCACAGGGCAGCTCCGTGCAAGTGCCGAGGCTGGTGGAACAATGCGCGGCCGTCTCGCAGGTCTCGATACCGTTCCAGCCGGTCGAATCTGGGGCGCAAAGCTCCAGCACGTTGTCGTTGCATCGCAAGTTCCCGGGGGCGCAGACTGCGGGAGAGCACCCCGGATTGTCTCCCGACATGCACAGCGCCTCGCTGGCGCAAAGCTCTAGGGTGACCCAGGCGACGCCGTTTTCGGTGCACAGTTGCAGCGCTCGGCCTTCACATTGTAGCACCCCGGCCTCGCAAACTTGCGGTCTTGCAGACGCGGTTGCAGCGGCTTCATCCGTGTCGGTCCCGTCACCCAGCTCTCCGGCGGGTGGCTCTTCGGAGTTTGCATCTAGGGAGTCCGCGGCGCTATTGCGAGCAATGATGGGCGGCTCGCTGCTAAAATCCGCACCGATGATTTGTTCGCAGCCCAGCGCTGCAGGCAGCAGCGCCACTAGCAGCACTGCGGTGAAACCGGCTATGTGTAGGCTCGAGCGAGTCACGTTTGGTCTAGTCAACGCACGGGTGACTGGTAGTGTGCGCGCTAGTGGGAATGCGTGTTAGTGCTTTTGCCGCAAATTCGTGCGTAGGGGTTCAACTATCTGTTGAGCGCCAACTCGTCGTTTTGTTGCACCGTTTGTGTCTGTGTTCAGTTTTGACCACGCTTTTTCCATGCCTGGGCGCCTGTGGCACTGCCACTGAACCGGATAGCTCGTTGAAGCCAGGTGAACTCGATGCGTCACCCTCAGTCGGCGATGCCGATGCGGGTAGTCAGTTGCAGCCAGGCGCAACGCCTCCCATCTCGGCGGATGCCGTCACGCTCGACTTGAGTGGCGCGCTCGGGGCTGACCCGCTGTCGTCACATTGTGAGGCTGCGCCAGAAGGTAGGTATTCTCCCACTACGATTGACGGTGTGGTGGATGTAATCAATCGGTTGCCAAAACCGCTGACGTTGCCGTGCTTCCTCCGTGCCTTGGAGCGACCGCTGTACCTGTTTGCTTCGCAGAGCTCCATTAGCGCGCAACCCGCGGTGGGCGTGCGCAGCCCGCGCACGTTCTTGTTCTGGGATCAGCTGATACTCTCAGTGGTACCTGACGGCCCCGGTCGAGATCTGCTGGAGATGAGCTTTGTATTGAGCAATCAGCGTTCCATCAAGGCGGAGCTCAAGTTTCCTGTTCGCGACGAGGTATCACCGCAGTCCGCCTATGAAGACATCCTCTTTAGCGAGATCACGACCTGCGCGCAGTGCCACGCTCAAGAGGAAGAAATCGCAGGTTTTGGAATCGAGAGAGCGTTCGTGTCCGAGGCGCTGCGCCCGCTTCCGACTGAAGAAGTCTCGCTCGAGTCCTTGCGCCCCGAAGTCCTCGAGTGTGATCCGTTCGCTGGTGGACGCCGCTGCGCCATGTTGTATGGGCTCTTCCTGTATGGTCCGGTAGTGCGCCAGGACTTCCCGCAAGACATGCCGCTTTTCGGACGCTAGCCGAAAGAGAGGCCGCACCCTGGGCGGGTCAGTTGGGTGCCAGGACGACTGAAATCGGGCAGTGGTCGGAAAGCTCGAAGTCGGGAGCAGTCCCGTCGTCGTCTTGCGCGGCGAACACCAGCTGTTCGAAGGAATTGGGCCGCAGCCATGCTGCCGCCTGTTTGCCAAGCAGAATGTGGTCAATGAACTCTGGATACTTGCCGCTCCAGCAGTCGGAGGAGCGTCCGTCAGTGACTAGTGTCAGATCAGCGTTGGCAGGTTGTTGGTCGTCCAGCTCGACGTAGAAGGCTTCGTCATGGCGTAAGCGGCGATTGAAGTCGCCCAACACGGCAAACGCTTCTCCTTGGAGGGCGCGTTCATCAATCCATTTCTCGACGAGGGGTAGCTGTGCGCTCAGCTTTTGGCAGTTCGTGTTTGAAGAATCTAGTGATTCGCTGAAGCAGCCCGACTTGAGATGCACTGCCAGCAGCCGCAGTGGCCTGCCTGCCACTTGGACTCTGATGTCTACCCCACGGCGCACCGACTCACCTAGGCTCAGTTCTACCAGATCCGGGTGGGGTTCCACCTCGAGCTGACGCTTGAAGGCAAACCCCACGAGCTGCGCATTTCGCCGCCCCGAGAAATGAAACTCATAGCGTTCTTCGTCAAACACTCGGCGGGCCGCTTCCGGTCCACGGATCTCCTGCAGTGCAATCACGTCAGCGTCCAACTGCCTGGCGTATTCCCTGAGCCGGTCGTAGTCCGCCTCGGTGCGCTGCACTGGACCTTGTCCGCCTTGGTCATGCAGCCACTCGATGTTCCAGCTAGCCAGGTGAAGCCGGCTGGGAGTTGAGTCTTCCCTGTCGGGCTTGTTGGCATTCGCTGCCTTGCGGGCCAAGTCATCATCGTTTGGGGCCTCTGTGAAGAGGCCGCAGCCGACACTCGACAAGCTGCACCAAGCCACTAGTCCACCGACGCCTAGCAGCCGCTGAACCCCTGGCACAGTCGCCCGCATCATTCTAGTGGAGCAGGCTCAGGGCACGTTTGGCAAGTGCCTCGCTAGCCGTTAGCCCAGGGGACTCGATCCCCAAAAGATTGATCAGCCCCGGCGCGCCGTTTTCAGTCTCTTCCTGCAAGACGAAATCCCGGAATGCTTCCCCGGGGCCTTGGAGTTTCGGGCGGATCCCGGCGTAGTCTTCTTTCAATTCATGATCACCCAACGCGGGCAGATAGCGCCGAATCGCTTCCGCGAACAGCCGTGCTTTGTCCGGATCGACGTCGTAGTTGAGCTCGTCCACGTAGGTCGTGTCTGGACCGGCGAGCACCCGGCCGCCCAAGTCCAGGGTGAGGTGGATTCCGAGGCCTGCGTGAACTGGCACCGGGTAGACCAAATGCCGCACCCGCTGACTCCAGCGTGGTGCGAGCGCAAAGTAGTCGCCCTTGCAAGGGTGATACCGCAGGCCCAGCTGCTCGGTGGGTAGCCCCGCAAGTTTCGCCACCTCTTCTGCGTGCAAGCCGGCGCAATTCAGCACTGCGGCAGATTCCAGCGTGTATTCTTCGCCGCTTTGATCGAGCGTTTGCAACTGCCAGTTATTGCCAATCTTCTCCAGAGCAGTGAGTCGAGTGCGATAGCTAAATAGCGCACCATGCTCTTGTGCTTCGACCTGGTAGCTCATCATCAACTCATGGGCATCAACGATGCCCGTCTCAGGCGACCACAAAGCGGCTTCAGCCTTCACGTCGGGCTCGAGTTCGGAAACCTTGGCCTGGTTGACGATTTCAAGGGCGCCGGCGCCGTTTTGCAGGCCGCGGTCCTTGATGGACTCCAACACGTCCACTTCACTGGGTTGCGTCGCCACGACCAACTTGCCGAATTGTCGATGTGCAATCCCCAGACGTCGACAACGCTCATAAAGCATTCGGCGCCCCTCAACGCAGGTGGTCGCCTTTAGTGTACCCGGCGGATAGTACAGCCCGGCGTGGATCACCCCGCTGTTGCGACTCGAGGTTTCCGTACCGAACTGGGCGTGCGTTTCGAGCACCACGACAGAGTGGCCGGCGCGAGCAAATTCGGCGGCGCAGGCCAACCCAACGACTCCAGCGCCGATGATGGCGACGTCACAATCAGTCATGATAAGCCAGCGGCATGGGAAGCTCGGATAATTAGTCAGATTCAGCTCGGGCATCAAGACCTCCGGCGCAGGCCCCCAAACCGACCAATATTCACCGGCTGCCTTGCACAAATTGCCCCCCCCACGAATGTTGCGGCGGACGGAACATTGAGTTTCGTGGCGTGGCCGCGCCGGCCGGTTGCTAGTAAGAGCCGGGGTTGCCAAGATGCGGGCATGTCCGAAGACAACCGCATCACTCCCACTGAAAATGGTCCGCTCCACGTCGAGGGGAATCTGTCCATCAATGGAGAATCATCTCAGGAGGCTTGGCTGTGTCGCTGTGGGCAGTCCCAAAACAAGCCGTTTTGTGACGGGAGTCATCGCCAGGCGGGATTCGCCGATCCTGGATCCCCGGCGGTCGGGGACGCGACGCTGACGGCTGACGGCTCTTCGCTGCAGATACGCACCGCCAAGGACGGTCCACTGTTGGTCAACGGATACTTCCGATTGTTTTCCGAGTCGGGTGAACTCAAGTCCGCTGGCAAGAAGGCGGCGCTGTGCCGCTGCGGACAATCCAAGAACAAGCCATTTTGCGACGGCACCCACAAGGGCGCAGGTTTCACCGCCGCCTAGTACGACCTAGTACGATCTGGTACGGCCCTGATACGGCCTAGTACGACGCAGACGTGAGCTCAACCAACGGTCGCCGTTCGAAAGTGCTGGCGTAGAGTGTCAGCGACCACGGGGTGGCAAAATCGCGTCAGGTCTTTGCCCGCTTCGGCGAGCCGCCTGAGGGCGCTCGAGCTGACGCGAGCTAGTTCTTTGTCAGCCGGCACGAAGATGCTCACGATCTCCGGGGCCAGTTCGCGGTTGGCTTGCGCCAGACTGGTCTCATAGTCCGCATCGCTCCCGTCGCGAATGCCTCGAACCAGCACCCGCGCTCCGATTCGGCGTGCATATTCCACCGTATATCCAGAGCAAGAATCTGCACGTACGTTGGGCAGGTCCACGGTGACTTGCCGAATGAGGTCCACTCGCTGCTGGGGACTGAGCAGCGGGGTTTTGGTTGGATGCACCGCGACCAAGCAAACCAGAGTCTCAAACATCGGGGCGGCCTTCTCGAGCACGCTCCAGTGACCCCGGGTGATCGGATCAAAGCTGCCCGCATAGACCGCGATTGGCTTCGCTGTGCGTAAATTGGTCATTCAACCAATTTACGTAGTGGCTCCCGCTTGTCAAACCAGTAAATTGGGTGCATAACCAATTTATGGCGAGACCGTCCAATACGGAGCAGCGACGCGAACAAATTGTCAGCGCATTGCGGATCGTCATGGCGGCGCGCGGATACACCGGCGCCACGATCGCTCAGGTTGCTAGGCAAGCGCAGCTTCGGCCTGGACTGGTGCACTATCACTTCGCGAACAAGCGGGAAATTCTGCTCGAACTGGTGGAGCGCATCTCTCTTCGGATCGAGCAACGTTTTCAGGCGCGCGTGCAACCCCAGCACTCCGCTGAAGAGCGATTGTTGGCGTTGGTGGACGCGCACGTTGCTCTGGGAGCTGACGCGGACCCTGACGCAGTGGCCTCTTGGGTGACTATCGGGGCAGAAGCAGTACACCAACCGGAGGTGCGTGAGCTGTACGAAGCCGCGTTGACGCGACGGGTCGAGCTACTGAAACGGCTGTTTTCAGAGGCCCTCAGGCAACGCGGTCGCTCCGCGCGAGGCGCTGCAGAGATGGCTGCGGCCGTCTGCGCTGCGATCGAGGGGGCATTTCAGCTCTCGGCCGCGGCTCCCAGCGTTGTCCCTCGTGGGTTCGCGGCACGCTCCTTGCGCAAGATGGTAGGTGGGCTACTCCAGGAGGAGGCATGACAAGCGCGGGCTCCAGGGAGAAGGGTTCGAAGGACACGGCGCGGGCGCTGGCGGAGCTTCGGTCCATTTGCCCTCAGCCACTCGCAGACCACATGACGAATGCGTCGTGGAGTCAGCTCGTTGAGGCCTACGGGGCGCCAGTTCGCGCGTACCACACACTGGAACACGTTTGCGCCGTTGCGGGCTGGTTTGAGCGTTTTCGCTCCCAATGGCGCTCGCCCAACGAAGTGTTCGCCGCGATCCTGTACCACGACGTGGTGTACGAGCCTTTGAGCTCGGACAATGAGGCTCGCAGTATGTTGGTCGCCCGGGAAGTTCTGACGCGGTCTCCGCTGGAGATCGCAAAGGTGGAGCGGATGATCGAACTCACCGCGTCGCACGGCCAGCTTACCGGTGACATGCTCTCCGCGGACGAGGCACTGTTTCTCGATTGCGACATGGCAGTGCTTGGGGCGCCAGCTAGCGAATACCAACGCTATGCCGAGGGGGTCCGGAGCGAATACCAAGCGGTCCCCTGGGAGCTTTTCAGAGTCAAACGGGCCGCGTTTCTGCGTAGCCTCCTGGCGCAAGACTCGGTCTTCTTTACCAAGCTGATGAACGCCCGACTAGGCGCCGCGGTGGCCGCGAACCTCGAGTGGGAACTCAGGCAGCTCGGGGGGAAGGTTGGTCGGACCTAGCAGGTCCAGAGGCGCCTTAGAGCGTGCTCTCCCACTTCTTGAGATGCCGGCGAATCGCCCGGATGCTGCGCTGAGCGTGCCACACTTGCACCCCGGTCAGCTCTCGCTTGTCAAACGGCGCGTCCAGGGGAAGTTTCGAGAGACGCCTCAGGGTCCCTAGTAGCGTTGCCTCTTTGGCCCGGCGCGAGTTGCGCGCCCGGGTATCTGTGGCAGGCGCTCCCGTGACGCGGCGCACGATCTCGCGCTTAGACCAGCCTTCGTTCATGGCACGTTGTAAGAACTGCTTGCGCTTGGGGCCAGGCAGCCGCTCGACGTTGTGCAGCAAGGTTGGGGATAGCTCGTCCAAGCGTTCCTTCAAATCATACTTGGTCACGACCTCATATACCTTGACTGCTCGGTAGAGAGTGGCTGAGCTACTGTTGAGCAGCTGAGCAAGATCTCGGACCGACGGCCCTTCGAAGCGACCATGCCCCGCACGCACCTTTTCTGAGATGAGTTGCCCCGTCTTGTACGCTTCTCTTACGGTGAGAGGACGTCCCGTCTTGAGCGCAGAAGGCCATGCGAGTCTGCTGAGCGTTTGGCTAGGTCGTTGAGCCATAGGACTAAGAGTAGCATCCTCAGCTTTCTCACGCCTAGTCGCATGCGCATTTGAGCTCTCTGAAATTTAGGGGTGTGCTCTCGACGCGGCAAGGTGTCGAAATCCGTCACCCTTAAGTTTGAAGACGTAGCGCCCGTTCGAAGGGGTCGCCTCCGAAGGGGGAAGCCGCAAGGTTGGGGACGTGTGGAAAGGGCCAAGGCTTGCGTGCCGCACTTTTGAACGCGGCATTGTTGAGTACTTAGTCAAGTTTCTCACATCCACGCGCACCAGATTTTCCAAAAGAACTGCGGGTTTGCATTTATCGCACCGCGTTAGGTGTAGCCCTCATGGGCTGCTTCGTCGCATGCTGGGACATCTCACCATGGGTTAGAACGTGGCCCCCCCGGCGCGGGGGGTGAGACACCGAGAACTGAGCAAGAATTCCGGACTTATGCGATGCACCGCGTCAAGTGGGCGCGACCACCAGGTTCGGACTTTGTGGTTTGTGGTCGCGCGCGGGAGCTTGACTTTGGCGTAGGTCAGCAGCAGGTGAGGAACACGCGAACGCTGACTACCTGGCACGCGCTGCCTGAGGCGGGGGAGACACCAGCTGGCTCACCGGAGAGAAACGTGCGATCTTAAGCCCCTACGATGTCCCGCGTCTCGCTCTTACTCCTGCTACTTCTGGGGGCGACCCAAGCCGGCTGCGGCGTCGGATATGTGTGGCAGGGGGCGCTGGGTCAGCTGGATCTGCTGAGCAGTGCGCACGAGATTTCAGACGTAGTGGAAGACCCTGCAACAAGCCCCCAGACGCGTCTGCTGCTGGATGAAGTGGGACGCATCAAGTCCTATGGGGTGGGCCAGGGGTTGCGGCTTTCAGGCAACTACGAGGAGTACGTGCCGCAAACTCCCGAGCGAGACCCCAATTATGTCGTGTGGTTCGTCAACGCCAGCGAGCCACTGGCGTTTGTTCCGAAAGTGTTCAGTTTTCCCGTGGTCGGCAGCTTCCCAGGACTCAGCTGGTTCGATCAGGAAGACGCGAACGAGTTCGCTGACGAGCTGCGCGCCGAGGGGTGGGACGTCAACGTGAGAGGCGTTTCCGCGTATTCGACGGGGGGCTGGTTTGACGATCCGATTCTGTGGACGATGTTTGCCGATGGTGAAAACGCGTTTGGCTCGCTGACGAACGTCATCCTTCACGAGTCCGTGCATGCCACGGTGCTGGTGCCCGGCCAGCAATACTTCAACGAAAGTCTAGCCAGCTTCGTTGCGGACGGCATGTCGCCGCAGTACCTGTCAACCCGTTTTGGGTCGGACTCGTCGCAGCTACGCACCTATGTGGAGCGACGCTCGCTGTACTTGGAGCAGATGGGGTTGCTGGTCTCAGCTTATGAGAAGCTGGATCGCCTTTATCAGAGTTCAGTGACGACCAGTCGAAAACTCCGGCGCAAGCGGGAAATCTTCGATAGCCTGCGCCGGCAGCTACAGACGGACATGCCCTTGAACAACGCGACTCTGATAGGTGTGCAACTATATCGCGTCGCGAGCGACGAGTTTCAGGCACTCTTCGAGAGTTGCGGCCGCAGCTGGCCGCACTTTCTGCGCGCGACCGGCTCACTGATGCCGGACCACTTTGCGGAGGAGCAGCAGGCGGACTTTGGCTCCGTGCTGACAAAGCTGACGCAACGGGGCTGTCGACCATGGCCGAAGCGCCGAAGCGCTCGTGTACTGGTCGCCAAACCTGAGTTGCAGCGTCGAGAGCGCGGCACTCGCTTGAAGTATGCTACGCCCTGAGGCATGTGGCGCCTGCTGGCCGTTTGCACCTTGGGACTGCTGCTCGGTGCAGTCGCCATGGACGGCTACGTGGCATACGAGCAGCCCAAGTATGAGCGCTCGCGTCCCCAGCGCGCGCGTCGCTTGTTGCCGGTCACGCTGCCCGAGCGTGCTTTTAGACGCCAGGACCTAGGCCAGTTCGGTTCGCTGCCGGACGTCTACCCCCGGCGCTTTAGCGTACCGCGACCCGAGGAGGTTGCGCTCGGGCGGATGTTCTTCTTCGACAAGCGCTTTTCGAGAAATCATGACGTTTCTTGCAACTCGTGTCACCCCCTGGACAACTACGGGATGGACAATCGCGGAGTCAGCAAGGGGCATCTTGGACAAACCGGTCGCCGCAATGCTCCCACCGTCTACAACGCTGCCGGCAACGGGATCCAATTTTGGGATGGGCGTGCCAGAGATGTCGAGGAGCAGGCGACGATGCCGATGCAGGATCCGTTTGAGATGGCGATGACGGAGCCCCGAATTCTCGAGACGGTCAGGTCTATTCCCGAATATGTCGAGAGGCTGAAGGCGATCTTTCCCAACGAACCCGATCCCGTGAATTTGCAAAGCATCGGCTTCGTCATCGGCGCCTTTGAGCGTCAGCTAGTGACGCCGAGTCGCTGGGACGACTTCTTGGAAGGGGATGAGCAGGCGCTCACCGAGCGAGAGAAACGAGGCTTCGTGACGTTCTTCCAGCTAGGTTGCCCCAGCTGTCACTCCGGGCGTCTGATCGGCGGCGGACACTTTGAGCGCCTGGGACAAGCGCGCCCTTGGCCGAATCAGACCGACATGGGCTATTCGCAGCGGCGGGAAAATAAGGAGCCGATGTTCAAGGTTGCCAGTTTGCGTAACGTCGCCAAGACCGCCCCTTACTTCCACGATGCTTCGGCGGACACGCTCGAAGCCGCCGTGAAGAAGATGGCGGCCTACCAGCTAGGCATCCAGTTGAGCGACGCACAGGCTGGCTCGATCACGGCCTTTTTGGGAACCCTGACTGGTGACCTTCCGTACGCGTACACTTGGCAGCCTGAACTGCCGCCGAGTACCGCTGCGACGCCCAAACCCACACGGGACGGGTACTAACGCACTCGATGGGCCCGCTGCGTGGTCGTTTGTCCAGCTTGACGCTCGGGCGCGGTCGGGCTCAAACCCTGGGGCATGTGCCGCAATATTCGAGTGCTCTTCAACTTCGATCCCCCAGCAACCGAGGCAGAGGTTCGTGCCGCAGCGCTGCAGTATGTGCGAAAAGTCAGCGGCAGCACCAAGCCATCGCAAGTGAATCAAGAGGCGTTTGACCTGGCAGTGGAGCAGGTTGTTGAAGTCACGACTCGATTGTTGAATGGCTTGGTGACTCAAGCCGCACCGAAGAACCGCGAGCTCGAGCGCGAGAAAGCCATCGCACGCTCCGCTAAGCGATTTGGCTCGGCGTAGGGGCCTTGGCGCTGTCGGGCTTTACCTTGAACATCAGGGAGTACAGCAGCGGAACCACCCCGAGCGTCAGCAAGGTTGAGAGGCTGAGTCCTCCCATGATGGCGACAGCCATGGGTTCAAACATCACACCACCACCCATGTAGAGCGGAACCAAGCTGGCGATGGTCGTCAAAGTGGTGAGCAGTATCGGCCGAGCCCGCCGCTGTGCCGCCACGACGATTGCCTCATGGGGTGGCATTCCATTGTCGATTTCCAGTTGGATGCGCTCCAGCAGAACAATCGCGTTGTTGATCACGATTCCCGCGAGCGAAATCACGCCGAGAAATGTCATGAAGCCAAAGTACGAGTCCATGGCCAGGAGTCCCAGTACGACGCCCATCATGCCGAGGGGTACCGTGCTGAGTACGATGAGGGGTTTTCTCAGAGAATTGAATTGCCAGACCAGCAGCAACACGATGATCAGGATACCGATTGGGATCTTTTCACCGATAGCAGCATTAGCCTTTTCCGACGATTCCAGTTCACCGCCGAACTCGTAGCGGGTGGCAAGCCCCCAACCCTTTTTCTTCTCCTTCAGCCAGGGCTCGATCTGCGAAATCACTTGGGGAACGCTGACCCCTGCCGCGAGCTCAGACTCGACAGTTACGGTACGGTAGCGGTTTCGCCGCTTGATCACGTTGGGTTGGAAGTCGAGTTCCACATCAGCGACTTGTCTCAGCGGGACGGAGCGACCGCTGGATTGTGAAAACACGTTGAGCGCTTCTAGCTTGGCGACATCATCACGGTCTCGCTCGATCGATCGAAGTGTCACCGGGATGACCTTTTCTTCTTCCCGGTAGTCGGATATTTGCATGCCGCTGAGAAACGACTGCATGGACACGGCGACGTCCAAGTTGCTGATGCCAGCCCGCCGGGCGCGCTCTTCGTTGATGGATACCTTCAACTTCTTGACGCGCGGCCCCCAGTCTTCGCCGATGTTCTTTGTGCCAGCGATAGTCGCCAGCTTGCGCTGAACCTCGTCCACAATGTCGAATAACTGGTCGCTGTTCGAGCCAGAAAGACGCACTTGGATGGGTTTCGTCACCGGTGGCCCATTCTGCAGCGGTCTTACGTAGGACACCACTCCTGGGAAGTTCTGCTGAACGTGTTCCTCCAGCTGCTTCATTAGCTGAGGTAGTGCCTCGTGACTGTTGGTGTGGATCATGTACACCGCTTTGTGAGGCTCAGATACGGTGGGGTTGTATGACAGCACGAAGCGCGTTGGGGAAGCACCCACGAATGTGGTCCAGCGAGTGATGCCAGGCTGTTCGGAACTGGCCTTCATTTCGTCGGTCAGGTATTGGTCGATGGCTTTTGTTAGCTCGTTGGTGCGTTCAATGGGGGTGCCCTCAGCCAAGCTGAAGTCCGCCATGAAAAACGGGTCATCCTTGCCCGGGAAAAATTTGGCGGGGATCAGTGGAAATAGCTGCATGGACCCGACGAACAGGACCACCACAGTGGCCAACGAGAACCAGCGATAGTGCAATACGAATTCCAGGCAGCGGCGATACCCTCGGTAGAGAGCCGTGTCGTAGTTCTCGCCGCGATTGTCCACCTTGAGAAACATCACGCACAGCAGCGGAGTGAGGGTCAACGCGAGGCCCCAAGATACCAGCAGCGTGATGCTGACGACTTTGAAAAGCGGGGCCGTGTACTCCCCCGTGGAGGATTCCGACAAGAATATAGGGAGGAAGGCGGCTGCGGTCGTCAATGATGATGTCAGCAGTGGGACCTGAAGTTCTTTGGCCGAGTCCACGGCAGCCGCCAGGGCCTGCTTGCCTTCTCTCATTTGAACGATGATGGACTCGCTCATCACGATGGCGTTATCGACCAGCAGCCCCAGCGCGATGATCAGCGCCGCCAGAGAGACTTGCTCAATGTAGATGTCGAACCCATTCATGATGAGGAACGAGATGAGCATGGTTGTAGGGATCAGCGCAGCCACGATGGCCCCTGTGCGTAATCCCAGCGTCAACAACATGACGAGCAGCACAATGCCGATGCTCTGCAATACGCTGCTCTCGAAAGCGGAGACCTTAGCGACGACGATGTCGGGCTCGTAGTATGCGACGTCGAAGTTGACGCCGTGGGGGTAGAGCCTTGGTAGGTTCTCGTAGACGGCGTCGACTTTTTCCCCTAGCTCCAGCAAGTTGCCGCCAGCGCGCATGCTGATGGCAACTACTAGGCCGTCCTCACCCTTGGTTTTGACGAACTGGCGCGGAGGATCGATGTAACCGCGGGAAATGTCCGCCAAGTCTCCGAGGTACATGACCTCGTTTGTTCCCGGGTGATTGATCACCGTTCGCCTCAGGTCGTCCAGTGATGCGAAATTGCCGCTCGGCTCTAGGATGATTCGCTCATCACCCAGGTTGAGGTGGCCGCCGGGCATGATGATGTTGCGGCTCTCAAGGATGTTGCTCAGGGCCATGGGGGAAAGCCCCACGCGCGCTAGCTGGGCTCCATTGTATTCGACGAAGATGCGTTCGTCCGCCGTACCCAAGACTTCGACTTTCGCGATGTCTGGGTCGCGCAGCAACTCGTCTCGGATCTCATCGGCCATGTCCTTCAGCTCTGCGTTGCTGAAGTCGTTGACGCCCGATGCTCCGGCATTGCTGGAGATGGTCAACATGATGCCAAAGACGTCGCCGAACTCGTCGTTAACGATCGGTCCGATAGCTCCCTCAGGCATGTCTGGTCGAATCCTGTCCACCTTGCGGCGCAGGCTGTCCCAGATGGGGCGCATGTTTTTGTACGACTCTCGGACTTGTACGATGACCACGCTCAGGCCCGTCTTCGATTGGCTGCTCACGAAGTCGAGCTCTGGGATTTCTTGCACGACCTCTTCCAAGCGGTCAGTGACGAGCTGTTCGACGCGCTCTGGGCTGGCGCCGGGAAAGTACGTGACCACTTGGGCGGCGCGCATCACGAAGCCTGGATCCGTCTGGCGTGGCATGTCCAGATACGCGCTCAGTCCCATGATGCCGAGTACGGCGATCATCACCGCGGTGACGCGATTGCGAACAATCGCTGCTTTGGTGAAGCTCACTGGTTTTCGCTTCCAGCAGGTGTCTTTGCGGGAGACTCAGCGTCGTCGCTGGCGGCGCTGGGGGCCGGACCTGGCGAGGAGGCGGCCTTAGCAGCGTCCGGCTTTTGAGCGGGCTTCAGTCGCACTTTCGCTCCATCTTCGATCAGGCGCACGCCCGCTGTGACCACGACTTGGTCAGCGTTCAGCCCTTGCGTTATCTCGACGCCGCGGGATGTGAGCCTCCCGACTTGTACTTGCTGCCTCTTGACCGTACCCATCCCAGCCTCTGCTGGAGTGACGACGAACACGTAACGTCCGTTGCGGTCCTCGCCCACCGCGCGCGAGTCGACATACAGCCCAGCAGGCTGCCCAGCTTGGCCAGCGTCGAAGTTCAAGCGGGCGGTTGCGGCCATGCCAGAGCGAATGCGAGGGTCATCTTTTTCGAGTCGGAGCACGACCGGAAAGGTGCTCGCTCCTTGGCCGGTGGTGACCCCGACCTCTGTTACAACTGCCGAGAACGTTTCGCCTTCGATGGCATCGAACCGCACGTCGGCTTTGTCCCCTTCTTTGACCTGCCCAATGCGACTCTCCGGCAAGGCCACAGAAACCTCGGTTTGCGCGTCAGAGTTCATGACCGCCACTGGAGTTCCGGCACCGACGTTCTCTCCTAGCTCCACGTTGACCGCGGCTATCACCCCATCTGATTTGGCTACGAGTCGAGTGTAGCTGGCTTGTGAGCGGGCTAGTTGTTCTTGTTTTTTTGCAGCACGAACCGCCGCCTCCGCTGACTCGGCGGCTGCGCGAGCCTGGTCCAACTGCTGCTGAGAAGCGTTGTTGTTTTCGTAAAGCCGCTTGACGCGCTCATACTGGGCCTTGGCGTTTCGGACTTGAGCCTCAGCTTGGCTGACTTGGGCGTCGCTCGCTTGAACCTGCAGCGATTGGTCAGTGCCCTCAAGCACTGCGATCGTGTCGCCGCGTTTGATCTTGTCGCCAACCTTGACATTGATCTTGCTGATGGTGCCGAACACTTTGAAGCTCAGCTTCGATTCTGTTCCGGCCTGGGCTATCCCGGAATAGTCGCTGCTCTCGGTGCCGCCGCCAGCCTGGACCACTGCCGTTCGCACGGGGCGTATCATCGGCTCCGTTTTGGGAGCGTCTTTCTTGCTGCATCCGAACACGCACAAGCCTAACGCGAGCGCCAACGAGGCGGCGCTGGGCCAAGTGCGGCTCGAAACTGGTAGTAAAATTGGTAGGCGTACCTTGAGTGCTGTCATGTCAACCTCATTGGGCCGGGGCGACGGTCGCGCCGGTCTGGCGTTGCTTCTGCGCGGCGAAGCGGGACAGATGCTTGAAGAACTGGTCCTGGCTCTCTTTGGTCTGGAAGAAGTCGAGGCGCCCCATGGCTCGCTCCAGCTGCACTAAATCAATCAGGAAGTCATAGGTAGCGTTGGCTTGTTGCAGCTTGGAGACCAACGCGCTGTTTTGCGCGTCCAGCAGCTGCACGATGGACGCTGCTCCTTGAGAATAGGCATCTGCAACGATTTCCAAGTTGCCGGCGGCGGCGGCGGCGGCCTGCTCAGTCAGCTCGATCGCCGGAAAAGACGCGCCAGCACGGTGCAACGTTGAGCGCACCCTCTGCTCCAGGCGTTGCGCCAGGGCCGTTCGTCGCAAGCTCAGTTCGCTCATATTGGCTCGAGTGCGGTCGATGTCCGCATAGCGAACGCCACCCTCATACAGCGGCAGGGTGGCAGTCACCCCGACCTGCCAATCGAAGCTGTTCGGGTTTGGGAGCTCGATCCCGACTCCTGGGGGCAGCACGATGTCTTCAGTGCCGGCACCATCGGTCCAAAAGCGATGCGTGACGCCCGCCTGCAGTCCGACGTCAGGCACGAACACGCGCCGCCTCGCCGCGCCCAGTTGGGTTTTGCGTGCCGCCAGTGCCGCGTCGATCGCCTTCAGTTCGGGGGAGTTGGCCATGCTGTGCTGCACGGCGAATTCGCGAAACACCCTGAAGCGAAATGGGTTGTCAAAAAACTTCCGGAACTCTTGATTGTCCGTCAATAGGTACGACTCGTCGAGTTGGGCGTCTTTGACCACGATCGCCGCTTCGAGTGGACGATTGAGCAACCGGTTGAGTTCGATTTCCGACTGATTCCTCAGCGCGACGGCGAAGATGACGTCACGCCGGCTGGAGGCGATTTGGGCTTCCCAACGTCGCACCTCCTCTGGCCCAGCACTGCCCAGACGCTTGCGCATCCGTGCGAGGGCTAGGTTTCGTCGCGTCAACTTCAGGTTTTCGCGCTGAACTTTTTCCAGAGTCTGCGCTTTCAGCAGATTGAGGTAGGCGCTGGCTGTGTACAAGGCCACGTCCAGGCGCAATTGTTCCAACTCATGCTCTCGGCTGCGCTGCAAGTCCTGCTGAATGTCGAAGTTTGACCAGGCCCGGTCGGAGTAGAGGCTTTGGGTCAGCGTGGCTCCCCAGGAAGCCGTGCGCTCTGCCCGCCCGAAACCCGCCCGATCCTCGTCGATCATGTAGGCGCCGGCGGAAACTGTCAGCCGGGGTAAGAGGTTGGCGCGAGCAGCTTTGATGTCCGCATTTCCAGCTGACAGACTCTGCCGTTCTGCGAGCAAGTCCAGGTTGGTCTTTGTAGCCTGGTTGACGGCCTGGCGCATGGAGATGGGTTTGGCGCGTTTGGTTGCACCTTGGCCAATCAGCACGGCGTCATTGAACACGCTCCAGTTGGGCCAAACACCGATCGTTCGGGCCGTCTTGAGGTTGAGTGCCAGCTGTTCACTCTGTTCGAATGTGGTCACTAGCGTGTTGGGCTTGTCTCCCAACAGAATGCTCTGAACGTTGAGCGCAACCCGGCGTGCCAATCGCAGTTGGTCTTCTTTGACACCCAGGCCAGCCAGTATCCCGAGTTCCACTTCTTGCCTTCCGAACCAGGAAAAACTTGGCAGTCCGCGCGCGTTCAGCCCCTCCGCCAGCATGCTGATATCTTGCGTTTTCCAGTGCATGTTTGGGCCGACGTAGACGGCGTCCGCCTCCTTGGGGATGGCACTGAGTACTGTGGTCGCATCCGCGCCAGCCGGCACCAAGGTCAACTCCACGCCCACGGCCTGCGCCGCTTGCGTGAGGCGGGCGCCAAGTCGCGGCAGTTGCGTCAGAACCGCCTGATTGCCGATGAAAGCGACGCGCTCGAAGTCTCCAAGTTGCTTGAGCGCCGTCAGGTCACGTTTGAGGCTTACCGCCCAGCGGACGTAGCTGAGCAGCTCATGGGTCGTCGGGGCGGCAAGCTCATTCGCGGGGTGGCGGCTTGTCGGGCCCTCGGGCTTCGCTGGATCCGGGAGCTCAACGTCGATCACGAACGGCGCAATCACCGGTTTTGACAAGTCTTGCCGAGCGTGCGCGTTGGCGGAGGCCAGCACTCCAAGGGCAAGCACCAGATCGACCTCTGGTTCCTGCAGCAAGCGATCGAGGGCAGAGTTCACCTGCGCCGCTGTCTGGTCGGCTGCGACTCGGTAGCGAGGGTCAAAGCTCACTTCGAACTCGGAAGCCAACAGTTGCTGAATCTCGTGCTGGATCAGCGCTGCGATCACGCGACTCCGCTCCGAATCTACATCTAGTACTACTCCTATCGAAACCTTCTTGCTGGTCTGCGCGGGAGCCGTCCGCACCCAAACGATGCTGGACGCTGCCAGCAGGACCGCTAGCGCGTGCAACAACCAGCGTGCTCGCCTGTGTCCAACTCTGTTCCCCACGTGACCATCTCCCTTGGAAGCTGGGGTTGTTCGTCGCGGCATCACCACTTGGGCGGGCCGTCTGCCTGCGTACGGGGTTAGGCCGGGCTCGGTCCCGCGTCGAGCAGAAAAACCTGAAGTCAGCTGAGTGGTAGTCGGAAGGTGACGGTCGTGCCCCGCCCAAGCTCACTCTCAACCTCGATTTCGCCCCCGTGGCGATGCACGATGCTGCGAACCAGAGGCAGTCCGAAACGAGCGTGGACTCGAGTGCTGGCTCCGAATTCTAGCTCAAACAAGCGAGCGATCTGCTGCTTATCCATGCCGCGGCCTTGATCCGCCACTTCAACCAGCGCCTGCGCCGCTTGCGATTTCACGCGGATACGTAGCTCACCAGGTTGCTCGAAAGCTTCGGCCGCGTTGCGTATCACCGTCGCTAGCGCCTGGCCCAGGCGGCGAGGATCGCACTTGATTTCCAGCTGCTCGTCGAGCTCCAGCTGCAACCTCGTGTCGTTCCGCAACCTGGATTTCTCCACGGACAGGCTATTGTGGACCAAGGTCGCCAGCTTGGTGCGCTGCAGCTCAGCCGCGTCGAGCTGGACGAAGCCCTTGATCGTGGACATGACTTCGGCCATTCGATTGCCGGCTTGCGTCGAAAGGTCCAACGTGCGTTGGAGTACGCTGAGCGCTCGTTCGAGCTTGCTTTCGTCACCACTTGCCAAGGCGGTGCGAAGTTGTTCGACCGCGCGCGTGCCCGTGTCTGACGCACTGCGCATAGCGCCCAAAGGATTGTTTACCTCGTGTTGTACGCCCGCGACCAGATCCCCTAGCGCGGCCATGCGGGCTTCGAGCACCGCCTGCAGTTGCTGTTCGCGGACCTCTCGCTCGGCTTGCTCTAACGCCACCGCTTCGAGCGTGGTGCGCCGCGCGGCCTTGGCTCCCAGCGTCAGCACCGTGCCCGCCATCGCCAGCAGGAGCGGTGTGATGACCAGCACGTCGGTGCCGCCGCTGCCCAGTCCAATGGCCGCCCCCAAACCACCTCTAAATGTCTGCAATCGCCAGTCGGTCAACGCCAGTGCTGCGATGACGACGTGGGCAATGACCGCGATTGCCGTCACCAGCGCGGGGAACTTTGGGCGTTGGGTGACGGCGCTGAGTACCATCAGCAGGCTGCACACGGCCGTATAGTTGTGACCCCGCAGGTGCATCAGTGGTTCTGCGTCAGTCGTGTAGACGAGGTGCCACAACACAGGCAGAGCGATCAGCACCGAGGCAGCGGTGGCCGCTACGACCCAGCCTAACAGCACGAGATCCGCTTGCTCATGACCCAGCCGGCGAAACACCCAGTACAGAGTTGAGCCGAAGAGCAGCAGCATGAGCCCCAAAGCGATCTTTTCAACCGCGACGCCAGCGAACGGAATTATCAGGCTGCTGGCGATGACGATGCCCAATTGCATGCCAGCGCTCCAGCGCAGGCTGAGCCGCTCCCGCTGGCGCAGCAACTCCGAGGTCGCGCTCTGCGCCAATAAATCTCGTTCGCTCGGCGCCATCAGGGGCTTACCGATTGAACGCCAGGCGCTCCAGCTCAGCCACGATGGCAGGCCCGTTGTGCAGGTGGATCGAATTGTGATCTCCTTGCTCAAACAGGACCAGTCGCGCTTTGGACCCTGCCCAGTCTGCGAGCTGTTGGGCATGGGACGCAGGCACGAGTTGATCTCTGCGCGTGTGCATCACTAGTAGCTTGCCTCGGTGGGCCTGGATCTTGGATTCGTGATTCAGGTGGGTTGCGATCTCTCGCTCGAGCTCGGCCTGGCTGACGCCCAACTCTTGCGGCTCGACTCGAATTGCCAGGCGTTGCAACACGTTGGCGATGCCGCTTTCGATAATCAAGCCGGCGACCGCACGGTTCGCGGCGACGTGCAATGCGTAGATGGATCCCACGGAACGGCCATACACGTACATTTGCTGGGGTTCGACACCGCACGCGTCGGCGATGACGAGCGCGTCGTCCAGCATCGCTACCAGCGCCGGGTCACCAGAGGAGCTGCCATAGCCTCGATACTCTGCCAAGCAAACGTTGAAACCCGCCTTGATCAGCGCAGGCTCAAAGTCGTAGAGCCAATCCGAAACGAGCTCACCGTTTCCGTGAAAATGTAACAACAGTGGAGCGTTCGTATTGGGCGTGCTCAGGTGACAGTGCAGCTGTACCCCGTTGGCTTTGACGACGAACGGGTCCGACAGCTTTCCCGGGCGAGGGAAGAAGTAGCGCTCGCTAACAAGTGGATGGTCGAGAAAACTTGAAGTCATCGATATCAAGGGCGCGACGCCCAGTCATTGGTCATCAGACATCAGCATTGGCATGCCCGTGTTGACGATGACGTCGCGCCAAAGTGCGCTTTCAGGGTCGACGCAGTTTCGCTGCGAAGTCGCCGCGGCAATGGGAACGTGAACCAAGCGATTGTTGACGGCTCCAACCACGCAGCTGGTACGCCCTGACATGGCCGCGTGGACCGCATTCGAGCCCAAACGTGCGCAGTAGATGGAATCTGCCGGATTGGCGGCTTGGCTGCGGATGATGTAGCTCGGGTCAATGTACTTGACCTGGGCTTCTTTGTTTCGCTCGCGAAAGTAGCGCGTGATTTCTTTCTTCAAGAACACGCCAATGTCGCCCAGCTTCTTGTTGCCACCCTTGTCCACGCCTTCGGAGGAGACGTAACGCTGTCCCGCGCCTTCGGCAACCACCACCGTGGCATATTGGTATCGATCCAGGCGCCTTTCCAGGTGACGCAAGAAGCCCTGTTCGCCTTCCAGCGAGAACGGGACCTCCGGGATCAGAACGAAATCTACGTCATTGCTGGCCAAAGCCGAGTGGGCTGCAATGAAGCCGCTCTCGCGCCCCATGACTTTCACCAGCCCGACCCCGTTGGTCGCGCCGCGGGCTTCGGTGTAGGCGCCATTGACTGCGCGCACGGCTTCAGCCACGGCTGTTTGAAAGCCGAACGAGCGCTCCACGAAGCTCAAGTCATTGTCGATTGTTTTGGGTACACCCACAACCGCGATGGGCAAGCGCCGTCTGGCGATTTCTTCAGTCAAGCGCAGGGCGCCTCGCTGAGTGCCGTCGCCGCCGATGGTGAACAAGACGTTGATGTTGTGGCGCAATAGCGTGTCCACGATCTCCCCTGAACGTTCGCCGCCACCGCGGGCACTTCCCAATATGGTTCCACCTTGCCGATGGATGTTGTTGACGGCCTTCGGATCCAGCGGCAGCGGCGTGTGGGGAGAGTCGGCGACAAGCCCCTGGTATCCAAATCGGAAGCCGCTGACACGTCGTACTCCGTAGTGCTCCCAGAGCGTCATCACGATGGAGTGAATGACGTCATTCAGACCCGGGCACAGACCTCCGCAGGTGATGATGCCAGCGTGCAGCTTGTTCGGGTCGAAAAACAACTTCTCACGGGGCCCCGCTTTTTCGAGCGCGCCGGCTTCATCGCTATCGAACGTGCAGCGTTCTCCTTCAAATTCGATGCGATACAGCACGCGCTCGTCGTCATTGACGTAGTTGGACTTGAGGTCGTCCGGGGCGTGACTGAGCTGCATCGGACTCTGGAAGGTGGCTTCTCCTAGGCGGGGGATTTCGAACGATGGGAGCATGTGCGTGGACACTAGCAGCATGCTCGGTTCGAGGCTATGCTCCGCGCTGATGTCCCAGGAGAACATTCCCGAGGGTGCTCGTGCTGGTTGTCGCGATGCTGGGTCGGGCGGCACCGGACCCAGCTCCGACGTGCGCAGGGACGGCGGCTCGATTCAGCAGTGTCTAGAGTGCGGTGAGCCTCTGGATCCCTCGCTCCCGCGCGACAAAGACTATTGCTTCAGCTGCGCGGTGCACGTCGTATGCGCCTGTGCCGACGAGCTAGAGTGAGCTGGAAATGGGCGTCAGCCCAGCTATTTCCGCTTGGATAGGAAGTAGTCGGCGTACCAGCGAGCAGCTTTGTTAAGCCCCGTCTCGAGCTCAACCTTGGGCTCGTAACCCAAGCTTTGCAATTTGGCGATGGCTGGGCAGCGCCGAGTGGTACCGCCCTCGCGCAGCGGCCCCGCCATCAGCGTGAGCTCCACATCAAGCGCTCTGCCAAGCGCCAGGATCAGATCTCGAATCGAAATTTCCTGCTCGGCACCCAGGTGGTAGATGTTGCCAGGCTCGCCTTTCATGCCAGCCAGATAGGCGCCCGCTGCGCCGTCCTCGACGTAGCAGAACGCACGGGTCTCACTGCCATCTCCTTGGATCGGCAGCTCAATCTGGCGTTTCGTCAGGCCATCACTGAGTTCAACAATGCGTTGGACGATCTCCGGAATGACGTGCTCGAACCCCATATCCGGGCCGTAGATGTTGTGCGGGCGGAAGATCACCGTTTCCAGTCCGCGTGTACCACCCAGGTGAAGGGCGAGCAGCTCAGATGTGATCTTCCCGCCGCCGTAGCTGAAGCGAGGGTTGGTCACGTCAGGGATTAGCAGCCGCTCGGACTCGGTTGTAGGCACGTGGGTTGGTTGATTGTAGACCTCACTGGTGCTGGCCAGGATGTAGCGCCTTACTTTGCAGGCTAACGCGGCTTCCAAGGTGTTGAGGGCGCCTTTGACACCTACCTCCAAGACCACGTCCGGCTTTTCGTAAAAGAAGCGCGTGCCGTTGATGTAGGCCAGATGCCAAACGACCTCGCAACCTTCTGTGGCTGCCAAGACTTGCGCCGCGTCGCACACGTCGGCCGTGACCAGCTCGATGGCGTCACCTAAGTCCTTCAGCCGTTCGGGCCGTCCGCGAGACTGATTGTCCAAGACGCGCACGCGGTGTCCGTGCTTGACGAGTTCTTTGACGAGAGCGGCGCCAATGAAGCCGCTCCCACCCGTGACCAAGTGCATTACGCGAGGTCCTTTGCTTGGTAAAAAGTCTGGTCGGTCAGCGTCACGTTCCAGAGATCCGCGATCCAGGCGCTGGGCTGGCTCTGGGCAAGTCGACGCAGCGCCTGGTCGTAGCCGCTGTGGTTCGTGGCAATGAACACGCAGTCAACGCCTTTTAGCGCTTCTTCTAGCTCCCAGTTCTTGATCTTTCCGTTGTGTTCATCGGCGATGATCGCTGGCAAGAAGTGGTCCGTCACTCGGATTTCCGCAGGCAGTTCGCGTTGCACGTAGCGGTAGAGCTTGCCCGCTAGTGAATCGCGCATGTCATCCGTGTCTTGCTTGAAGGTGTAACCCAAAATCGCCACGACCTTGTCGTGGAGAGGCGTGCGCTGACGCAGATGCTGAACCAAAAACGCCGGTACGTATTCGTTCATCTTCCAGGCGCTGAGCAACAAATCCGGATACGGGGACCACTCGTTGATCATGCCGAAGTCTTTGCGCAAACAGGTGCCGGCGGTCAGTCCTGGCGCCGCGATGGTGTTGCGGGGATATTTGTGGTTCGCCATGCGCCGGATCTCGTGCACGTTGACCCCAAAGGTGTCAGCGACCAGCGCAAATTGGTTGGCGAGCGCGAAGTGTACATAGCGGGCGATGTTGTTGAATAGCTTGACCAGCTCAGCGCTGACGTAGTTGGTTGGAAGCGTTTCGGACACCATGCGCCCGAACAACCTCGTAGCCATTTCATGGCTCAGCTCATCTTCGGTACCGACGATTTGTGGCAGGCTGCGCAGCTCCTCGCGCGCCTTGCCTTCAGCAATGCGCTCTGGGCAAAATGCCAAGCCTAGAGTCGTTCCGATGCGCAGCGGCGTGTTCTGCTCGATCCAGCGTTTGACGAACGCCGTGGTTCCCGGCGCGACCGTGCTGCGCAAACACACGAGCTGCCCTTCCCGTAGGTGCGGCGCGATGCTCTCTAGCACGCGTTGCACTTGGCGAAGGTCCGTTTCGATATGGGTGTTGAGCGGCGTGCCCACAGTCACGATCAGCGCGGCGCTGTCTGCCGCGACTGCATGATCGGCGTGGACTTTGAACTCACGGCGTGCGACCAGCTCATCGAATCCGGGCTCTCGAAACGGCATCTTGCCGGAGTCGACCATCGCCCTCAATTCTGGATCGAGGTCGACCCCTGTAGTCTTGAGGCCTGCCTCCATGAGAGACAGGCCTAACGGCAATCCGACTCGGCCGGTGCCGATGATGCAAACGTCGTACTTTGGCACTCGCTACTTGCTGCACTCGTCGGGCAGCGCTTTGCCCTTGAGTTCCTTCTTGATATTCGGAAGCGCCTTGTCGACGTCTTCCTTGTTGGTCATCGCCTCACCGCAGACTTTGGATGCGGCAACGTACTCCGGGCTGCGCTCAACGAAACCTTTTTTGCCCAATGCACGACAACATTCGGTCAGTGGATTGGCATCCACCTCTGCTTGGGCCTTCTTTTTCTCCTCCTCGGCCTCTTCAGCGGCTTTCTCGGCTGCGGCTTTTTCGGGGTCCGCCTCTGCCTTGGCGGGCTGGTCTGCTGGCTTTTCGGCCGCGACGGCTTCGGTCGCCGTGGCAGGCTCGTCTTTCTTTTCTTCTTCGCAGGCGAAGGCGAAGACTGAAGCCGTGATTAGCAAACTGGGCGTTAGGTATCGAAACATGTGCTGCTCCCGTTGGGGTGGATCTGCCTGCGCCCCGGGGTTCAGAAACCGGGACGACGCCCAATGTACACAAACTCCATGAGGAGCGACAGCCGTCGGCTCAGCGGTGTGTCGCGGCCTGCAGGGCCTTCAACCAGCCGTAGCCGAAACGTTCATCCGGCTCCAAGTAGTGCCCCTCACTCCACTCATTAAGTGAGGCCACCATCAGCAGCGGATCCTCGTGTCCGTGCTCGTGGGTGAAGCGCATACCCCGCTGTAGTGCCTCAAAAAACTGGTCCGGACTCTCGCCAGTGACGACTGGGGACCAGGGATATTTGCCGGGGCGCTCAGCGCCGAAGTCAGCGGCTCTCGGTGAAGCGTCCCAGCCCGGTGCGATCGACGGCATGTAGGGGAGCGCCGCGTCGGTGTAGAAGCGTTGCCATTCCGTTGCCCGTGCTGCCGCGCATTGCGCGTAGTCTTGAAGTTTGGGCCCCTTCCAGACGGGCAAATGCACGTAGTGGGTCACACTGTCGAAGCCTAGCTCCTTCAGTTGTCCGATCACTTCCTGTGATGGATCGATCGCGGCCAAGTGCATGTCCGCGAAGCCATGCTCTGCGAGCCAATGGCGCGCGGATTGGATTGCCAATGCTGCTTGCTCCAGGCCGAGCTCACGGATGAAGAAGGTCGTGTCGAAGATCGAAAAGTAGGGTCGTCCTTGCACCCGCAAGTAGTTGTCTCGGATGAAGTAGGCGCGAGCCACCATTGCTACCAACTCGACGAAGTCTTCGACGTCGGTTCGCACGCGGCGTTGCTCGTCGATCACTGGTGCATCAGCGCGACTCACGGGCAGCACCCGGCGCGGCATGCGATTGGCCCACATCACCGCAAACGATGCCGTACGCCCCGCACCAGACCCCAAAAAACCCAAATCCAAAGCTTGTTCGAATACGCGTTTCCCTCGGCACCAAAAAAGGCCATAGATGAACGCGTCTACACCGTAGTTGCAGGCCAATTGCACGCGCTCCCCGACCGCTCGCGGGTCGCGGTCGTCATAGCTGCCCAAAGACGGCAGCCGCGGTTGGCGGTGTCCTTCAAAGCGCGGCCGGCATTGTTGCACCAGTTCCCATTCAGTGAATCCGGGATGAAAGGACTCATCCCGCTCAGCTATCGGATGCCATCCAGGGTAAACGTAAGCAGCGACGCGCACGCCTCATTCTTGGGCGTAGCTGCAGACATTGTCAACGCACGCGGCCGCGGGAGGAGGCGCGCAGGGCGGAGGGATCTCGTTCATCTTGTCGGCAGTGACTTCGGCTTGCTCTTGGGTGAACTGAAAGCCGATGATTTGCTTGGTGAGTCGTCTGTCGCTGAGCTGCCGAGACCGCTAGCGCAGGCCGGGCTGAAAACACGCTGGTGCACCGAGCGCAAGGGAGGCAAGCGCAGGGCACAGCGTGGCACAGTCAGGCGCACGAATGCAGCCCGGTGGAGGGGGTGGAACCCTCGGAATTCCCGTGCGTTGACCGAGGGATCCCCAGGCGCAGGTGAGTATCGGCCGTTGGCATGTTAGCTGCATCTCCCGGCCCATGCGCTTCGTTAGCTTGTCTTTCGCCCTGGTGCTCTTGGGTCTGTCTGGATGTCGCGTCGAAGTCGCCTGTGACGAGGGAGATGTGGTGCAAGACGACTGCAGCTTTTGTCGCTGCGGGGCGGATGGAGAAATGTCCTGCGCGTCGACGTGCAATCGCCCAGCGCGCCAACCTTCAAATCAGCCCCAGCCGGCTGCGTGCGTGGATAATGACGGGGTGCTGTTCATGCATGGCGAAAGCTTTGCATCAGGCTGCGGCACTTGCGAATGTTTCGCGGGCGCATTGATCTGTGAAGGTGGCGATTGTGATATGCCCGCCGATCAATCCTGCGAGCTGCCCGATGGGGAACGCATCTCCCATGGGGACGCCGCGCAAGTGGAGTGCAACCGTTGCTTGTGCCGCGCCGGTGAGCTGGTGTGCACCGAACAAGAGTGCGCGCAAAGCTGCACCCACGATGGTCAGCAGTACGCGGATGGTGACGAGTTTTCAGACGATTGCGCAACCTGCGTCTGCAATGACGGAGACGTGGTATGCGATGACGTCACTTGCTCGCCTGGTTGTGAAGTGGACGGACAGGAGCACGCATCGGGGGATATGTTCCAGCGAGGGTGCGAAAGCTGTCAGTGTGATGACGGTGAAGTGTCGTGCGACGATTCCGCGTGTGATGAGCCGAGCAGCTGTGTGGTTCGTGGGATCGAGTATGCCGAGGGTGAGCTCGCCCCAGATCCCCTCAGCTGCAACGCCTGCGTCTGCCGTGATGGGCAAGTGACAGAGTGCGAAGAGCGCTATTGCCCAATTGCGCCGATTACGAAATGTGAGCAGAGCGCGGGATCCGTGGCCGTCGAGCGCATCGCAATAGACGCCGGGTATCTGACGATCGATGTCGTGAGCGATGGCTGCGCTGCGTTTTCCCTCTGCTGGGGGCCAGAAGTGAACGAATCCGCCACACCTTCTACTGAGCTTACCCTATCGGCCACTGCCGTGGCGTCTTGCGCAGCGCAGGAGCCAGCGACCGAGAGTCACGTTTTCGACCTGTATCCGTTGACGGAGGAGGGCTACCCCGAAATGTTCGTCAAGTTGGGGAACCATCAGCTGCTGTACGTGCAGCCATCGCCGTGACTCACGCCTAGCCCCGCTTGACTAGACCCAGAGTTCATCCCGGTTGAGCCATGTGCCAGAGCGCGCAGTTGTTGCGCGCAGCGTGGCGCCGTACCCGAACTGGTGTCGGGGGCGCTACGGATTCGCAACGTTGTGGTGACGCATGTTGTGCGGGATATCTGGCGCGATGTACCGCCGCCACAGCGAACATGGTAGCCAACTACAGTATCTGGCAGGTGCTCGGGTTTTGTCTGGCGGCGTATTCGATCGTGGCGAATGACGCGATCCAGACGCTGGGCACGTTTTTGAGTTCCAATTCCAAACGCCCGTGGTGGGTATTGTGGCTCTTCGCCTGCAGCATCTTGACGGCGGTCCTGCTGTACAGCTGGTACGTCAGCGGAGGGGATGTTTCGTACGGGCGATTGGAAAAGATCCCCGAGCCGAAACAGTTCACCTGGTTGCACGTGGCGCCGCCGCTCGTGCTGCTGGTCCTGACACGCTACGGGTACCCCGTCAGCACGACGTTTCTCATCTTGACCTTCTTCGCTCCCAGCAATCTCGGGTCGATGGTGCTCAAGTCGGTGCTCGGATACGCGGTTGCCTTTGTCTTCGCGTTTGGCGCCTACTATTCAGTGGCTCATCGCGCGGAGCGGCTCTTTGCTGGTGCTGGGCCCGCGCGAAAGCACTGGATCGCTATTCAGTGGCTGAGCACGGGCTTGCTCTGGAGCCAGTGGCTGATCCAAGACTTGGCCAACACCTTCGTGTACATGCCCCGCAATCTCTCGGCGCTGGAAGTCGCGCTGGGACTGGGGGTCATGTACGCGCTGCACGCCTACACTTTCTACTCCTATGGCGGCGCCATCCAGAAGATCGTCACCAACAAGACCAGCACCGCGGACATTCGCTCTGCCTCGATTATCGATTTTTTGTTTGCCGTAGTCTTACTGATCTTCAAAGAGGTGAGCCGGATCCCCATGAGCACGACTTGGGTGTTTCTGGGGGTGCTCGCCGGTCGGGAGATTGCACTCTCGATGAGTTTGCGAGCGCGCGCGGACGAGCTACTCAAAGGTAAAGATCGAATGACCGCGGGTAAAGAGATGGGGAGCGACTTGCTAAAAGCTACCGCGGGTTTGCTGGTGAGTACGTTGTTGGCCGTGGGTTTGCCTTGGATCGCCGATACGTTTGAGTTGCGTTGAACTGATGCCTGCAACGAATGTGTTTGCGACGGCGGCGCCTGTCCTTCCTGCTGGGCGTCCCTTCGGTTGCGACTTGCGTCTGCCCCGGACGCCCGCTGCCAAGTCATTCGCAAGCGCGCCCGTAGTCGGTTGGGCTGCCGCTCAATCTTCACCATCTGCCACGTCACGCGTGCTTGTGGGGTCGCGTTTGAACGAGCTGCTCGGGGGGGCCGGCAAGCTGTGGAGCGACTGTCGGCGCTGCCCGTTGTGCGTCTGAAAGATGCGATGGAAGTGCTCGCGTTGGTGTGGAGTGCCGATTAGCACCAGCTCACAGCCGGCAGGTAGACGAGCGTTTGGGCCGGGGCTGGTGACGAAGCTGTCTCCCTGCTGTATCGCTATCACATTCAATCCTGTCTTGGCCCCGATCGCACACTCCGCCAAAGTCTGTCCCACGAGAGCCTCCGGCACGGTCAAGATGAACAAGTCCACCTCTTCACCAAGTACGAACAGCTCACGCTCTTGAATCATGGCGACCAGTTTCTTGACCGCCAACGACGTGTCACTGAGGACGAAATCGGCCCCCGCCCGATGGATGGCTTCCAAGTTTCGCTCATGCGTAATGCGGCTGACGATGCGCAAGTCTGGGTTGAGTCGACGGCAATAGACCGCCAGGTAGATGTTGGTCGCGTCGCTGTTCGTCGTCAGGACGACAGAGGGGGCCTGTTTGATTCCGGCGCGTAGCAGTACTTGCAGATCTGCCGCGTCACCGATGAACACATCGTCGGCCGTGTCACGGATGCGGTCGGCTAGGGCGTTGTTTTTCTCTACCAAATGAACTTTGATGTCGGCTCGTTTGAGTGCTGCTACCGTCGCCCGACCGACGCGACCACCACCCAGCACGACTACAGGGGCGTCATTGTCGAGTCCTGCTGAGTAACGTTCATCCAGCAGCTTGATTTGGGACGGACTACCAGCGACGACAAGCACGCTGTATTCCGATAGCTGCCCATCGGCGCGCGCGCTGTGCAATTCGCCTCGGTCCCAATAGGCAACGATGGTGAGTCCCAGCTCTTCGCGCAGGTTGGTTTGCCTGATGGTGGCGCCGGCAAGTTCAGTGCCGTGCACGGGGAACTCAGCCAGAAACAGATCGCGGTAGTGTCCTACCTCATGCACGTGCGTAGCGCCCGCATTCACTCGCGTTGATAGGTGTTGCCCGAGCTCTTGTTTGGCGATGATCACATTGTTGGCCCCGCTCATTTCCAAGATGTCCTGGGAGTCTGGGTTTGAAATGATGGCCGTGATCGGGACCGTCGCATCGACCTCGCGTACGGTTAGGGTGATATTGGTGTTGTGGGCGTCGTCCAGATTGGCGACCACGAGTCGCGCTTGAGACGCGCAGACCGCTTCGTACGTGGCTTTGCTGTCCAGCTCTCCGGCGACGACCGTCACGTGCTCAGCGTGCAGGTGGGCTGCCCGTTTGGGGTCGGGTTCTAGCACCACGTATTGAATGTCTAGGGCTTGCAGACGCTCGATTAGGCCTCGGGCGATAGCGTCGTAGCGACAGATAATGACGTGGCCTTGAAAACCCTCGGGTACTTTGCGCGGTGCGCGCAGACGCAATTGAGCTTCCAGCCACGGAGCATAAAAGAACCGAATGAAGGCGAAGGGCAAGACGATCAGTAGCAGGATGATGCCGCTCAGGAGCACCAGAATGCTGAACAGACGCCCCAGATCGCTGTGGAACGTGATGTCACCAAATCCCAACGTGCTCATCACAGTCAGCGTCCAATACACGCCTGTGATCCACGAGTGCTGTTGCCCCTCGTAGACCATGATCACGTGGAAGAGCACGCTGAACACGCCGACTGTGAACGCCAGAAACCCGACGTACTGGAGCAGAGCCTTCAAGTTCTGTCGGGACCCGCGCTCGCTCAACAGGTACGCGAACTGAGATGGCAGAAACTTCATGATGAGGTTTCAGCATAAGGGCGGCAGCGCCCTGCGACCAACCAATGGCGGCCTAAACGTATCCGTCCGGCGCCCCCTGGCGGCCCCGCGCACGGGCTGCTCCGGAGCGTCGCTGTCCTGAGTCAGATTTGGCGTCTGATTGACAAGTGGCCGGTTTGGGCCTAAGGATGTCGAATGTGGGCCTTCCGTTTAGGTGACATTCACGTGAATTATCCGCACCCGAGGATGCAAGTGGCAAATTTTGGACATCGGCCATGGGCGGTTGATCTGGCAACTTTTGGCCATGAGTGTCTTGGAGGAGCGCTGTGAACAAGCAGCAAGTGGATCGTCTGCGGGAGGCTCTCGGGCAGCAAGCACGCGCCTACAATGGCTATCCAGGGCTGGCCAAGTTGGTCTTCAAGGACAAGACCCAGGTCGACACCTTGCGCAAGAAGCTCGCTGTTCTTGTCAAAAGCGGCAAGGTGAGCACCCCATTTACCGTCGAAGAATGGATGGGCATCAACAAGCTGTTGGCCCCCTACGGCGGGCTGGGCGGCGTACTGCAGCCGACCCGCTTGATCGACAAGCTGGTCGAACAGCAAAAGATCATGTTTCTGGTGGGCAGCGCCGGCTTCAGCACCTCAGTGCTTCTGCTCGACGGCGAGTACCTGGAGCGCAATCGTGGAGACTACGTTCACGCCTCCGACTTGGACACGGTTACTGGACTGATTCGCGCGATCGACCGCACCGCAGCGCTGGTGAACGTAGATATTGTGCGCTCCATGATCCAGAAGGAGGTCGAGCCTCATCTGCAGTCGGCTTGGTACAAGAAGCTGAATGAATCGACGTCTGCGGTTTGTTCCGTGGGCAATCCTGCGACCTGCCCGGCGAGTGAGGTCGTTGCGGCCAGAGTACTGGGGTTTGAACCCTGGACGGATACAGCCACGCCGCCGTTTCGTTTTGCCTGGCCCAGGGAGCTCTGCGAAGGTGTGTTTTCACGCCCCGTGACTGAGGTGTTCAACCCGGTTGAGCCCAATCAACGCGCTTTTGAGTTCAATGGACGAGTGCTTCGCGTGCAGCGCAATGAGGGGCGTTCCCATGGCGTGCTGATTTGCGGCTGGCTTGGAGCGCGACCTGCGATCTGCATTGCCGGAACAACCGCTCCGCTGACCACGGCCTGTGCCAAGATCTTGGCGGCCAACAGCATTCCGGCGGATTTCCCACCCATGGGGGAAGCCTTGATCGTGCACATCGAGGCGGACGTCGTGCAGCACCCGGAGCTCGAACAGGAGAGTGACAGCCCAGAGAGCGACAGTGGAGTGCAAGAGGTGATTCCCTCACCCGGTATGGAGGCGCCCCGGCCCGGGGTGGATGCCGATCTGCGCGCCGCCGTGGACCCTCGCGTGACGGAGATACTGTCTTGGAACGTGGAGCGCCGCCAGGTCACCTCGACGCGAAAGATCTCGCAGGATGATTCAGGCCTTGGTGAGTTCAACTCCAGTGAAGAAGCTGCCAGCTGAGCTCGAGAGGGGACGCCCGGATTAGGGCGCAGGCTCTTTCGTCCCGCATTCGAAACGGCAGCCTTGTCCTGGGCAACAGACTGAGCCCAGGCCGCTTGACAGGCAGATTTGTGAATTCGGCGTATTGACGCAGACGCCGTCGACGCAGGCGTCGTCGGTGCAGCCGAGCCCGTCAGCGCATTCACTGTCATCACAGCACTCCGAGCAGACCGCTCGGTCCTCGTCGCCGGACAACGACGCGCAGCACTTCAGACCTTGATCCGCGCAGGATAGGTAGCGGCAGAAGCCGCCCTCGCAACTCTGCTCGGTGCAGCGGTTTCCATCATCGCAATCAATGTCTTCTACGCACTCCGCCGCAGCTTCGCAGACCTTGTTTTCGAGCGAACACACCAAGCCATCTTCACAGGTGTCTTCCGCGGTGCAGGTGCCGTCCTGGCAGCGATTGTCCGTGCACTCGACGTCGTCATCGCACTCGTCCGGTCCACAGCATTCTGCGCACTGGGCCATGCCCGCACCCTCACAGCACTTGCCGCCCATGCAGTCCACTGGCTCATTCTTGCAGATCCCCATCTCACAGGAATCCATGGTGCAGTCCTTGCCGTCGTCACAACCGGCCGCGTCACAGCATTCTTGACCGCAAAAAGTGTTGTTGCAACAGCGTTCGCAGAACTCATATTCACAGAACCCGTTGGTGCAATTGTCCGTGCTGCAGGGGTTGTCGTCATTGCAATCGTCCTGGGTCGTACAGGAAACCTTGAGCATGCAGCCTTCGACGGGAGAGCAGAATTCATCGGCTTCGCAGCGACCGTCCATCGAGTTGGCGACGCAGGTGCCGGAGAAACATGTATCGGTCGTGCATTCCACGCCGTCATCGCACTGGCTGTCGTCGCAACACTCGGCACAAACGCCATCACAGCACCGGTCGGAGCCACCGCATTTGGGAATGTTTTGGCAACTGCCTTCCCGTTCGCACACGTCGATCGTACACGGATCGGCGTCGTCGCAGTCATTGCGTCCCGTGCAGCCGCCGGGGATCGGATTGGGATTGCCGTTGCCCCCGCCAGCGGTGCCATCATTGCCACCGCCACTCACCGCGTCGCGGTCATCGCTGGCAGTAAACTGTTCGCCGGTGCATGCGGCCAGCCAGCTTGTAGCCGAGATGAGTGCGAGCAGCTGCGGCGTTCGCCGGCCAAGTCCCCAAAGCATGTCTCACGATAGCTCGCTCGCCCGAGCATCTCCAGGGAAGCTTTGGTGGTTGTCCTTCCTACATCTGCGCCCCGGGTCGGCAATTGAGGGGATTTTCGTGTGCCTCGTGCGCGCTCAACCCGCCGCTACCTCACGGGGATCAAAAGTTCTTTTCGACCATCGGTCGAAATGTCAGCTCGTGCACGACCACGTCCTGGGGGGCGAGCAGTACCTGAACGACCATTTGGGCAGTGCTGCTTGCAGACATGTAGTCGGGTCGCTCATTCTTCCGGAACGTGGTGAAAACACCGCCGGGATACACTGCGGTGGCTTTGACGCCAACATTGCGCGCCTCTTTGACGAGCACGCTGTGAAGACCATGCAAGGCGTGTTTCGTGGTCGTGTACACTCCCATCGTCTCGTTGCCGTGATGTACGACAGTGCTGATGAGGTTCACGATATGCCCGCTCTGGCGTGCGGCCATGTCTTTGAGGGCTTCGCGGCAGAGCAGGTATGGCGCGCGGACGTTGACCGCGTATTGCGCATCGAACTCTTCGAGAGTGGTTTCGACCAGCGGGGCCTTACGCGAGTTGAAGCCGGCGTTGTTGACCAGAAAGTCGGGGGCGGCACCCAGCTCGGTCTTGGCGGTCTCATACAGTGAGAGCACCGCATCAGCATCAGACAGGTTCGCTACCTGGCCCAGGCATCCGGTTTCTTGCTTGAGCGTGTCCAGCAGATGTGAGTCGCGCCCCGTAGCGAAAACGCGGACGTTCTGGCTGGCTAGCTGCCGGGCCAGTTCGCGTCCGATGCCCCGAGTGGCGCCAGTGATTAGGCAAGTCTTTTGAGTCACGCCGGCAGTGTTGCGCACGCAGCGCGACTGTTGCAAGGTCTGGTGCCCCAAAGCCGGAAGCAAGCGCCAAAAGCCGGGCTACACACAGAGCAGCAGTCACGTGAGCGGAATCGACATTGATACTGGTTGGACGATCCCGGAAGGGGATTTGGAATTCCGATTCAGCCGTAGCTCGGGCCCCGGGGGCCAAAACGTGAACAAAGTCTCTTCAAAGGTTGAGCTGCGGTTGAAGCTGCAGCAATCATCCGCTCTCTCTCAGGCGCAAAAGCGGCGCTTGGTGGAGCGCTACCCGTCTCATGTCACGGCCAGCGGTGAGTTCGTGGTGGTGAGCGACCGCCATCGCTCACAGCACAGGAACCAAGCGGACGTTCGCTCCCGCTTGGCGGAGATGGTCAGGAGTGTGCGCAGCCCGCCGCGCACTCGAGTCGCCACCAAGCCGAGCAAGGGCGTGCACCGGCGGCGTGTAGACAACAAGCGCCGCCGCTCCGAAACCAAGCGCCTGCGCGGACGTGTCGACTACTGAAGGACTGATGATGAAGCCCCCATTTTACATCGCTGGCGCATCCGTTTGCGGGTGGATAGCAGCGGTCTGTGCGCTGGCCTCATGCGAGAGTGATGGGGCGCGGGCGACCGACGCCGGCAGCTTGGTAGACGCTGCTGTGGACGCTGGAGACGCGAGCGCCACGACGGACGCCGGAGATGCCGGAGTCCCGAACCCTAGTCCACAAGCGCTCATGTGCTTGCAGGCCGAACAGATCTTTTGCGAATGTGCCCAACATGCGGGGTCGGATTGCACGCGAGGCGACCGCCAAGAGATCCAGGCGACCTGCTTGGCAGGGCCGGACGCCGGTAACTTCGACCTGTACGTATGTCTCACCAAGCAAATCTTCGACGCGGGTGACGCGGGCCGGGCAGCGGCACTCCCGGCAGATGCGGGGGCGGCCGTGAATGCGTGTTTGGATGCCTTCAGCATATGCAGTGGCTGAGGGGCGCAGCATCCAGCAACGCCCGTACGGTGTAAGTGTGAGTAGGGACGTGGGTGCATTCGTCATGCACAGAACGTCAGGGTGTAGGAGTGCACTTGCCTCATGGGATGCTAGCCTCTGTTTGGAACCATGGACGGCAGCAAGACCCACAGTGTGACTCCGCCGCCACCACCTCCTCTCCGCCGTGAGAGACCTGCTTCCGAGGCAAAGCGGGCACTACCCAAAGCGAAGTCACCGCCCAAGGCGAAGCTGCCGAAACCGAAGCTACCGCTGCCAGGTGACTCTCCGAGCGTGAAGTTGCCCCACATCTCGATTCGTCCGCAGCCACCGCCGCTCCCGGCGTTCACTCAGTCTCGTCCGCCTGCAACTCAGCCCTTGCCCCGGGCGCCGGTGACGCCCGTCGCCCCGGCTCCGGCGCTGCCGCCGCAGCGTCCTCCGAAGACGTTCGTGGCCACCACCAGTGACGTTCCCGTTCAATCCAAATCGAGCACAGACTGGCTGCAAGTGGGCCGTGATACGCTTGCGAGCGCGAAGCAACGCACTCGCCCGGTGGCGGGAGCGATATACCGGTTCGGATCGCGTCTGCTTCGGGATCGACATCAACTGATCTCCGCCGTTCGCTCAGGCTCAAGTCGGGGGATAGGTTCCTGTCGCCGCGCACTTCAGGCCGTATCGACAGCGGCGGTTACCTTTTTTAGGGCCCAACCAGCAGCCGCGGCCGCTGGCGTCGCTTCGACCACATTGCTGTTGGGGGTTGTGGCGTTCTGGTTGCTGCGGGACGGCGCCAGCGTGCAGAATGCCGTGGCGGATCCTCAGGTTGCGGCGAGCGCGCCCGCAGCTCAACCCGGCGGCGACCCTCTGAACGCCGCGCCAGCGACTTCTGGAAGTACCGACCAGCCCTCGGAGGCGGCAGCAGTGGCGCCCGCCAAGGCGGTTGCGGCCGCGTCGGACCCACCCAAGCCCGCGGATCGTGCCGTCAAACAGGAGCGCGCCATCAAAGTGGCCAAGCCGGAGCGTGCTGATCCATCCCCTCCAGTGGCGCCTGAACCCGAAATAGGAACGACCACATCCTCTGAGCTCGATGGTTCACTTCGCACGGTTCCAACCTGCGTTGAGACTCTCGGAAATGCCAAGGTTGAACCCTCTGCCGACGAGGCTGAGGTCATGCTGGTCGTGCTACGGGCAGAAAAAGCCTTGCGGTTTGGGAATGTCAAAGGTGCGCATGCGGTGTTCTGTAGAGCTGTAGCCATGGCGCCAGAGAACTTCCGTGCGACATTCGGTTTAGCTCAACTGCTGCTAATCCGTCGTGACGCCGCCGCCGCGGTCAATTGGGCCAAGCGTGCCGCTGCCCTGCCCTCGGAGTACAAACGGCGCGCGCTCAACGTGCAGGCCGACGCCCTGGTGCGCTTGGGTCGGCAAGACGAGGCGCGAGCGTTGTGGCTTGAAGCCGCTACCATTGCAGAGCCGACGCCAACTCAGTTGGACGCCTACGTGAACAA